>DAOTYT010000102.1:0-2691 GCA_034434615.1 Anaerolineae bacterium | reverse complement strand
CAGCCGCTCACCCAGATTCGCGTGCACGTGTTCGGCAGCGGCGTCGATACGTTTGCTGTCAGCGGCTCGAACACCCTGTACGGGCCTTCAGGGTGGGAAATACCGGTCAGCAACTTCATCAATACCAATACGTACATCGTTGAGCTGCAAACCGCGACCGGCACGATCATTTCGCCACAGGTGCAGGTGACGTTCACCTCGGACTGTACGCGCAACCTCGCGCTGGTCAATTTCCAACAGAATCGGCCGTTCTAGGACGAAACCAGCGCGATGACGGGTGAACACGATGAACGCGACAGCGGCATTCGCCGCATTGGAGCGAAGGATCGCAAGCAGAAACTAAGCCGGACTGGGCCGCTCATCCCGCCGCCGGGCGCGCTGCCGCCCGAGCCGCCGCTCGGCGACCCGCCAGCACTGATGCCGGACGCCGCGCTTCCGCTCCCGCCGGCCGAACTGCCTGAGGAACCCGCGCCCACCACAGCGAGCGCATCGGAGACCGACGCTGTAGAGACGCCGACGCCCACAGCCTTGCATCTCGATGAGCCGCCCGATCGATCGCTGCTGGGTGAAGAAGACAGCCAGGCTGGGGAGGCGCTGATCGACGAGACCGACGGCAGCGCCGTACGCAGCGCTAGCGCTGATGAACTGGCCCCGATGGAAGACGCCGAAGCGCTCATCGAAGAGCTGGACAGCGGACTCGTGCAAACGCTGCCCCCGACCGACGATGACCATGCCCGCTTCCGCCGGCCGCCGGCCCAGCTGCCAGCACAACCGTCCTCACAGCGCGATGAGGCGCTCCGCTTCTCGCCGCAGCCGCGGGCCAGAGCCGGTATGCCGGCCGGTATGCCGGCCCGCGCACGGCCGCGCCCAGCGCGCAGCCGCGGCCGCAATCGCGCCTATAATCTGCTCACCCTCTTGTTCACAGCAGGGGGCTGCGGGCTGCTGGCCTATTTTGCCGCCCTGTGGCAAAACCCCTACAGCGAGATCAACCCGTTTGCCCCGTTCACGCCGCCGCCGATCGTCATTACCGCGACCTATACGCCATCGCACACGTTCACGCCGTCGATCACGCCGACGCCGAGCCGCACGCCCACACCATCGCCGACAGCGACGCCGACCGACCCGCCGACGCCGACCCCGTCAGAACCTGAAGCGCCCGTCGAAGCTGCGTCCGGCGAGGGTTTTTCGTTCTCGTTGCTGCAAGGCCGCGCCATCTATCTCACCAATCCTGAAGCGCGCGGCGGCTGTAACTGGGCCAGCATCGCCGGCACAGTCGCCGATGTCAACAACCAGGCGCTGAATGGCTATCAGATCCGCATTTTGGGCAATGGGGTTGATGAGACGGTCATCAGCGGCAGCGCGCCGGGCTATGGGCCAGGCGGCTTCGAACTGCCGTTGGGACGGCAGGCCATCGACGCGCAGTTTGCGGTTCAACTCGCGAACGCAGAGGGCGTTCCCGTCTCGACGGTTTACACGATCACAACCAGCTCGCTGTGCGAGTGGAATATCGCCGTGCTGCGCTTCATCGAGCAGGCGGTTGTAGAAGACAGCTAAGCCGCAGCGCCTACACGCTCGGCCGAATGACGGACAGCACGCGCCCCTGTATTTGACACTGCGCGGCCTCGACATAGATCGGTTCCATCGTCGGATGGGCGGGCTGCAAGCGAACGCGCTTCCCCTCGCGATGGAAGTATTTGAGCGTCGTCTCGCCGCGCTCGGCCAGCCATACCGCGACCATGTCGCCGTTGTTGGCTGTCTCTTGCTTATGAAAGATGACGATATCGCCGTTGCGAATCATGGCATCGATCATCGAATCGCCCTTCACCCGCAGCGCGAACACCCGCGACGGGTCAACGCCGCCCAGCATCGAGGGCGGCAGTTCCACCATGCTGTCTTCTTCGTAATAGCTGCCCATTTCTTCCGGAATCGGCACTGGTTCGCTGGCGACGATCTGCCCGACCAGCGGCACGCGCAAAAAGTGATCAGTCACTCGGGTGCGCACCGGCACGGCCGCTTTGCCTTTAGTCGCTGATTTGACGAGCCGCAGCCCGCGCGACGCGCGCGCTGAACGTTCGAGGTGCCCCAGCGAGACGAGCTTAGCCAAGTTATAGTTGACGACCGAGGTCGAGGCGATGCCGGTCGCATTGCCGATCTCGCGGATGGTGGGTGGAAAACCGTGCTGAGTTTGATAGGCATCAATAAAGGCGAGGATATTTTGCTGGCGCTCCGAAAGCTTCGTTCGATCGCGCATGGCATTCTCCTTCAAGAACAGAACAAACAGTCTATTTGGCATTGTAGACGAACAAGAGTTCTAAGTCAAATAACTGCTGGCACAACTGCGGTATAATGCAAATTATGCGGCCAATAGAGAAAGACGACATGCCCCCTTATGCCCGGCATCCTGCGCACCCTTCGCGAAGCTGATCGCTTTTTGCTGCCCGTTTTGGCGCGTGCCTGGGGCGTCCCCCTTGATCAAGAGTCGGGGAGCGCGCTGATCGAATCCCTCGCCCGCGCCATGCGCGACCCGGCGCTGGCCGAACTGATGTGGGACAGTCTTGACGATCAGGCGCACGGCGCTCTGCAAACGCTCGTCAGCATTGGCGGCAAAATGCCACAGAACAAGTTCGAACGCTTATTCGGACCGATCCGCCAGATGGGCGCGGCGCAGGTGGAGCGCGAAGATCCGCTCGC
>DAOTYT010000101.1:0-2332 GCA_034434615.1 Anaerolineae bacterium | reverse complement strand
GACGCTGGCACAGGTGCTGGGAGATGAAAAATGACCACCCTCAATACCTTCGATCCAAATACCCATATTCAGACTCTCTCCATCGTCGGCTTAGGTGGAACCGGGGCGCAGATTGCGCGTTCTGTTGCACGGATGGTGTATGACATGAAGGCAGCGCGACTGCACACACCGCAGATCGTCCTGATTGACCCCGACAAGGTTGAACAGAAGAACGTCGGACGGCAGTTGTACGTCGAAGCCGATGTCGGACAATCGAAGGCGCACGTTCTGATGCGCCGCTTCAACATGGCTTTGGGCTTGGACATCATCGCCATTGCGGATCCCGTTAATGCCGAACGCCATTTTGAGCGCTGGGGCAACCTCATAGTAGGGGCAGTGGACAACCACCTGGCACGTCGTGAACTGGCGAAAGCCAATGGTGCAATCTGGATTGATAGCGGCAATCACTTCAATGCTGGACAGGTGGTGATTGGCAACACGGGCGACCACGAGACCGCCCTGCGACATATCGACGGGCAGAACGGCAGATACGCCTACCTCCCCAATGCCGGGCTGCTGTTCCCAGCACTGCTTGAACCCGAACCAGAGGCAAAGCCGCAGCCCGAACCAGAGCGTTCCTGCGCTGAACTGGTGGCGGCGCGTGAGCAGGATTTGCTCATCAACGATTGGATGGCGACCATCGCTTCGCAGTACATCTACAAACTGTTGCACCGCCAGCCCATCACCTCGTTCGTGTCTTACGTCAGCGCCGACGGGATGAGTGTTCGCAGCGTGCCGATCTGCCGTGATGAACTCCTGCCTTATTTGCAGGTGGAGGTGTAACTATGCTGAAAGGTCAGCGTCAGAACTTCCACCACTCGAAGTTGCCCAAACTCGGTTCTGTTGGGCATATTGTGGGACTGTCCACCATCAATCCACGCCGGAAGTGCATCGTCGCCTATCCACTGTGCGACAACATACGCCCATACAGCATCGGTATTCATACCTGCTGGGTGCGCTTTCTCGATAATGGCAGTATCCAGCGATTCAGCGGCATCTGGTTTGAGGAACTGCCATGACTACACTCACTCATCTCAACTGGCGGCCAGTTATCTTGCTCAAGATCGTGCGATTGCCGTTTGGTACATTGGGCGGTCTGTCACTCAAGCGCTGTTATCTCGCGCTGGAAGGCCAACGGCTGCTCTACGCCGATTGGACGCTCGAAGCAGACGAACGCGCCGAAAGTCTTGTTTGCGCCGCTGGGTGGCTGCTGCCCACGCTCCCGGATATGCCAACACAGTTGAAGGGGGCAGGCGCGAAGCTCATCCCCTCGGGTGCCCTACAGCGACAGCCTGTACGCGATATACAGTGCTGCCAGCATCTCGCTCACGCGCCTGATCAAGCGCATCGAAACTCACCCGATTGATCCGCACACGCTCAATGACCTCATCAGCCTCAGTCAGATTCTCTAGCTTCTGGAAAGGAAAACCTCATGACGCATAATCCGAATACTCCTATGCAGCGGTATCATGACCGCTTTGACAATGCCCGTTACACCGCGATTGCCGAATTCGTTGCCTCAAATCTGAACGCGAACCGGGATGAGGAACGGGTGGTCGATCTATTGGTCGCTGTCCAGAATGCCGCATTCGAGCTATGTGGTCACTCGCTGCACATGGGCGCATGGCACCTGCTGGCTGTCCGCTGTGGGCAGTACTACCTTTCGTCTCATACCATTGATGCTATCCGCGACTTCCTGCGCTTGTTCGCGCCAGATGATGTGCGGATTGATGATTTTGAGTCCACCGCCAAAGCCATACTGCGGGCGTACAGCGGGCTGGACGATCTCAAGACCGCAACGGCACACGCAAACGGCGTTCACTCGTGGCGCGGACGGATGGCTTACGAACTGCTGGCGGCTGTGCAGTACCTGACTCGCGCCGCGATCCTGCTCCTGACCCATGAGGACGATGGGTACATTCGGGAGAAGCTGCACAAAGGCTTGAACCGGATTACGGGCGGACTGTATGAAGGTGTCCGTCACAGCAGCGAGCCATCGCGTTACAGCTTCAAGTCCATCTACTTCCCCGACGAGCGCGACCGCTGATCGCACCTTCTGTCGATGTTTCCAGCCCAGAAATGCCCGCCCCTCGCTGTGTGAGCCATATTATCGCGCAATGCAAATGAATGGCGGCATCTACAGGCTTCTACTGTGTTGTGCCCGTCCACGCCTGCGCTGCTGATTCGCCTGGTCATTGCACTTCCCCTGAGCACTTCGCGCCTCGCCCTCTGTTCCTATACAGTCTGACTCCAGACTGCTCTCTTCAATGCGTCGCGCTGACCTGCCGAGACG
>DAOTYT010000100.1:0-8925 GCA_034434615.1 Anaerolineae bacterium | reverse complement strand
AGCGATCGTGTCGGCGTCAACTTCCTCGCGCAGCATGGCGGCGCCATCGGCGCGCATGCGGGCGACAGCCGCTTCCGCCTCGGTCAATTTTTTCTCCAGCTCCGGCAGCACGCCATAGCGCAGGCGCGCTGCGCCTTCCAGATCGGCACGCCGTTCAGCCTGTTCGAGCTGGATTTTCGCCTCATCGATCTCGGCCTTAATCTTGCGGATCGCCTCGATGGCATCCTTCTCCATCTGCCAGCGGGCCGTCAGCGCGGTTAACGCCTCGCGGGCGTTGGCGATCTCTTCCTCCAGCGCCGCCAGCCGCTCCTGCGAGGCGCGGTCGCGCTCCTTGCGCAGCGCCTCGCGCTCAATCTCCATCTGCATGATCTGCCGCTCGGCATGGTCAAGGGCCGCCGGCTTGGAGTCAATATCCATTTTCAAGCGAGCCGCCGCTTCGTCGATCAGGTCGATCGCCTTGTCAGGAAGCTGGCGATCGGGCAGGTAGCGCGCGCTCAGCGTCGCTGCGGCGATCACGGCGCTGTCTTGAATGCGGACGCCGTGGTGCACTTCGTAGCGCTCTTTAAGGCCGCGCAGGATGCTGATCGTATCTTCCACACTCGGCTCGCCGACGAAGACGGGCTGGAAACGTCGTTCTAACGCAGCATCTTTTTCGATGTACTTGCGATATTCATCGAGCGTGGTCGCGCCGATCATGCGCAGCTCGCCGCGCGCCAGCATCGGCTTAAGCATGTTGCTGGCATCGACCGCGCCCTCGGCCGCCCCTGCGCCGACGATCGTATGCAGCTCGTCGAGGAAGAGGATGATGCGCCCGTCGCTGTCGGCCACTTCCTTAAGCACGGCCTTCAGCCGTTCCTCGAATTCGCCGCGGAACTTGGCGCCGGCCAGCAGCGATCCCATATCCAGCGCGATGATCTGCTTATCGCGCAGGCTTTCCGGCACATCGCCGTTAACGATGCGCTGCGCCAGCCCTTCGACGATCGCCGTCTTGCCGACGCCGGCCTCCCCGATCAAGACGGGGTTATTTTTCGTGCGCCGGCTGATCACCTGAATGACGCGCCGGATCTCTTCTTCGCGGCCGATGACCGGATCGAGCTGGCCGCGGCGCGCGAGCGCGGTCAAGTCGCGCCCGTACTTCTCAAGGCTTTTGTAGGTGCTTTCCGGGTCTTGCGATGTGATGCGCTGGCCGCCGCGAATGGCCGTCAGCGCCTGCAAGATCGCATCACGCGTGATGCCGTGGCGCGTCAGCAGGCCGCCGAGCGTCTTATCTTCGGCGAGCGCAAGCAGGATATGCTCAGTGCTTACATAGTCGTCGTGCATGGTCGCAGCTTCTTTTTCGGCGCGCGTCAGCGCCTCGACCGCTGGCCGGCCGAGATTGGCCGTGACGTTGCTACCGTAGGTGCGCGGCCGCTGGTCAAGCTGCGCTTGCAGCTCGGCCAGCACGGCGGCCGGCCGCGCGCCGATCTTCGCTGCCACCTCCGGCACGACGCCTTCGGGCTGTCCCATCAGCGCGATGAGGATATGCAGCGGCTCGATCGCGCTGTGACCGTATTCATTCGCGAGCGACTGCGCTTTGAGCAGGGCTTGTTGTGCTTTATTGGTGAATTTATTGAGATCCATACCTTATTACCCCTCGTATAACGTCCCCATTGTATGCTGGCAATATTAGAACAGCATCAACGGCGACAGCCAGTCAGAGCAGCGGCGGGCCAGGGTTTTCGGTATTCACTCGCGGCGATCGAGGGCCTGATCGGCGTCAATATGGGCGCTGGCGGCGCTGCCGGGCTTGAGCACATGTTCAAGCGGCGTGGGGAGGGTGCGATCTTCGTCGCGCTCGGCGCGAATTTCCGGCAGCCGCTCGCGCGAGATGTAGCCGCGCTCGGCCGCGTGGACGGCCGCTTCATAAGTATCCTGCGCTACGACCAGCTCCACCCCATGTGCAGCCGCCTCGGCGATCAACGCATGCAGCGACGCATCGCGCGAGCGGCCGGTCACATCGCGGATGTAAACAGCGAGGATGCGCCCTGGGTTATCTTTGACCGCCTGCACATAGATCTCAGGGTCTTTCTGGCCGCTGTCGCCGATTAAAATGAACGGCAGGTCGGCGTGCGTATTGAGCAAATTCTGGATGTGGCCGAGTTTGTGCGCAAGATGGTTGGGCGTCAAAAGCTGCTTTGGCGTCAGGCCCCAGTCTGCCAAAAAGATCGGCCCGACCGGGATCTCGCGAACGATGAAGAAGTCTTTGATGACGTCGTAGATGTTCCAAGCACTGCTCGAGACGTAATAGATCGGGTTCTCGACCAAGCCAGAGCCGCCGCGGCGCAGCGCATCGTAGAATGCCGCTACGCCATCGAACGGCAGCCGGGTGTGGGCGTTTTTCAGGAACGCATTGCGCGCCATCGCCAGCAGGTTAAGCACGTCGGTCTGCAGCACCGTATCGTCGATATCGCTGATCACGCCAAACTCGGCGCCTGGCCGCGGCACGATGACCGCCCCGGTCGCGCGCACATCGAGCGGGAGCTCGGCATACCGATCGCGCCCTGGATAATCGACCAATTCGAGGTCGATGGTATAACGGCCATCTTCTTGATAGGGCAGCATGGGAAGATGAAAAGCGATGGCGAAGAAGCCTTCCTCATCCGCGACCGTTTCCTGCACATGCTCGCCGAAACGCGCCCGCACGACGGCGCCGGGCAGTTCGCGGCTTTGGTAGCGCTTATACATATTGACCATGTTCTTCCAGGCCGAATCTTCGGCCATCGCGCTTGTGATGCCTTTATCGCGCAGGACGCGGCCGCGCAGGTGAAGCGCCTGCGCAGTCCCATGGCCAAGATAGGCGGCGATCATGATCTGGTCGGGGCGCAGCGGCCGGCGCACGCGGTACTTGGCGCGGTCATACAGCGCTTCGATCTTGTTGAGCGCCCGCGTCACTGGCCTCACGCGCGGCATCGATCGGCTCCTTTGTTTCATGCCGGTCGTCTTGTTTCTTATACCGCAAAACTGCATAAATAGGAACCGCCAAGGCAGCCTGAATTGCGAAGCGCCTAACGGACGGATGCCTGAGCGCTAAAGCGCCAGGCGCAGCGGCAGTGTGATCGTGAAGGTGGTGCCGACTTCGGCCACGCTGGTGCAGGTGACGGTTCCCCCATGAAGCTCGGCGATGCGGCGCACGATCGTCAGCCCAGTGCCGGCGCCCTGATCTTCATGCACTTCGCGGTCAATCTGGTGAAAAACCTCCCAAATCTGGTCGATCTGGGTTTCCGGGATGCCGCGCCCTCGGTCGGAGACCCATAATGAAATGGTGGCTTCGTCGCAGCAGGCGCCCAACTCGATCGGCTGGCCGGGCGGCGAAAATTTGGCGGCATTTTCGAGAAGCTGCTGCAGGGCGAACTCCAGATATTCGGCATCGGCGATGAAGGGCGGCGGCGTGTTCAGTATCGTGATATGGCAGGTGTGATTGTGGCAGCCGCTGAGCGCAGCCCGGCGCGCGCCTTCGAGCAAGGCCCGAATATCGACCAGCGGCCCCTTGCGCTGCTCGTAAGTGCGCTGCGCATCACCCGTCTCTAGCTCAACTAAGGTAATGAAGTTCTCGATCAGCCGGCGCAGGCGCACTGCCCCGCTGTTGACCCCCTTGAGGAACGTGATCAGCTCGTCTTCAGACAGCAAGTGCGCCTGTTGATCGTTCAGCATGTCTGCATAGGCGACGATGAGCGATAAGGGCGTGCGGAATTCGTGATTAAGGATGGTCAAAATGCGCCGCTTCAGATCGCTTATCTCGCTGCGATGGGCTTCGTTGAGCGCTTGGTTGCGCTTAAGGCGTGCTTCTACGGCTACCACAAGGTCGGCAGCGTCGAATGGCTTGACCAGGTAATCATCCACGCCGCTGCGTTTGCCGTGCTGAATGTCGATCTTCTCCCCGAGCGCCGTCAGGAAGATGAAAGGGATGTTCACCCAGGCGGGTTCACGGCGCACTTCGGTTAAAAGCTGCAAGCCGTCCAGCGTCGGCATCATAATGTCGGAGACGATCAGATCTGGCGGCCGAGCGGCTGTGCGCAGCCAGTTGAGCGCTTGCTGGCCGTTTTCCGCCGTTTGAACTTCATACCCCTCCAGCTCGAGGACGGCGCTAATGCCCTCGAGCAGATGCTGATCGTCCTCGACGATCAAAATGCTGGCTTTCCTCGTCATCTCTTTTTGAAGCGGTCTCGGTGAATCTCCAGTAAATCTGACAAGACGGCGAAGCCGGTCTCGGTGCCACCTGCCCCAGCGCCTATCAACGTGATCTCGCCCATCAAATCCGTCTCATAGGTGATCGCGTTCATCGCCCCGGAGACGCCGGCCAATGGGTGCGACTGGGCGATGCGCACGGCGCGCACCGACCCGCCCTCGGGCGTGATTTGAGCGATCAGCTTCCAGCGTTCGCCAGCGGCGGCGGCGGCGGCGATATCCTCCGGCGTGATCGCGCTGATGCCGGAGACCTGCATGTCATCGAACGTGAGCTTGCGACGGAACAGCGCGGCCGCCAAAATGACCGCTTTGGCCGCCGCGTCCCACCCGTCGACATCGGCGCTTGGGTCAGCTTCAGCGTAGCCGAGCGCCTGCGCTTGCGCAAGCGCATCAGCATAAGTCATGCCGCTCTCCATTTGAGTGAGGATGTAGTTCGTCGTCCCGTTGAGGATGCCGCGCACGGCGTTGATCTGGCAGCCAGCGAGCGCCTGCATGCCCAGCCGCAGAGCGGGCGTGCCGGCCATCACAGCGGCCTCGAATAACAGACGAACGCCGGCGGCTTCGGCCTGCGCGCGCAGCTCTTCATAGGCCACGGCAACCGGACCTTTATTGGCCAGCACGACGTGTTTGCGGCTTTCCAAGGCTGCCCGGCACACATCGAGGGCGGGCTGGCCGGTCAGCAGGTCGGAGGGGGTCAGTTCGATCAGGACATCGGCGCGGCTGCTGCGGGCGATCGCCAGCGCATTCCAGTCGCGGCTTAGCCCGCGCTGATCGGGGTAGTGATCGAAATGCCCGCGGGCGCTGGCCTCGAGCAGGGCATTCAAGTCCAGTCCTGCATCGCGCACGAGCGAGCCATGCGCGCGCGTCGCCACAGCGACGATCTGTGGCTCAAACCCCTCAGTGTCGCGCAGGAAATCGCGTTTGCCGTTCAAGATCGCCGCCAGCCCCTGCCCGACGACGCCGAACCCAATGATGGCCAACTTCATGAGCACACCCTCGATCTTTCCACATTGTAAGGGCAGGTTATGCCGCAAAGACAAAAGAATGCCGCCGAAGCTAAGCATGGGCAGGCATAATTATCGCCGATCTACGCCAATTTCAAGGGCCAGCGTGCAGCAGGCCGGGCCGTTTACGACAATTGCAGCAAGCCAGCACGAGGCTTATAATCAAAGTGTCTCCGCAATGACAGACTGACAGCCGCCGGGCGCTTCGGTGCCCGGCGCAGTGTTCTCTTCCGCCGGTTGATATTTGGGAGCAGGCACCATGACCCTCAAGACTTCGACGCGCCCCGGCGCTAATGCACAGGCGATCATCGCCCGCGATGACAGGCTGATGTCTGGCTCGATGACGCCGCGCTACCCGTTTGTGATGGAACGGGGCTTGGGCGCGCGCGTGTGGGATGTGGATGGCAACGAGTACGTGGATTTCGCGGCAGGCATCGCCGTGAACTCGACCGGGCACTGCCATCCGGAAGTGGTGCGCGCGGTCATCGAACAGACGCAGAAGTTCCTGCACATCGCCGGCACCGATTATTATTATGAAGTGCAGGTGCGGCTGGCCGAAAAGCTGGCACAGATCGCGCCGTTTAAGGAAAACGCGCGCATCTTCCTGACCAATTCCGGCGCCGAGGCCGTCGAAGGGGCGATGAAAGTGGCGCGCTGGTACACCGAGCGGCCGCACTTCATCGCATTTTTTGGGGCGTTTCATGGGCGCACGATGGGTGCGCTTTCTTTGACGGCGAGCAAGGTCGTGCAGCGCGACGGCTTTTTCCCGCTCGTGCCCGGCGTCCATCACATCCCATACAATAACCCGTATCGCTGCATGCACGGCCGGGCACAGGCGGACTGTGAAGCGCGCTGCCTGTGCGCCAGCTATCTTGAAGACGTCGTCTTCAAGCGCCTTTTCCCCGGCGACTCGGTCGCCGCGATCATCCTTGAGCCGATACAGGGCGAGGGGGGGTATCTGGTGCCGGACAGCCGCTTCGTGCAGGAGCTGCGCGCTATCTGCGATCGCTACGACATCCTGCTGATCGCCGACGAGGTGCAGAGCGGCATGGGCCGCACCGGTAAGTGGTGGGCGATCGAGCACCACGGCGTCGAGCCGGACCTGGTCTGTTCGGCCAAAGGCATCGCCAGCGGGCTGCCGCTCGGCGCGATCATCGCCCGCGATCATGTGATGAGCTGGCCGCCGGGCGCGCACGGCACGACCTTTGGCGGCAACCCGGTCTCATGCGCGGCGGCGCTGGTCACTATCGACTTGATCGAGCGGGGCTATATGGCGAATGCCGCCGAACAGGGCGCTTATATCCTCGATGCGCTCGAGGAGATGCGGCCGCACCACTCAACGCTGCGCCACGCGCGCATCGATGGGCGGGGGCTGATGATCGGCGCGGAGCTGGTGCTCGACGAAGCGCGGACGCCGGCCAAGGCTGTGCGCGATGCGGTTGAGCAGTGCGCGATCGAGCACGGCCTGCTCATCCTGGGCGCTGGTCAAAGCACGCTGCGCTTCTGCCCGCCGCTGATGATCGAACGCGAGACGGTGCAGGAAGGGTTAGAACGCTTCGAGCGCGCCCTCACGCAAGCCGAACAAGATGCTGGGTTAGTGTAGCGGGACGGTGCAGGGGCGTTCGCCCGACGGAATCCCGTCTTTGCCCTGCCGCCATTAAAATTAAATCGGTGAGAGGCCTTCTTCCGAGAAGTAATCCTCGTCAATGCGCTTTGCAGTAGAGGTCATTAGTAAATGACATTACCTAACTATTTTATTCGCTGGCAGGCCTAGAAATTGAGTAACTCGAAGGCTGCCGGCTGTGCGGCCTGCCTTTACCCCCTCAGCACTGCCTACCGCACGCTTGCTTCCTTACTGCCATAGTTTCGAACCCCGTGCAACCTGTTCTGGCATGATCATTCTCATGAACGGTTGTGATATTTATCACTATGCGCGGCCGTGCCTTCCCGATACAGTATCGATATATATAGATAGCGATATATGATGATATGCCGAATAGTTGATGGAAAGAGCATGATGAAAGCACAACTTCGGGAGCAGGTAGCGATCCTTCATGCGCAGTTCTGCGCAGCATTTTCTGACCCCAGTCGTATGCTGATCATCTACGAGCTGCAAGAAGGTCCCCAGAATGTCACGGCGCTGGCAGAACGGTTGGAAATGGCGCAGCCCGTCGTCTCGCGGCATCTCAAAATTTTGCGAGAGCGGGGGATTATCGCCTCAGAACGCCAGGGCCGCACGACCTTCTACTACTTGACTGACGATCGTGTCGTGCAGGCGCTTGATCTGTTTCGCGCAGTCATTGCCGACCAACTTACCGCACAAGTTCAATCCTTTCATTAGGAGGGACAGCCAAATGAAAACACTGCTTATTCTTGGCGCGGGCACGGGCGGCACGATGGCCGCTAATAAGTTCGCAGAGGCGCTCGATCCAAGCGAATGGAAGATCATCATCGTTGACCGCGATGAGACTCACTACTACCAACCGGGCCTCCTATTCATTCCGTTTGGCATTTACAAGCCTCAGGACGTCATCAAACCGAAGCGCAACTTCCTGCCGCGTGCGGTGGAAGTTGTCTTCTCGGACATCAAACTCATCGAGCCAGAGAAGAATCAGGTTCAGCTTGAGAAAGACGGTCGTGTCATCGGTTACGACTATCTGATCATTGCTACCGGCAGCCAGATCAAGCCAGAGGAAACAGAAGGCCTAACCGGGCCAGGATGGTATAAGAATATTTTCGATTTTTACACGATCGAGGGAGCGCAGGGCTTGGCGCGCTTCCTGCGGACGTGGCAGGGCGGGAGGATGGTCGTCAGCATCACCGAGATGCCGATCAAATGTCCGGTCGCGCCATTGGAGTTCGTCTTTTTGGCAGATTGGTACTTCTGCGAACGTGGAATGCGCGATCAGGTGGAAATCGTCTACGCAACGCCGCTGCCCGGCGCTTTTACCAAGCCCCGTGCTACCGCCGCCCTGAGCGATCTGCTGGAGCGTAAGCGTATCGGCATCACTGCAGATTTCAACATCAGCGAGGTCGATCAAGATGCGCAAGTCATCCGTTCTTTTGATGGGCGAGAGATCGGTTATGACCTGCTGGTGAGCATCCCGACCAATATGGGCGCGGATGTTATCGGTCGTTCTGGCATGGGCGATGAACTGAACTTTGTGCCAGTTCACAAACACACGCTGCAATCGCAGAACTGGGAAAATGTATGGGTGATCGGCGATGCCGGCAACGCGCCGACCTCCAAAGCTGGCTCAGTCGCACATTTCATGCTCGATACGCTTGTCGAGAATGTTCTGCGCCATATGGACGGGCTGGAACCGCTGCCAACGTTCGACGGCCATGCCAACTGCTTCATCGAGACGGGTTTCAACCAAGGCCTGCTGATCGATTTCAACTATGATGTTGAACCTCTGCCGGGCAAGTTCCCGCTCCCTGGCATCGGGCCCTTCGTGCTGCTGCAGGAATCGCCCGCCAATCACTGGGGCAAGATGGGCTTTCGTTGGGTGTACTGGAACTTGCTGCTGCGCGGCAGCGAACTCCCGATTAGTTCGCCCATGACGATGGCGGGTAAATGGAGCTGAAGGCCCTATGAACAGTGAACTACAAGCCCTGCATGAAAAACTCGACTATCTGATCGAACAGGTCGAAGCGCAGCGCCGGCGGCAGGAAATCTGGGATGAACTGCTGCGCG
>DAOTYT010000099.1:0-14892 GCA_034434615.1 Anaerolineae bacterium | reverse complement strand
GGTGCTTTAGCCCGTCAGCGAATGCCCCAGATCAGGGCCATGCCCACCATCAAAACGACGAAAACGATCAACGTCATGCCGATGCCAATGCGCACAAAATCGGCCGGCTTGTAGCCGCCGGGGCCCATCATCAACACGTTGACGGTATGCGCTGTCGGCAGCAGGAAAGCGGTGGCGCAGGCCGTCGCAGTCGCCACCGCTACCGCGCGCGGGTCGACGCCGAACTGAAGCGCCGCGCTCACGGCGATCGGCCCGATGATCAGCGAAGTGACCTGCCCGGTCAAAAATTGCGTGAACGCCATCGCCAGCAGGAACAGCCCGGCGATCAGCGCCAGCCCACCCAGGGGCGCGGTCATCTCGACAATCAAGCCGCCCATGCGCTCGGATAGGCCGGTGCTGCCCATCGCCAAACTGACCGGCAGCATGCAGGCGATCAGGAAGACGACGCGCCAATCGACGGAGCGATACGCCTCGTCGATGGTCAAGCAGCCCGTCAAGATCATCGCCACGGCGCCGATGAACATTGCTTCGGCCGTCGGCACGATCTCCAAGATCGACGCGAACACGGCAGCGAGCAGGATCGCCAGCGCCAGCCAGCCCTTCTCAGGGCGGCGCGGGCGGGCGGCATGGCTGCTTTGCAGCACCAGGAAATCGCGTTCCTGCGCGAGCTGCTGAATCTTTTTGGCCGGCCCAACCATCAGCAGGGCGTCACCCACCCTAAGGGGAAACTTGCCGACATCCGTGCGGTAGCTGCGCCCCTCGCGCCACAAGGCGACGCTGGTTAGTCCATACTTATTGCGGAAACGCAGATCTTGCAGCGTCTTGCCGATCGCATTCGAGCGCGGCGGGATGACGACCTCCGTCAGATCGACCGAATAATCGCGCAGGCCGTTGACGCCGTTCTCACGCCCCACCTGCAGCCCCCACGCATTGAGCGGCATCACCCGGTCTTCACGCCCCAGCACAAGCAGATAGTCGTTGGCCAGCAGCAGCTCATCGGGATCGGGCGTCAGAATCGCCTCATGATCGCGCCAGATCGCCAGCACGGTCACGCCCAGCGCCTCGCCGATGTGGCTGTCGCGCAGCTTGTGATTGACGACGCGCGCGCCGGGCAGCACGCGCACCTCCCACATGCGTTCTTCGAGCTGATAAGTTTCGTACAGGCTGCGCGACACGCTGCGCGGCGTCACCACCCCGCTGACCGACTCGCGGTCTGGCAGCAGGCGGCCGCCTAGCAACCCCATGTAAAGCAGGCCGCACAGGATGATCGGGATGCCGGTCGGCACGAAGCTGAGGACGTTCAACCCAGGCTGCCCCTGCTCCATGAGCAGCGTGCTCAAGACGATGTTGGCTGTGGCGAAATAGGTGGCGGTTGCCCCGATGAGCGTGCCATAAGAGAGAGGAATTAATAATTTGGAGGCGCGCACGTTTGAATCGCGCGCGACGCTGATGACGGCCGGCAGCAGCAGCGCGCCAGCGGCGATGATGTTCATGAACAAGGCCAACCCGGCCCCGGTCGCCATGACCAAGACCGCCAGCCGCCCCTCGCGCCCACCGCCGACCGTTCGCAGGCGATCGGCGATCCACTGGACGACGCCCGTCTCTTCCAACGCATGCGTGATGATGAACAGCGCGATAATGGTGATGATGGCTGGCGCGCTGAAGCCGGAAAACAGGTCTCCGGGTTGAACGAGGCCGGTCATCCCTAAAGCGATCAAGATCAACATGCCGACGATATCGACGCGCAGCCGGCCGCTCAAGATGATCGCCATGCCCGCGACGATAATGCCCATCAACAGCAGTTCTTGTCCGCTCAGCATCTAGTTTGAGTTCCAGCCCGGCTCGCTCTGCCGGTAAAGCACAGCGCGACCGCGTTTGCCATGCGCCGTCACGAGGCCCATTTCACGCAGACAGTAGACCATTTGGCCCGCCAGCCGCTTCGGCTGTCCTAAGCCTTCAGCCAGCTCAGCCGTCGTAAAGAGCTCCGGCAGGCCCGGCGGCAGCAGCACTTGATAGTCGCCGGCCGTCTCGAGCGGAAGCTGGTCGACCACGCGCAGCAGGCGCCGGTCAGCGATGCTCCAGCGCTGGCGCCGCCAGCTCCCTCGGCCGTCATCGCGCCACACCTGCTCCTCCTCGATCAGCAGGACTTCGAGGCTGAAGCGTGGGTGAAGCGCCAGCGCCGGAATGCTGACCAGCTCGCGAAAGACCTGCTCGACCACACCGCGAACGGGCGATTTACGCCGCCCCAGCACAACGCCATCGGCGGCCGTGCGCACAACCCAGCGCGCCTGCGCGACCGGATAAACGAGCCGCACCTGATGCCCCGACAGCAGCGCCGCCAGTTTGGGCTTCAAACCGGAGAAGCGGCCGGTCTGGATTTCGATCAACTGGCTGCCGCGCACGATATCGACGACGTAGCCTTCAACGCGCGTCTCGATCAGGTCACCCGGCCGCGCGATCCAGGCCTTCAACGCGGCATGCAGCGAGGTCTCGCGCAGCTCGCCGATCGTGCGCGGCAGCTCAGGCGGGTTCGCGGGTTCGTTCATACCGCGGCCGCTTCCTGGTTGACTACACGACGATGTTGACCTTCGGCTCGATGTTACCACGCCCGCCGATGAAAATCACGCGCTTGGGTTCGCCGCCGTTGAGGACGCGCTGCGCGCCAGCGCTGGCCAGCGCCAGCCGCTTGGCTTCCTCCTCTTCGATCCCAGCGGGGACGAGCAGCCGGTCGATCGGCTTGCCATTGCGCATGACGACCAACGTGATCTCCTCTTCGGCCGCCTTGTCCGGGTCAAACTGCGGCCATGGCTGCTGGTGGATGCTGTATTCGAACCCCAGCCGTGCCCACAGCTCCTCGGCGATATGCGGCGTGAAGGGAGCCATCAGCAGCAGCATCGCGCGCACCGCCGATCGCCATGCGTCAGGCCCGACCCCGCCTTCGCGCAGCGCCGCGCGCAGCTCATTCTTGAGCGTCATCAACGCCGCGATCGCCGTGTTGAAGCTGAACGCTTCCAGCCCCACGCCCACTTTCTCAATTGCCTGGTGAACCTTACGTTCAACCTTTCGCTCAGCGGCTGGATCGCCCGCGTCCTCCGGCGGCCCGGCAGTCACCAGGTCCCACACCTCGTTGAGCCAGCGCACCACGCCCTGGATGTTCTGGCTGTCCCATGGGCCACCCTTGCCCCAGTCGAAGCCAAACATCAGATAAGCGCGCACCGTATCGGCCCCGTACTGGTCGACCAGCTCATCGGGGTTGACGACATTGCCCTTGCTTTTCGACATGCGCTGGATCTCGAGATGATGGCGCAGCTGGTTGACGTTCGCCTCGCCCTCGATGCCCGGGATGAGCACGCGGGCATCCTCATGCACTTCGACCGTGCGCCAGCTTCCACTGCCATCGTCGACCTGCATGATGCGCTCGGTGCGGCGCATGATCTCGCCGCGCACGATCGCCGCGCCCTCGATCGGCGGCGCCTGCTAGACGACCGGCCGACCGCCGCGCTCGATCACGAAGACTCGATCGGCCACCAGCACTTCGCCGCGCATCGTGCCAGCCGCAATGATGACATCGCCAGCGCGCTCCTCGCCCAAAATCTGCCCCTGATTGCGCAGCAGCAGCATCGGCTCGTCGAGCAGGCCCTCGGGGTTGCGCCCGTGCTGCGCCATGATCGCAGCCGCTTCATCGAACACGCCCAGATCGCGCAGGGCTTTGTTGAACCAGCGCGTATAGAGCAGGTGCATGGTCGCATGTTCTGCCCCGCCAGTGTAGACATCGACCGGCAGCCAGTAGGCGGCTTCCTCAGGGTCGAACGGCCAGCGGTCATAATGCGGGCTGAGATAGCGCAGGTGATACCACGAGGAGCACATGAAGGTATCCATCGTATCCGTCTCGCGGCGCGCCGGCCTCCCTTTCGAGTCAACAGCGCTGACGAACGCTTGATGCTGGGCCAGCGGGTTGCCGATGCCAGTCATCTGCACATCGGCCGGCAGTTCAACCGGGAGCTGATCATCAGGCACGGTTTCGATCGTCCCATCTTCGCAGTAGATGATCGGGATCGGGCTGCCCCAGTAGCGCTGGCGGCTGATCAGCCAGTCGCGCAGGCGGTAGTTGACCGACTCTCGGCCCAGCCCGCGCTCGGCCAGCCAATCGATCACCGCGCTGATGGCCGGGTTTTTGCGCCCCTTCTCGCCGTTCGAATAGGTTCCATCAAACGGGCCGCTGTTGATCATGTAGCCCGGGCCGACGTAAGCCTCGGCCATCGTCGCGCCGTCGAACTGTTCGCCTTCCGGCTGTATCACCGGCCGCACTTCCAGACCGAACGCGCGCGCGAAGGCGAAGTCGCGCTCATCGTGAGCGGGCACCGCCATGATCGCGCCGCTGCCATAAGTGATCAGCACGTAATCGGCCGTCCAGATTGGGATGCGCTCGCCATTGACCGGGTTGATCGCGTAGGCGCCGGTGAAAATGCCGGTCTTGCCGCCGCCTTCGGCCGTGCGCTCCAGCTCCGATTGGCGCGCTGCCTGCGCCACATACGCCTCAACGGCCTGGCGCTGGTCGGGGGTCGTCACGCGGCTGACCAGCGGATGCTCCGGCGCCAGCACCATGAACGTCGCGCCCCACAGCGTATCCGGCCGCGTCGTGAAGATCTCGATCGGATAGCCGGCAGGATGATCGGCATCGGCCAGCTCAGCGCGGAAGGTGACCTGCGCGCCTTCGCTGCGGCCGATCCAGTTCGTCTGCATGATGCGCACCGGCTCCGGCCAGTCGATGCCATCGAAGTTGAGCAGCTCATCGGCATAGCGCGTATAGCGAAAGAACCACTGCGTCATCAGCTTCTGGATGACCGGCTGCCCCAGCCGCTCATCTTTGCCGTCGATCACCTGCTCGTTGGCCAGCACTGTTTGCAGCGCATCGGACCAGTTGACGAGCGCCTCGCCGCGGTAGGCGAGATCGTGCTCGTAGAACAGCTTGAAGAACCACTGCGTCCAACGATAGTAGGCGGGATCGCAGCTCACGATTTCGCGCTCCCAGTCGAACATGGCGCCCATGCGCCGCAGTTGGCCGCGCATGCGTTCAATGTTCTGGTACGTCCAGGTGGCTGGATGAATGCCGCGCTGGATGGCGGCATTTTCGGCGGGCAGACCGAAGGCGTCGAAGCCCATTGGAAACAGGACGTTGTAGCCCTTCATGCGCATGTAGCGGGCGCGCGCGTCCGACGGACTCATGGCGAACCAGTGGCCAATGTGCAGGTCGCCGCTGGGGTAAGGCAGCATGGTCAGCGCATAGTGTTTTGGCCGGCTCCAATCAACCTCGGCGCGATAGAGGCGGTCGGCCTCCCAGCGCCGCTGCCAGCGCGTTTCGATTGCTGCAGGATTGTATCGTTCACGTTCGGTCATAGTCATCTCATCAGGCGGCCGGGTAAAGGCCAGGTGCGCAAAGCATGTGGTCTTTCAGTATACAAAAAAGCACAAGCAGATGCACCGTCCGGCGCAGCGCTTGTGCTTTTGCTCGTCTCGGCAAGCCGAGACCGAGCACCGACGTCGTCGCCTAGCGATAAGGCTCGTTCTGTTTCGGGCGGCGCTCCGGACGAACCGGAACAGGCACCGGGACGCGGACGGGTTTGGGCGCTGGCTGTGGGTTCACAAGCCGGTCAAGGTCTTCAAGCAGACCGCGTACGCGCGAAGTCCATCCCTCGAGCACATTCCGTTTCTGCTTCGCCACAACCTTTTGCCTTTCTCGCTCATCTTTCGAATGAGGATGAAAGAAACAGGTCCTTCATCCATCTCACGCATCGATGAAGGACCTGCTGGCGGTTAAATGGGCGTGCTGTGAGGCTGAATGAGTGGACCTAAAGGGATTCGAACCCTTGACCTCTTCAATGCCATTGAAGCGCTCTCCCAGCTGAGCTATAGGCCCAAGCCTGATGCAGATGGTCAGTGCGCGGCGCAGCACAGCACGTATTCATTTTCCCGCGTAGGCATTGTAGCCCCGCATCTCATATCGTGTCAATACCAAGCATACACGGGTTTTCGATTTCTGGGTATAGGGCTTAACACTCTTCTAACGTGGAACTTGGCAGCCCGGTGAGAGAGACGCTGCCAACCACCCTGATTGAACTGGCCGTCAACCGCCGAGAGCGAGCATGCGCTATAGGTTGCGCTCGAAATGCACCGACATCACCAGCCGCCCCACCCGCAGCTCATCGCCATCGCGAAGGATGCGCGGCTGATGAGCGATCAGGCGTTGGCCATTGAGATAGGTTCCGTTCGGCGTCCCCTTGTCGACGATGTGCAGCGCGCCGCCATCCTTGCGGATGATGGCGGCATGGCGGCGCGAGACTCCCTTTTCAACAGCGCCGAATTCCGTCAAATCGACCGGGGGATGCTCGCCGGAGATGGGGTCTGCCCGGCCGATGATCAGTTCAGTCACTTCGTTCGCATCGAACACGTAGGTCATGTTGCTGTCGCGCAAATTGAGGATCAGGTTCATGCGCGAATTGAAGCGCGCAGTTCCCCAGCGTGGCACAACGTCTTCACTATCAGCATCAGCCTCTTCAAGGGCGCGTGTCGCCATGGGGTGCAGAAGCAGTTCACCGCAGTACGGGCAGATCTTGGCTTTTTCGTCGATATCGTAGCGTCCGCATGGGCACCGAGCCATACTTCACTCCAGCACGATGTAGACATTGATGCTACTTCATTATGACATGAAACTGCACGAACGGCCATGAATGTTGACAAGGATGAGTGCGCGGCGAGAAGTCTCATCCCGCGCTTATAGCGCAGTGCGAACAAATTGGTTATAATGATCGTGTTATGTGGGATTTAGCACTAGTTTTTCTCGCAGGTACCCCAAGCTGTTATTCCAGTAACCCGTTCGTTTCGTTTGTTGGAGATGTCGTGTGAACAACAAACCACCTGATCCGTCGTCGAACAACAACAACTCGCCCTTCGCCAATCGCAACGCGCAGCGTTTATGGATTGTGCTGGGCGTGGTCGTTTTGCTGCTGTTCGTCATCATCTTCGGCCAGCCGAACAATGTGCCGCGCGGCAACCGCATCACGCTTGACCAACTCGCCCAGAACGTGCAGCAAGGCAACGTCGTGGCCATCACGGTGCGCGGTGGCACCGATGTCTTCGCTGAACTGCGAAACGGCAGCAGCGTTTACTACTACAAAGAGCGCGAAAGCGACCTGTTCGATATGCTCGTGATGTACGGCGTCACCCCTGAGCAGCTGCGCCGCATCCAGTTTGCCGAGCAGCAGGGCGATAATACGACCGGCCTCATCTTCCAACTGATGATCGCCATCGTGCCGACGGTGATCATCGTCTGGCTCCTATGGCGCATGATGCGATCAGTCCGATCAGGCCAAGACCAAGCGCTCAGTTTTGGCCGCAGCCGGGCGCGCGTCGTGCGCGATATGGAGCGGCCACAAGTCACTTTTGCCGATGTCGCCGGCGCAGAAGAGGCCAAACAGGAACTGGCAGAAGTCGTCGAATTCCTTAAAGAACCAGAAAAATTCATTCGCCTGGGCGCGCGCATCCCTAAAGGCGTGCTCATGGTCGGCCCGCCCGGAACCGGCAAGACCTTGATGGCGCGCGCTGTCGCCGGCGAGGCAGGGGTGCCCTTTTTCAGCATCAGCGGCTCCGAGTTCGTTGAGATGTTCGTTGGCGTGGGCGCCAGCCGCGTGCGCGACTTGTTCGAGCGCGCTAAAGCCGAGGCGCCGGCGATCGTGTTCGTCGATGAAATCGACGCCGTCGGCCGCCATCGCGGCGCCGGGCTGGGCGGCGGCCACGACGAACGCGAACAAACCCTCAACCAGATTCTGGTCGAGATGGATGGCTTCGAGACCGGCACAAACGTGATCATCATCGCAGCCACCAACCGCCCCGATATCCTTGACCCGGCGCTGCTGCGCCCCGGCCGTTTCGACCGGAAAGTGATCATGGATAACCCCGATGTCAAAGGGCGCTTGGAAATTTTGAAGGTGCACGCCAAGGGCAAGCCGCTGGCTGCCGATGTCGAGCTGGAATCGTTGGCGCGCATCACCCCGGGCTTCTCTGGCGCCGACCTGGAAAATCTGATCAACGAGGCGGCCATTCTCGCCGCGCGCCGCAACAAAAAGTCGATCGGCATGAGCGAGCTTCAGGAAAGCATGGAGCGCGTGATCATGGGGCCGGAGCGCAAGACGCGCGTGATCTCCGAGCAGGAAAAGCGCAAGGTGGCCTATCACGAGGCCGGCCACGCGATCGTGCAGCACATGCTGGAACACGCTAACCCGGTGCATAAGATCACGATCATCCCTCGCGGGCGAGCCGGCGGCTATGTCATGTCGCTGCCCGAAGAAGACATCTTCCTGCGCTCGCGCGAGCAGTTCGAAGATGAAATCGCCTCGCTGATGGGCGGTCGGGCGGCCGAGGAGATCGTCTTCAACCAGTTCACGACTGGCGCCAGCAGCGACTTACAGCAGGCGACGCAGCGCGCGCGCATGATGGTGACGCAGTTCGGCATGAGCGAAACGCTTGGCCCACGCGCTTTCGGCGGTGGCAGCGGCTCGCTGTTCTTGGGCCGCGACCTGTATGAACAGCGCGACTACAGCGAACAAGCCGCCGAAGAGATCGATAACGAGGTCAAGCGCATTCTGCAAACCGCTTACCAGCGCGCTAAGGCCACCCTGACCGAGCATCGCGACAAGCTGGACCGGCTGGCCCAGGTATTGATTGAGCAAGAAACGCTAGACCGGCCGCATTTTGAGCAGTTGATGAGCGGCGAGCCGCTGAACACCGCGCCAGCGCTGTTCGACAGCTTCGACGATACGCGAGAATAATCTCTTAAGCCATCACGACTCAAAAACGCGAGGCAGCGCTGCCTCGCGTTTTTAGTTCGGTTCGCAATTCGAACTCACCAGTGACGCGGCGATAAAATTTTGTAGACGACGCGCGTCAAGGTCGTCATCACGAACGTAAAGGCCCAGATTGTGGAAAGCAGCCGCGCATGCTGGTCGATCGAATAGCGGGTTGGGCCCGCACGCAAGCCGAGCAGCGGAGCGGCGAAGATCTCGGCAAGCCACAGGCGGATGCCCATGAAGAACGCGCCGGCCGCGTCGCGGCTGCGGGTTGTGGTGCGGGTGTAGCCATAAGCTGCCCCCACCAGCATGCCAGCGCCATAATCGCCCAACGTTTTGAGCAGTTCGCGCGTCTCTTCACTTTCCGCTTCGCGGCCTGCGAGCCGGCTGTGCACGACGCGCGCGAGCGTGTTGTACGTGGTCTCGTCTGGCCGGTACTGCGGCGCGACCAGCGCCAGCCGCTCAACCGGATCATCCGCCGTTGAGCCCATGAACGCCGGAGGCTGTCCTTCTGGAAACAGGCGCGGCGCCAGCGAACGCTCATAGGCCCGGCGCGCCGCAGTGGCGAAGACACCCGCCACCATACCGATCATCATCGCCTTGCATCGATTAGGGACGCCCGATCGCGCCATAGCTGTCTCTTCCCCTTAATCTTTCAATCCGTATAACGCTATCATACCATAGTTCGCCGCGCGTGCCAGCAGACAAAATCGATCGATGGACTTAAGCTTTACAATAAAGACGAGCCGCCGGCGACTGCCGGCGGCTCTTTACTGCGGACGCAGTGGGGAGTGCTCCCTGACGGGATGACACTCACCGAGGTGAACGTCGGACGTCAGTTGGGGAGCACCCCCATACGACTGCGACTAGACACAGATCACCTCCTTTCATATGCTCCGTCGATAGCTTGACTATAGACCCCTCTGGCCGGTTCTGTCAAATAAACGATCGGTGAGCGCGTCACTGGGCTGGCCGGCGAGCGAAGACGATCCAGCCCGTATTGCGAAAGAGGCCCAGCCGCGTGAGGCCGCGATCGACTGCACGGATGCCGTAGAGCAGCGGCAGCGCGGCGCGGTCGCCCAGCCGCACCTGCGCGCCGACATAGCCAGTGAACGATGGATGGGGAATCTCACGTTCAATGATGAAGCGCTCGCGCACGAGCGCGCGCCAGCTTTGACCGCGGCTGACGCCTTCAAACGGCGACAGCCCCTCCGCCTCGATGCTCGCCCGCACTCGCGACGGCGCAGCGGCGCCAAACCTGAGCAGCGCGCGCAGCTTATCGCGATAGGAAGTATGCGTCGGCAAAATGAAGCACAGTGCGCCCGCTGCCAGCACGCTGCTGAGGTGTTCTTCGCCGTCCGTATCATCGACCCACAGCAGCCCCCCAGGCCTGAGCGCGGTCGCGATCTGGCCAATGACATGCGGCAGATCGACCAGGTGGTGGAGCACGCCTTTAGCGGCGATGATGTCATAAGCGTTCGGCTCCAGCGCGATGCTATTTAAGTCCGCCTGCTGGTAGCGTACGCTCCCGCGAACCGCAGCGCGGCGCTGTTCATAATAGGCTTGCGCGATGGCCAGCGCCGCCTCGCTCACTTCCAACCCGGTCGCATCGGCGCCGCGCTGCGCGAGCGCCAGCGTCAGCCAGCCGGAGGCGCAGCCCAACTCGAGCGCGCGCATGCCCGGCCGCACTCGCTCCAGCAGCGCATCGATGGTCGCCCCATGGATCAAGCGGTTGTGGCGCAGCCTGCGGTGGTACACCCACTCCGGCGGCAGCTCGACGGCTTGTTCAGAAGCCAGCGCTCCCCAGCGGGCTGCCTCGGCTGCAAGCTGCTGCTGATAAGCCTGATCGGGCTGTCCCGTTCGTTCGTCCATGCACGAACTGTAGCGCAAAGTTATCCTCCAGCAAAGACCACGAATTGTTTGCGTTCGCGGCCGAACAGCGTCAGAATCGGCAGCAAGATGCTGCGCTGTCCGGCGTTCAGGGGGTGAGCGATGATCAAGAACGGGCTAGAACACCTGCTGAGCAGTTCTCCAGAGCTGATCGTGGGCCGGCGCATCGGGCTGCTGACCAACGCTTGCAGCATCGATTCGCAGATGGTGACCACGCTCGACCGGCTGCGCGAGCGCGGCGATGTGACGATCCATGCTTTGTTCGTCCCCACAGGCGGATATCATGGCGCGCTGCCCCCGGATGCGCCGCTTGAATCGAGCTCGACGGGCGACATCCCGGTCTATCCGATCGAAGCGATGGAAGGCGCGCTGGCGGGCATCGATCTGCTCGTCATCGATTTGATCCATGCCGGCGTGCGCTATTTCAGCAGCAGCGCAGCGATCGCTGGCGCGCTGGTCGCCGCGAGCGCTGCCGATGTCCCTGTGCTCGTGCTCGACCGGCCCGCGCCGCTGAACGGCTTCAGCATCGAAGGGCCGTCGGCTCGCCTTTTGAACGGGTTCGCCCTGCCAGCGCGCGATGGGCTTACGACCGGGGAACTGGCTGCCTGCCTCAATCAAGTTGCCGAGATCGGCTGTGCGTTGTCCATCGTGCCGATGCTGGGCTGGCAGCGCGGCATGTGGTTCGACCGTACCGGCTGCGCATTCGTTCCTCTATCCCCCGTCCTGCCGTCGCTTGATGCGCTGTTGGTGTACCCCGGCAGCCGGCTGGTCGAGGCGAGCGTCTTATCCGCCGGCATCGGCACAGCGCGCCCCTACGAATATCTCGGCGCGCCGTGGTTGAATGCCGACGAGCTGGCGCGCGACCTCAACAGGATCGGCTTGGACAGCGTGCGCTTTCGCGCCGCGCACTTTCTGCCCGGCCACGATCGTTACGCTGGCGAAGTGTGCGCCGGCGTGCAGATCTACGTGACCAATCGCAATACCTTTCGCCCGGTCGAGGCGGCGCTTTACGTGCTCGCTTTTGCCCGCGCTCAAAACCCGGAACGGTTCGGCTGGGTATCGCCAGAACGGCAGGGAGATCCCTACCCCATCGATGCGCTGAGCGGCGGCTCTACGCTGCGCGAACACATCGACGCGCACCACCCGATCCCGAACATCCTAGAAGATTGGCGTGAACCGCTGCAAACCTTCAGCGCCCTGCGCCGCCCGTTCCTGCTCTACCCCGCCTAAGGCCGGCCCAGCTTCCACGCTTGCCCGTGCTGCCTAAAACTGCTAGACTCAAAGCCTATCTAGAGGAGACCCACCGGTGCCGGAACAGGCTCTCTATTTGAAGTGGCGGCCACTGGCTTTTGACGCCATGGTCGGGCAGGAGCATATCACGCGGGCGCTGCGCAACGCTTTGAAAAGCTCCAGGGTGCGCCACGCCTACCTGCTCAGCGGGCCGCGCGGCACCGGCAAAACGACGACCGCCCGCCTGCTGGCGAAAGCCGTCAACTGCCTTGATCCCGATCCGGAAAAACGGCCGTGTAACACTTGCGCAGCCTGCCTCGCCATTAATGAAGGGCGTTTCCTCGATTTGATCGAGATCGATGCGGCCACCCACACCGGCGTCGATGACGTGCGCGATTTGCGCGAGAAGATCGCCTTTGCGCCCGGCGAAGGTCGCTTCAAAGTTTATATCATTGATGAAGTGCATCGTTTCAGCGGCAGCGCCTTCGATGCCCTGTTGAAAACCCTTGAGGAACCGCCCGAACACGCGATCTTCGTCTTGGCGACGACGGAGATTGACAAGGTGCCGGCGACGATCAAAAGCCGCTGTTTGCAGTTCGAATTCAGGCGCTTCTCGGTGCGCGAGGTCGCCGATCGCTTGCAGGCGATCGTCGAGGCGGAGGGGCTGCGCGCAGAACGCGAGGCCCTTGAAATGATCGCGCGCCAAGGCACGGGCAGCATGCGAGACAGCATCAGCCTGCTCGACCAGATCATCGCTGACCCGAACGAGGTGATCTCGGTGGCGCTGGTCGAGCAGTTGTTAGGCACGGCCAGCAGCGAAGCCGTGCGCGCGCTGACCGATGCCCTGATCGCGGGCGATGCGGCGGCCGGTCTGCGCGTGATCGGCGCGGCGATCGACAGCGGCACTGACCCGCGCCAGTTCAGCCTCCAGATCATCGAACACTTGCGCCGGGTGCTGCTGGCGCAA
This sequence comes from Anaerolineae bacterium, assembly GCA_034434615.1. Classification (GTDB taxonomy): domain Bacteria; phylum Chloroflexota; class Anaerolineae; order Aggregatilineales; family Phototrophicaceae; genus Flexifilum. The sequence goes on along the minus strand of DAOTYT010000099.1, from coordinate 1,962 downwards.
ACGGCCGGCCCAGCGCTGATCGACGCATCGCACGATGAGCGCGCTCGTTATGCCGAGCAAGCGGCGCTCATCGAGCGCGGCCTGCTGCTGCGCGCTCTGCGCGCCTTTAATGAAGCGAGCACCAACGCGCGGGCGGGCTGGCAGCCGCAGCTCGCGCTTGAACTGGCGCTGGTCGAAAGCTTGCAGCCGCCGCTCGAACCTGCGATGCCAATCCCGGCAGCGGCGGCAGACCCGCCTGCCCGTACGGCCGATCACGCGGCCGGGCAACCTCAACCAGAGCGCCTGGCGCAGGCCGAGCCAAATAGGCCGCCGGTCATCCCGCTCGCCACGCTGCGCGAGCGCTGGGAAGCCGTGCTGCGCGCTTTGCAGCGCTACAGCAGCACCAGCCGCGGCGTGATGGATTATTTCCGCGTGCTGCGCATCGATGGCAATGTCGTCACGCTGGGCACTGATCAAGACTTTTATTACAGGCGCATCGCAGGGGCCGAGGACAAAAAACGGCTGATCGAGCGAGCGTTCTATGACGTTTTTCGCATTCCGGTGCGCGTCCATGTCGCGCTGGTATCGGATCTTGGCCCGAATGAGCGCGGCGAAAGCGCGCTGGACGTCGATAGAGACGACCCACTCGTTTCGACTGGGATCGAATTCGGCGCCGAAGTGCGCCGGCTCGATGAAGAAACATCAACACGAGAGTAACAGAGTAGCGAAGAGGAGAATGGTGATGGCGAAACGGCGCAGTGGTGGTGGCTTTGGTGGCGGTATGCCCAGCGGCGGCAGCATGGGTATGATGCGCCAGCTCCAGAAGATGCAGGAAGAGATGGTCGCTGCGCAGGAAGCGCTGGCTCACGAGACCGTTGAGGTGAGCGCCGGCGGCGGCGCAGTGACGATCGTCATGACTGGGCACCAGCGCGTACAATCGGTGACGATCAACCCCGAGGTGATCGACACCAGCGACCCAGAATGGGTGACCGATCTGCAAGATCTAATGGCAGTTGCCATTAATCAGGCGATCGAACAAAGCCAAGCGATGGCCGCCCAACGCATGGAAGCGATCACCGGAGGGCTGGGGGATCTTGGCGGCCTGACCGGCCTGCTCGGCGGTTAGCCAGCGCAGGCCTCGCCTTCAGCGTGATGGGCAGGGGCACCCCTGTGCCCCATCTATGCTAGGAATTCCCGATGAGCAAAGCGGTTCCAGAGCCTGTAACCCGTTTGATCGAGGCGTTTGCAGCCCTGCCCGGCATTGGGCCAAAGACTGCCTCGCGGCTGACCTACTATCTATTGCGCGCGCCTGACGAGGTCTCGTTCACCTTGGCCGACGCGCTGCGCCAGATGAAGGCTGAGACGCGCTTTTGCTCGGTATGCTTCAACATCACTGTCACCGATCCATGCGCAATTTGCGCTGACGCGCAGCGCGATCAGACGACGATCGCCGTGGTCGAAGAACCACTGGATGTGCTGGCGATCGAACGAACGGGCAGCTTCAACGGGGTTTATCACGTGCTGCACGGGGTCATTTCGCCGGTTAACGGCATTGGGCCAGATGATCTGCGTATCCGCGAGCTGGTGAGCCGAGTTGAAAAAGGCGGCATCAAAGAAGTGATCATTGCCACCAATCCCGGCATGGAAGGCGATGCGACGGCGATGTACATCCAGCGCGATCTGGCCAGTTTAGGGGTGCGCATCACGCGGCTGGCGCGCGGCCTGCCGGTCGGTGGCGATATCGAATATGCCGATAGCGTGACGCTCACGCGGGCGATGCTGGGCCGCAGCGAACTCTGAGGCGGCGGTTTTCGAAATTCTCCCAAATTCCCCCTTTACAGGTTCCTTCAGCTCTTGTAGTATTTTCTTGCACAGCAGCACCCACACCAGATAACCCAAATATCGCAAACGAGATTAAGGGCGATAGGGGAAAAGGGATTGACTGGGGGTTGAGGAGCTGGTAGACTGAAAGAGTAGAGGGGC
>DAOTYT010000098.1:0-1764 GCA_034434615.1 Anaerolineae bacterium | reverse complement strand
GGCCGCGCAGAGCGATCCGGAGGGGGCGGCCGATGCGGTCTCGGCTGCGATCGAGTCTTTCGTCGAACGCTATCCTTAAGAAAAAAGTGGTCGTTTTTGCTTTAAGTGATAGGGAAGAAAATGGATTATGAAACGATCTTGATCGAGCGGCCAGCCGATGGCGTTGGCTTAGTACGTCTTAACCGGCCAGATGCGCTTAATGCGCTCAACGCGCAGGTTATGCGCGAGGTCTTTGATGCGTTGGAGCGTTTCGACCGCGACGATGCCATCGGCTGTATCGTTTTGACAGGCAGCGATAAAGTGTTCGCCGCCGGGGCCGATATCAAGCAGATGGTGGAGCAGACCGCGGTCGACCTGATGCGAGACGATTTCACCGACTGGTCGCGCATGGCGCGCATCGGCAAGCCGATCGTCGCCGCAGTGAGCGGCTGGGCGCTCGGCGGTGGCTGCGAGCTGGCCATGCAGTGCGACATGATTGTGGCCTCGGAGACGGCTCAGTTCGGCCAGCCGGAGATCACCCTCGGCATTCTGCCGGGGGCTGGCGGGACGCAGCGGCTGACGCGCGCAGTCGGCAAAGCGCTGGCGATGGAAGTGATGCTGGCCAATCGCAGGCTTACGGCGGCCGAGGCGCTGACCGCTGGGCTGGTGAATCGGGTCGCTCCTGTTGAGGCGTATCTTGATGAGGCGATCGCCCTTGCAAGCAAGATCGCCGCGATGCCGCGGGTGGCCGCCCGCCTGATCAAAGATGCAGTCAACAAGGCGGAGGAGCTGTCGTTGAGCGCCGGGCTGGATTACGAAAAGCGCAGCTTTTACGTCGTCTTCAATTCCGAGGACAAGACCGAGGGGATGAACGCTTTCATCGAAAAGCGCAAAGCGCAGTGGAAGCACCGCTGACGATCTGCTATACCAGCCGGCTGCGCGGTGACCTCGCGCTGCTGCCGCGCTTGTACACCTTCCTGCGGGCGCTGCGCGAACGGCATGCCACCCATCGGCTGCTGCTGCTCGATCTCGGGGAGAGCTGCCACCCTTCTGTATGGCCCTGCGACTTGACTGGCGGCCGCTCGATGCTGATCGCGCTTGATGCGATGGGCTATGATGCGGCCAATGTTGAAGGAGTGCTGACGCCGGAACTGCGCGAGGCGCTGCTGCCGTCCGTCCGTCTGGCGCTGGTCGATCGCGATCATCCATGGATGCACGACGAATGGACGGTCTGTGTAGGGTCGATGCCAACGCGCCACATCAACCTGATGCCTGCCAGCCGTGTTAGTGTCGAAGGCCAAGGCGTGCGGCTGGCAGCGGTCGAGGCCGGGCAGGTCGGCAGCGTGACGCTGCAGCGCTCGTCCGGCCGTGTCACTGTGACCGATATGCAGGTGCTGAATCTGCCGTCCAAAACCCTGCCGGACTCGACCATCGCCGGAGTAGTCGATTTCATCACAGCTGAGGCGCGCTACCTGCAAAAACGCCGCGATCGGACGGTTGGCGGAGCGGGGCAGCCGTGACTTGCTGCGATCTCGCCGCTTGAAAACTAAGTGAAAACCGTTACAATGAAGAGGTCATCATGGCCCCGTAGCTCAGTGGTAGAGCACCCGCCTTTTAAGCGGAGTGTCGCAGGTTCGAATCCTGCCGGGGTCATCAGATTGGACGTAGTCCGAACATTGATCAGCCATCGCGCTGGTCTTTGTTTTTCCCTCAACCGCACTGCCGCCACTCTTCTGTACCCGCTCTGTCACATGCCGCAGGTAAGAGAAGGGGGGGAGTAACTCC
>DAOTYT010000097.1:0-4082 GCA_034434615.1 Anaerolineae bacterium | reverse complement strand
ACTTCCTCTTCAATGCTGCGCGGCCGGTTCAGTTCGGCCTGCATGGCAACCCACTCATCGTAGGTCAGGTCGGTCTCGACGCGATCGGGCAGCGCATCGGCCCCGGCGATCCACTCGGCCGGGATGCCTGGTTTGGGCGCATCATCTTGAACTTCCAGCCCCTCGAGCCACGGCGCGAGCGGGGCTGGCTTGCTCGCCGGCGGTTCTGGAGGCGCGGGCTGTGCCTCGGCAGAGGATGGCGCATCGACCAGCCAGGGAGGCAGGTCGGGGCTGTTCTTCTCAGCGCGGCCGTTATTGAACTGATCCGGCCGCTCGTCGCGATCTTGTCCCATTCGCCCTTACTCTCGGTAGGATCGCTCTTGGCCGACCAGCACGCGAATGCCGGCGACGATCGTCGCCAGGGCGATGCCGAGCAGGATGCCGCGCGCGCCCGCGCTGACGGGCACGGCCAGCAGCCATGCGCGCACCTCCGTCAGCAGGCCTGCCTCGGCCAGCGGCAGGGCGCCCAGCAGCATGATCAGGAGGGCCGCCGTGAAAACGACCGCGTGCCAAGTGACGCGCTGACGCATCAGCCGGTAGGCGCCGTAAACGAGCGCGAACAGCACCAGCGCCGCCAGCGATGACTCGATTGAAACTTGCACCGCTTCAAGCACTAGGCGGTTTTCTCGGTCGGCGCCAGCCAGCCACAGGCCGATCACGACCAGGGTGCTGGCCACGAGCGCAAAACTGTAGACCCAGCCGCGCTGACGACCAGCGATGCGGCGCACATGCACGCTCAGCAGGTTGATGATGCCGATCAGGATGGCCAGGCCAACTGTGATGACCGCAAATTGCAAGAGCAAATTGGTGAGAAGAGGGAATGCCCCGGAAACCAGCCCGAAGACGGTGACGAGGCCGGTGGTGAGCGCGATCACCGTCGCCAGCAGCGCAAGCAAGCGTCCCATCTTCAGCCTCCGCCGCCCAGCAGCCCGCCGATGGCATCGAGCACGGGCTGGCGGATGATGAGCGCTGTGGCGCCGAGGACAGCGGCGATCAACAGCCAGCGCAGCGTATCGGTGGCGATCAAAGCGCCGAACTGGGCGGCGTTCTCGCCGAGATAGCCGCCGGCAGCGAAGATCTCCTCGCCGATCAGCGGGTAAGTGCCCAGCCCATAGGCGACCGCCTGTCCGTCCAGTTGATCGCTCGCCGCGATCGTCGGAATGCGGCGGCGCGCCGCTGCATCCAGGATGAGGGCCAGTTCCGGGCCAAAACTGCCGACGAACGTGCCGCCCGCCGCGCGGTCGATGCCGAACGCGGCGGTGAGCGCCGCGGCATAGGCCAACGAGCGCGGCCCAGCCGGATACCAGCGGGCTGCATCGGTCTTCACGCGATCAAGACGGCCGCGCTCAGCATAAGCGCGGCGCAGCGCGCCATAAGCCAGCGGCAGCGCACTGGCCTCCGAGACGGCCGCGATCGGCGTTTGCGCGCCAATGGCCGCGCGCCGGGCCGTTTGGTAGTACAGCTCGGTGCTGGCGAGTGCCAGCAGCGTGTTAGGACCGCCGATTCCCGGAGAGCCAAAGCCGGCCAGCAGCGGCCGGTCGGCTTCGATCGCCGCGCCAACGATGCCGGGCAGCGCCTCATAGGCTGGGATAACACGCAGCGGGATGGCCTGACGGCGGCGGCGCGCAGTTTGCGTGGCGATGACGGTAATGGCGAGCGCCAGCACGATAATGACCGTCGTGATGATCTGGATGGTACTGTCCAAACTGGACCCCCTGTATCCGGCGCGGATGGCCGGGCGAGCCGCCTATTCGGGAGCGCCGGGATCGTTCAAGCACTCGCGCAGCCGCTCGATGCCGCCGGGTTCCTCCAAGGCCTGCGCCAGTTCAACGGCGGCGGCCCGCCAGGCTGGCCGCCCGAACAGCATAAAAGCGGGCTGGGCGAACCAGATGAGCTGCGCGCCAAGTGGGCCGAGCGGCTCGAGCACGTCGAGCGCGACATGCAGCGGGCCGCTCAAACCTTTAGCGCGAACGCGATCGATCCAACCGTTTTCATTGTGCATGAAAAAAGTATAGCACAGCCTTAAGTTGTGCAGAGCATGAAGACTGACGCTCCCCGCGGGCCGGCTGCATTGGCGCAGGCCGGCGCCTGCGGTAAGATTGGCGCTCAATGTGCTGCGCAACGATGGACAAGATCATGAGTGAATGGACGCCGATCATCGGTCTGGAGATTCATGCCGAACTGCTGACCGCCAGTAAGATGTTCAGTGCCTGCCCGGTCGTCGACAGCGTGACCGCGCCCCCGAATACCGCGGTCGATGCGGTCTCGCTGGGGCTGCCGGGCACGCTGCCGGTCATCAACAAACGGGCGCTGGAAATGGCGCTCAGCGTTGGGCTGGCGCTGAACTGCGAGATTCCGCCGATCAACCAGTTCGCCCGTAAAAGCTATTTTTATCCCGACCTGCCTAAGGGCTACCAGATCAGCCAGTATGATCGACCGCTGTCGGTCAACGGCTATCTCGATATCGACCTGAGCGATGGATCGACCCATCGAATTCGCATCCGCCGCGCGCATTTGGAGGAAGATACCGGCAAATTGACTCACACCGATGAGGGGAGCTTGATCGACTATAACCGCGCTGGTGTGCCGCTGCTGGAGATCGTGACGGAGCCGGATATACACAGTGCCGAGATGGCCGAGGCCTACGCGCGCAAACTGCGCGCGATCTTGCAGTATCTGGGCGTGAACGATGGCGATATGTCGAAAGGCGTCATGCGCATTGAACCGAACATTAGCGTGCGCCACAAAGACGACACGGGCTACCGCACGCGCACCGAGGTCAAGAATTTGAACAGCATCCGCAGTTTGTTTCGCGCCATCGAATATGAGGTCGACCGGCAGATCAAAGCTTGGGAGAGCGGCGAAGGCGTGCGGCAGGCGACGATGGGCTGGGATGAGGTGCGCCAGCGCACCGTCGTTCAGCGCTACAAAGAGACGGCCGAGGAATATCGCTATTTTCCGGAACCAGACCTGCCGGTCGTCGAGGTGAGCCGCGCATGGGTCGCCGAGCTGCGCGCCGCTTTGCCAGAACTTCCCGACGCCAAGCGCGATCGGTTCATGAACGAATTGGGCCTCAGCCGCTACGACGCTTCGGTGCTGGTGGCAGAACGCGCCGTCGCCGATTACTACGAAGCGGCGCTGGCTGCTGGCGCCAATCCGAAATCGACCGCCAACTGGATGCTCGGCAATCTGTTTAGCTTGCTCAACAGCAGCGGCATCGACCGGGAAGCGATCGACAGCATCCGCATCGCGCCGGGGGCGTTTGCCGCGCTCGTCAGGCTGGTTGATGAGGGGACGATCAACAAGGCGACCGGCGTCGTGGTGCTGGCCGAGATGTGGGAAACCGGAGGCGATCCCGAACGCATCGTCTCGGAAAAAGGGCTGGCGCAAATCTCTGATACCAGCGTGGTCGAGGCCGCGATCGCGCAGGTGCTGGCCGAAAACGAAGGCTGGGTGCAGGAATATCTGGATGGCAAGGAGAAGCTGTTCGGCCCGCTGATGGGTAAAGTGATGACGGCACTCAAAGGTCAGGGCAATCCAGCGGTCGTCAAAGACCTGCTGGCCAAAGCGCTCGAAGCCCGCCGGGCCGGATAACATGCCGATCAGCCGCGCAGCCGTCCAAAACCGGGACGGCTGCGCGGCAGTCTTAGTGTTAATGGGATTCGTCAGCGCTATTGCGCGTTGGGGCCGTCGTTCGCATTCAGGGCGAGCGGCTCTGGCAGCGGCTCCATGAAGTAGACGCCGCCGCGGCCCTCAGCGACCCAGCCGACTGTCTCATCGAGCGCGATCTGCCACCACAGGATGTTCGTCTCCGGCGCGCAGATCGGGCCGCTCACCAATGTGACCAGGCTGCCGCCCGGAAGCTGGGTGATGCGCTGGCTGGCCAAAGTCGGGGCCGTACGCACATTCAACCGGCCAAGATCGATCAGGACGCGCGCCTGCTCGCCGGCACTCAGGCGCGAGACGAGGAACCCGCATACGCGATCGGTGGCCTCCAGCTCCGTCAGCTCAGTTGGCACAGCGACCGGCTCCGGCAGCGGCTC
>DAOTYT010000096.1:0-4815 GCA_034434615.1 Anaerolineae bacterium | reverse complement strand
TGTATGCCGGCCACTTCGGCTTCAACTTCTACCACCACATGCGCCGGCCGCTCGTCTACATCACCATGCTGCGCGACCCGATCGACCGCGCGCTCTCCAACTACGAGCACATCCTGCGCTATCCTGAGCACAGGCTGCACGCGCTGGCGCGCCAGCTGCCGATGGCGCAGTTCATACGCCACCCGGACGCCTGCGCGGAAATGAACAACTTGCAAGTGCGCCAGATCGGCGAACCTTTGGGCCGCCCTCGGCTTGAAGATCATTGCTGGCCGATCGATGAAAAGACGCTTGCCACAGCGAAACGCAGGCTGCAGTCATTCGCCTTCTTCGGCCTGGCAGAACGCATGGATGACTCGCTGGCGCTGCTGGCCTACACCTTCGGCTGGCCGCCGCCCGCGCCTGCCGAACGCCTGAACGCCGCCCCCCAGCGCAAGACGCGCGACGACTACCCGCCCGATGCCATCGCAGCGCTGCACGAGCTGAACCGGCTCGACATCGCCCTGTACAACTGGGCCAAACCGATCTTCGAAGAACGCCTCGCGGCGCTGCATGGCATCGACCTTGACGCGCACTACCGCGCCGCCTTCTCGGCCGCCTTCGGCCCGCCCGTTCCAGAGTGGACGCTCGCAATGGATGCGCCTATTCCAGGCCGGGGCTGGCACCCCTATGAACCGGAGCCGGACTGCCGCTGGACGGGGCCGGAGACGTGTTCCGTCATCGACCTGCGCTTGCAGCCGCAGAACTACCGCCTCGAGATCGACATCCTCACTTCGATGGGGCATGACATCCTCAATGGTTTCACTGTGACGCTTAACGGAGCGCCGGTCGCCGTCGAGCTGGGCCACCGGGCGACGGGGGATATGTTCTACTATGGCGTCATTCCCGGGGAGGCGGTAGCGGCCGATGCGCTGATCACCCGGCTGGCCCTGCACACGCCGCGTACGATCTCTCCCCTGGAACTCGGCACTTTTGAGGACGCCCGCAAGCTCGGCGTTGCCGTGCGCAAAATTTCGATTACGCCTATCTAGGTCGAATTCGTAACGGGGTTCACAAGCGCGCTGCAAAGCGGTACAATTTGCGCCATCTCGCGATTTGGAGCCCCTAATATGGAGACCACCCGCTGGCCGAGCTTTGACCTCATCTTCTTCGACTGCGACAGCACCTTGTCCTCCATTGAGGGGATTGACGAACTGGCGCGCTTCAAGGGCAAAGAACTGCGCGTTGGTGTGCTGACGCAAAAAGCGATGGATGGCGACCTCGATCTGGCTGATGTTTATGGCAAGCGCCTGCGCGCGATCCGGCCGACGCGCGGCCAGCTCAAAGCGATCGAGGAGCAGTACTGGGAGCACCTCGTTCCCGATGCGGAAGCCGTCATTGCTGCGCTGCGCTTCCTCAACAAGCAGGTTTTCATCATCAGTGGGGGGCTGGCAGAGCCTGTGCGCGGTTTCGGCAAACGGCTGGGCATTCCGCCAGAAAACATCCGCGCCGTCGAACTGGAGTACAACGAGCTTTCCGGCGAATGGTGGCGCTATTACGAACCCGCTGCCCGTGCGCGGCAGGCTTATCTGGATTATGACGAAGGCCCATTGACGGTCTCCAGCGGCAAGCTGGCGATCGTGCGTGAATTGGCCGGAGAGCGGCCCGGCCGCCGGCTGATGATCGGCGATGGCGCTTCCGACCTGGCGACGCGCCCAGTCGTCGATCTGTTCGTGGGGTACGGCGGCGTGGTCGCCCGGCCTAAAGTCAAGGCCGAGGCCGATGCCTTCATCGAAGGGCGATCGCTGGCCCCCGTCCTGCCGATCGCTGCCGGGCCGAAGGGCTACGCTCGTGTGATCGGAACGCCGCATCAAGCGGTGTTTGAAAAAGGGCTGGCGCTCGCTTTAGGCCCTGAACCCACACTGACCCTGCAAACTGATGAACTGCACCGCGCGTTTGGCAATGCGTTCAAAACTTTCACAAACGGGTCGACATCTTAACGGCTGGCCAGTGCTCACGGCGAGGAGGCAGTTTGAAGAGGGTGCATTTTATTCCGCAGGCGGTCATCTTCGATATGGATGGGCTGCTGGTCGATTCTGAGCCGCTGTGGGCCGATGTGGAGCTGGAAATCCTCAACGCCTATGGTCGGGAGCACCGGCCAGAAGTTCAGCACAGCATGATCGGCCGGCGGCTGACTGAATTCTGGGCGCACATGAAAGAGGCGTATGAACTGCCGGAGCCAGCGCTGGCGCTGATGGATCGCGCCGTCGGCAGGTTCATCGAACGTACTCCCGCCGAAATGAAACCAAAGCCGGGCGCGCCCGAGCTGCTAGACCATCTTTGCGCGATCGGCACGCCCTGTGCGATCGCCTCCAGCTCACCGCTGGAGGTGATCAATGCCGTGGTGGCTGCACTGGGTTGGGACGACCGCTTCCGCGTGCGTGTTTCTGGCGAAGAGGTGCCCAACGGCAAGCCAGCGCCCGATATTTATCTTGAAACGGCCCGCCGGCTGAGCGTGCCGCCGGCCGCCTGCCTGGCGCTGGAGGACAGCCCGACCGGCGCGCGCGCGGCTGTCGCCGCTGGCATGACCTGCATCGCCATCCCGGATCAGTCGCACACACACCCCAGCCGCTTCGATGACATCACGCCCTACGTGTTCGAGAGCTTGCACGACGTGCTGGCGCTGCTGCGCGAGAACGAAGGCCATGTGTCCCTTTAATGTGCTGGTCGCGACCGATCTGACTGAGGAAGGCATCGCGCTGCTGCGCGATGCGCACGACATGCATCTGCACAATGCCGCCCCCACCATCACCGGGGTGCGTGAGAAACTCAAAGCTGTGCATGCCATCATCTCGCGCGATGACCTCCCTATCGATGCCTCGATGCTGCAGGCCGCGCCTGAGCTGCGCGTGATCGCGCGCGTCGGCGCCGATCTAAGTGGGATCGATCTGGACTGTGCGACCGCGCGCGGCGTGATCGTAATGAACACGCCCGGCGCCAATGCCACCGCTGCCGGCGAACACGCCATCACGCTGATGCTGGCATTAAGCCGCCGCTTGATCACGGCGCATAACAGCCTAAAAGAAGGCTGGTGGCTGCTTGACCGCAAGCAGCAGGCCGGCACGCAGCTCAAGGGCAAGACGCTCGGCATCGTCGGCTTGGGCCGGGTGGGGCACGTGGTGGCATCGCGCTGCCTTGCCTTCGGCATGACCGTGCTGGCCTACGACCCGTATATTGGCGATGAGCAGGTCGGCGATGAACGCATCCAGCTCGTCGGCCTGCGCGAGCTGCTGGCGCGCAGCGATTTCGTCAGCCTGCATGTGCCCGCAACGGCGGAGACGCGCGGCATGTTCGACGAGCGGCTGATCCGCCAGATGAAGCCGGGCGCGCGTCTGATCAACACCGCGCACGGCGCGATCGTCGATGAAGCCGCGGTCGCCGCAGCCCTTAAAGACGGGCATCTGGCTGGGGCTGCCTTCGACGTCTACAATGAAGAGCCGCCCTATAACAGCCCGCTGATCGGCATGGAAAACGTCATCCACACCCCGCACATCGGCGACAACACGATTGAGGCGGCGCAGGATCTCTCGATCAAGATCGTGCATCAGGTCATCGATGCGCTGCGCGGGGTTGATTATCGCAATGTGGTCAATATGCCGTTCCTGCCCGGCATTGACTATGAAAGCGCGCGCCCCTATATGCTGCTGGCCGAGCGCATGGGCACCGTGCTGCACACGCTGGCACGCACGCCAATCCGCCGCATCGCGGTCGAGTATCGCGGCGAAGACATGCTCGGCCTGATCAAGCCGCTGACCGTCGCCCTGTTGAAAGGCGTGCTGTCGCCGGTGCTGGCCGATTACGTCAACTTCATCAACGCGCCGGTGATCGCCACGGAGCGCGGCATACAGGTCACGCAGGCCAAAGGCCTCAAAAGCAGCGATTATGCCAGCAGTTTTCTGGCACAGGCTACGCTGGAAGACGGCGAGCAGATCACGATCACCGGCACGCTGCTCAACCGGCGCGAGCCGTACATCGTCCAGATCAACGACTACCGCGTGACGTTCGTTCCACAGGGGCATCTGCTGCTGATGGGCAGCTACGACCAGCCCGGCGTGATCGGCAAGGTCGGCACGCTGCTGGCGCAGAACAACATCAACATCGCGAGCTGGCAGACCGGCCGCGCACAGCCCGGCGGCCAAACTCTGACGGTGCTCTCGCTTGATGAGCCGGTGCCGGAGGCAGTGCTGGCCGAGCTGCGCGCCCAAGACTTCGTGCGCCATGCGCATCAGGTGGCGATGTGAAGCGAAAACTCGTCGACCTGCTCTTCCTCGGCGGGCTGGCGATCTATACCCTGGCGGGAATGCCGCTGGCGACCTTCCACGGCGACGAGCCGATGCAGATCTACATGAGCCGTGACTTTGAGACGGCGTTCATCGCGCGGCAGCCGCTCGAGCTGATGACCGCGCCGCCTTATTTCATCGATACGGATGCGCACCTTCGCATCCTCAACGGCTCGGTGAATCGCTACACGATTGGACTGGCGCGCGCGCTGGCCGGCATCGATGCTGAAGCGCTGCCGCCGCGCCCCGGCTGGGATTGGGGCTTGAGCTATGACGACAATGCCGCTAGCGGCCGGCTGCCTTCGACGCTCTTCTTCACGGCGAGCATCGTGGTCGTCTTCCTGCTGGCGCGGCTGCTGTGCGGCGCTTCGCCACCCGGCCTGGCAGCGGCCTACCTGATCACAGCGATCTATGCGCTGCACCCGGCCCTGCTGCTCAATGCGCGGCGCGCTTTGCAAGAAGGGGCGATGCTGTTCTTCGGCCTGCTGACGGTGTTGAC
>DAOTYT010000095.1:0-11196 GCA_034434615.1 Anaerolineae bacterium | reverse complement strand
GCCGCCAAGCAGCTGGCACACAAACTGCGCCCGCTCCCGATCGAACTGCTCGTCACTGCCGAAGCGAAGGCGATCCCACTGGCACACGCGGTTTCCGCCGAGCTGAACATCCCTTACGTCGTCCTGCGCAAATCGCTCAAACCCTACATGGGCGACGCGCTGCAGTCGGAAACCCTAAGCATCACCACGGGCGAGCCGCAGCGCCTGTTCTTGGATGAGAAAGACCGCGCTTTACTGGCAGGGAAACGCGTCGCGCTGCTGGATGACGTTATTTCGACTGGCAGCACCTTGCAAGGCATGCGGCTGATCGTCAACAAAGCCGGCGCCGAAGTCATTGCGCATGCCGCGATCTTCACCGAGGGCGACCGCGCAGCGTGGTCAGATATCATCGCGCTTGGCCACCTGCCGGTCTTCGTCGATGGTCGCAGCAACGTTTAACGATGGACTTTTTCCATCACAATGAAATGCGACAGACCCAAAACGTCGAACGGCGTGCCTTCGCTGCGCTGCAATGCCGTGCGCAAAGCGCGGCCGGCGGCGCCTAATTTAACGACCAGATTATCGTAGCCGCCGAAGATGCGCTGCTGAGTGATGCGCCGCACGGGGCAGCCTTCAAAAAGCTGGAGCAGTCCCCGCTGTGTGTATGCGCGAACATGAGGCGCGAGTTGGTTGCGCAGCCGATCGGGCAGATAATTGATCAGCGGGGTATTGCCGAAATAATAGCGGCCGCGCCAGTAGTGACCGTGCGTCTCGAACGGGTACCAGCGGTTAGGCGCAAAAATGACGACGCGGCCGCCAACCTTGAGCACGCGCACCATCTCCTGCACAGCCAGGCGGTCATCGCGAACGTGCTCAAGGACTTCGTGAGAGAGCACGGTATCAAAACAATTCGCGGGATACGGAAGCGCCTCGGCAGCCGCGATGACCGCGCGCGGCGTCTTCAAGCGCGCCTCGGCCACGCGCTCCGCTTCAATGTCGAAGGCGTCAACAACTGCGCTAAATCGCTCGCCGATCTGAGCGGCATACATCCCCACGCCACAGCCATCAACCAGCACGTGTGCGCCGTCAAGGCGCGCCCAGCGCGCGATCAGGGCCAGGCGGCGCTCCTGCCCGGCCCGCCACACATAACTCGGCTCTCCGCGCAGGGCCGCCAAATCGGAATGCGTCATGCCAAGCTGCCTATATCCTGCGCAACCGCCAGCCGCGAGGTAGCGGCCAGCGCCAATTTGGTGACGGGCCGCTGGGAAAGCGGGCTGTCTGAAATGATGCCAGCCGGCGCTTGCAGCGGCACGATCACGGTGACGACCGTCCCACGCCCCTCCACGCTGTCGATGCTGAGCGTGCCATCGAGCAGCTCAGCGCGCTCACGCATGTTCGTCATGCCCAAGCTGCCGCGCTTTTCGTAATCATGCTCAACTTCGTTCAGATTAAACCCGCGGCCGTTATCGGAGATTTGCGCGACGACGACATCATTCTGCAGGCGAACGAGGACGCTAACCAAGCTGGCACGGGCATGTTTGCGGGCATTATTGACAGCCTCTTCAATGATGTAAAAGAGCACCCCCTGCTGATTGTAATCGAGGGCTTTTTCCACATCGGCAGCCACCCGCACAGCAACCGGCAGATCATGCGTTTCTTCAGTTTTCTGAGCGAGTTGCTGCACCGCCGCCGCTAACCCCTGAGTCTCTAACACCAGCGGCCGCAGCGTGAACAACATATGGCGGATCTCTTTAGTCGTCTTACGAGCCAAATCCTCGACCTTGCGCAGCTCCTCAACGGCTTGGGATGGCGCTCGCTCTACCATCCGCGCGATCGCATTGATGCGCATCGCGATCGCGGCCACGCTTTGCGTCGGGCCATCGTGCAGATCGCGCGCCAGTTTTTTGCGCGCGTCTTCCTGAACTTCAACGATGCGTTCTTTCTCTCGCATCAAACTTTCGTAAAGCACAGCATTCTGCAGCGCGATCGTCGCCTGAATGCCGATCGCTGTCAACAGTTCGCTTTGCTCTTCGCTAAACGCGCGCGGTTTTTCGCTGGCATACAAGAGCACGCCGAAGTTGTCATACCCTGCTCGCAGCGGAATGCACAGGATCGACCGGCAGTACTGCAGCGCTGCAAAGTACTGAAGCTCAGGGTCTTTCTTGGCATCCGTTCCGAAGACCGGGATAGCTTCCTTGAGCGCCTCTCCGATAATGCCAGAGCGGCCCGGGATCACGCGGGATGCGTCGGCACGGGTGAGCCGCCGCGAGGAAACGACATGCAGCGCATTATCATCAGCATGAAACAACAGGACGGCCGAGATTAGGGTGGTCCCCAAGCCGTCAGGCAGACGCATGCCCAAGCGTCCCGCCTCCAGCGCAGCATCGAGAATTTTCTCATACTTGAGGGTTGACCCCATGGTGAAAGACAGGTCATAAATGCCACGCATCCGGTCGCGCATTTGCTGTGTGACGAGTGAACGGCTTTCATGCGTCGCTTCCAGCTCGATTCTTTGCGCCCCAACCAACCGCTCCAGGCCATAGGCGACCGCGACGACCGCGACTGCCCCAGCGACACCGATGCCGAGCGGCAGCGTCACGCCGATCTGGGCCAGATCAAAACGCATGCTCGCTATCGTCGCCACGGCGACAATGAGGATGCCCACACTGCTGACGACGGAATAGGGAAACGAAAAGCGCACCAGACTTCCGATCAACAGCAGCAGCAAAATACCTGTCAACGTCCATGCTTGTGACGCAGCCGCGATCGTGAAAACGCCTGCCATCACGAGGTCACCTCCCAGCGCGACCAGAGGTAGGACAGGATGCAGTTTTCGAATGAGCAGAAATGGCAGCAGCGCCGCATTGGCGGCAGCAGCGATAGCAGCTGCACGAATAAGCGTTTGTCCTTCAACTGGAGTGCTGAACTGGCTGTTGACGAAAAAAAATAGCCCACCAGATAAAAGCAGCAGCACCCAACGAACCCAGAATAACACCCACTCACGGCCGCCAGAGACCGTTGATAAGTTCAGCATGAACGCCCACCTCGAAAACGTGCACCACAGCCCGCATCGTTTCGCACACCGATCATCCCTCAAGTATACGTCTATCCAGCCGGGTTGTTGATGCCAAACTTTTGAACACGACGTAAAAATAGAGCCAGTCATTGCAATGACTGGCTCGTCTCAGTGGGCGCCAAGGGACTTGAACCCCTGACCTCACGGATGTGAACCGTGCGCTCTAACCAGCTGAGCTAGGCGCCCATTCCGATTTCTCTTAATATACGCTAAAGTATAGCAGAACAACATCCCGCTGGCAAGATTCAAGAAGGACCCCTTCGTGCCTCAGAACCACCCAAGGCTCAAACAGTTTACCACTTCTCGTTTTTGTACGCTGCTGCAGCGTTTGCGCTTATCTTCGCTTGTGACGGCGGCCTCGCTTCTCGGCGGCTGCATAACCTCAACCACAGCAGCTACGCCCGAACCTACGATCGCGCCTGCCCCTCTCGATACACAGCTCGAAATCAATATGGACTGGCGTACCCTTGCCCCGGGTTTGGAACAGCGCATTTACCGACCGCAGGGAGCGAATGCCTTGACGCAGTTCACGGCCGTTCGCATCGACCCAGCCTATTACACTTTTCGCGTCCATTATCAACCCGGGCAGCGGCGAACTGTGCAGGAATGGCGCAGTGCGCTGCCAGACGCAGCCGTTTTCGTGAATGCCAATTTTTTCGACCCGCAAGGTTCGCCGCTTGGGCTGGTCGTCTCCGATGGAGCCACTTATGGTCGACCATTTCAAGGCTTCGGCGGCTTCGTGCAGGTACAGGATGGACAGGTGCGCGTCCGCTCGAACATTCTGGAGCCGTTCGCCGGCGAACCGCTTGAGCAGGCCGTGCAGGCCTTTCCTATGCTGGTGACCGACGGCAGAGCCTCGCATTTCAACACCAGCGGCGATCGAGCGTCTCGGCGCACTGTCGCCGGACAGGACAGCGCCGGCCGCATCATCTTGTTGGTCTCCAGTTCGCTGGTTGGGATGCGATTGGTGGAGCTGAGTCAGTACCTGCCAACCAGCGATCTCGATTTGGTCAACGCCCTTAACCTTGATGGAGGCGGTTCGTCGCTGCTCGTCGTCAACCTGCCAGAGCCGGCGCAAATCCCCTCATTCGACCCAGTGCCTGTTGTGCTGGCGGCCTACCCCCGTTAGCGAGCCTTGCGCATCAGTCGACATGCGATGACCTACCGCGCCCTGCGGCTCGCGCTTGCCAGCGCCTTGCTGTGGGCGCTGTTGGCATCTGGCGCGATCGCTGTGCGCCAAAGCACTTCTGCGCCTCCACGGACGGCGATCGATACCGGCTGCCAACTTCCCTGCATGTTCATGATCACCCCCGGCAGCACCACCCGCGCCGAAGTTTTAGCGGCACTTTCGAACGTCACAGACTTCGCGCGGCCGGCTCCATCGGGTGAGCAGCTTGCAGCGTTGTACAGTTTTGCGCTGCTTAGCCCCTCAGGCGAGCCAATTTCAGGGACGGTCATCATCGGCTCAGGAGGGGTCACCCGGCTAATACGGCTGGCAACTTGGCGCCCCGGCGGACAGATCGACCGCCTCGGAACTTTGCTCAGCCTAGGGCTGCGGCCACAGCGCGTTTATCTCGCATGTCCTGGCGTTCAACCCTACTATATTTTGATCACATTCGACACACAGCCCACGCTCGCTGCGGGGCTGCTGCCGCTTGAAGCCCTGGACGTCCACACACCGATCGTGCTGCTCGACGGCGATATCATGGGTGACCGCCTGCCAGCAGCGCTGACCATTCTGTTTCCCGATGGCTGCTACATTCCCAGCCCATGGCGCGGGTTTGCCCCGCTGTGGTTCTATCTACCGCCGTGATCACGCTTCGAGCGCGACCGTCTCCAGGGCCAGATCGTGCAGCGCAACAACCGCCTGCTGCAAATTGGTCTCGTCGACGACGAATGAGATGCTGCATTCAGAAGCGCCCTGCGCGATCGCGATGACGTTGATGCCGCTCTCCCCCATCACAGTGAAAACGCGGCCGGCGACGCCAGGTGTGCCGCGCATCCCCGCGCCTACCACCGTCACCACTGCGACCTCGGCCAATACCTCTACCCCATCAACATCCTGCCGCTCGATCTCGACCGCCAGCTCGCGTTCAATGGCCGCTTTGGCCTGCGCTGCCTTGTCGTTGGTGACGACAAAGCAGAAATTTTGCTCTGAAGATGCTTGCGAGATCATCAGGATGTTCGCCCCGGCATGCGCTGTAGCGAGGAACGTGCGCCCGGCAATTCCAGGCACACCGATCATGCCCTTACCGCTGACGGTGAGCAGCGAGACGTTGCGCACACTCGTAACCGCCTTGATGATCGTCGCGCTCGGTTCGCTCTGCGGGCCAATCAATGTGCCCGGATGCGCCGGGTTGAATGTGTTGCGCACCCGCATCGGGATACTCTTATTCAGGATGGGCTGGACGGTTTTAGGATGCAGCACCTTAGCGCCATAAAAAGCCAGCTCGCCAACCTCTTGATAAGAAACGTAGGGCAGCACGCGCGCGCGTTTATCAATGCGCGGATCGGTCGTCATCACGCCATCGACATCCGTCCAAATGACGAGTTCATCGCTGTCGATGCAGGCTGCGAAGATCGCGCCGCTGTAATCGCTGCCACCGCGACCGAGGGTCGTCACATGGCCGTCTCGCGTCATGCCGATGTAACCGGTGAGCACAGGAACAACCCCGCGTTCTAAAGCCGGAAGCAGCCGGCTGCGAATGCGCGTCTCCGTCTCTTCCCAAAGAACGGCGGCCGAACCATAACGATCATCGGTGATGATGAACTCGGTCGCATTGTAAGCGGCAGCGTTCACCCCAAGGTGTCGCAGCGCTGCCGCGACCACGCGCGCGCTCATCCGCTCGCCAAAAGAGACGACAGCGTCGCTGATCCGTGGACTCGCCTCGCCCAAGATATTGACCGCATGGCATAGTTCTGCATGTTGGTTGATCAGCAGTTCGACTTCATGGAGCACAGCATCGCGCCCTGGGCCAGGCGCGGTCAGCAGGTTGATGGCCTCATCGTGACGGTCGCGCAGCTTCTGTCCACACGAGAGGTATCCCCAACGATTGCCAGCCGCGGCCTCGCGCACCGAGTTGTAGAGAGCGTCGGTCACGCCGGCCATGGCCGAGACGACGACCGCCACGCGATCGCCTGTATTGACCGCATCCTGCACAATGCCAGCGACGTTTGCGATCGCCTCTGGACTGCCAACCGATGTCCCGCCAAACTTGAACAAGAGCGTTTTCATGGGCTATCCTCGCTTCGAGATCCACGCCAACCGACAAAAAAGCGTGTGGGGGTTCCACACGCTTTTTTGAACAAGCTTCGTTCCGGTACGCGCAGCTACCCCCGCATAAACCTATGTGGAGTCATGGTACCCATACCGGTCGAAAGACAGAACATGCGCACAGCGCCGCTCCTAATCATTCACTATCGTGATAGTATCGAGTTCGACGCCGGCTGTCAAGCGAAACACCGTTAAATTCAGGCTAAACCTGAGGCGCAGCGTTTAGACAATACTCACCCGCCGGCGCTGGCTGCGCTCATAAAAGCGCGCTAGAGTGCAGCATCTTTGCGAACAAGGAGAAAAAGGCATGTCTTCCTGCTTCATTCGCATCCTAACGCCACAGGGATTGGAGCCGGTCGCCTATAGTGCCGCATCGCTTTCAGATGCAGAGCGCTTCGAGCCGCATAACGGAGTCTACACCGTCACCAATACGTTTTCAGGCGGGCTGGTGCTCAAATTTGACGCCCACCTTGACCGGCTTGAAGACTCTGCTGCCCGTGCGGGCATCCCGCTTCAACTCGATCGCGGTCGCCTGCGTGCCGCGCTGCGCGAGATGGTGGCTGCATCTGGCTTCGAGGATGTGCGCTTTCGCATCACCGTTCCGGCTGAGCAACCGGATCATCTCATCCTCACGCTGGAGCCATTTCACCCCTTGCCCGCCGAAATTTATGAGCGCGGCGTGCGCTGCATCACGGTCTCTGGCAGCGCTCGTCGTAACCCTGCTGTCAAAGCGAGCGGCTGGCTGCATGAACGCCGGCAGATCGAAGCAGCCCTGCCGGAGGGCATTTTCACCGCGCTGCTGCTGGGAGAAAACGGTGAGATCCTCGAAGGGACGAGCAGTAACTTCTATGCGATTCTGGACGGTGAACTGCGCACGGCCGGAAGCGGCGTGCTGCCCGGCATCGCGCAGCAGATCGTCTTCGCGGTGGCCGCGCCGATCATCACTGTAAGACGCAGCCCGATCACCGTGCACGACCTACCGCGAAGCAGCGAAGCGTTTATCACCAGCTCCAGCCGCGGAATCGTGCCCGTGATTGAGATCGATGGCTGCCCGATCGGCGCGGCCGTTCCCGGCCCGATCACGCGGGCGCTGCGCGCAGCTTATCGCGACTGGGTCTCAGCACATGCCGAGCCATTATGATCGGCTCATGCGCTGTCAAGTGCGGCTTTGAAATCGTAGATGCCATCGCGCACGGCCCAACGCCGGGCACACTGCTGACACAGCATGACGTCGTCCACCTGCACGAGCGCGCCGCCGCATTCCGGGCAGATGAATGTCAGTTCGCCTAACGGCTCCGTCTGCGCTGGGCCAACCGCGCGGCATCGTATGAATACGCTGGGCGAGTAAAGCAGCCCTGTGAGCTGCAGCAGGCTGTCAAGGCTGGCCAGCAGGCCGGCCGGCAGCCACCGCTTTAGCGCTGGTACGCGCAGGTAAGATACAGGCAGCCGCCGTTCAACCGCAAAGCCGGCCCGCGCGAGCGCGGTGAGGATGTGGTCTGGGTGGAAATCAAAGTTCAACTCGACGAATTCAACCGGTTCGGGGTCGTTCGGGTTCCAGGACTGTCGACCAGCAGCATAACGCACGATCGCCTTTAAGTTCCGCTTGCTGGCATGTTCAAGGATGAACGGCGCGCCCGGCGTTAAAACGCGCCGAACCTGCGCGAGCACAGCATCGACCTGTGCCATGTGATGGAGCACGCGAATCATAGTTGCTCCGTCGAACATGTGCGCCGCAAAGGGCAGATGATAAGCATCGGCGGCGACATAAACATAACGGCTGGAGCGACCGAGCTTTTCCTGCGCGTATTGGAGCTGCGAGAGTGAATAGTCAAGCAGCACGACCTGTTCAAACCGGTGATACTCGTTCGTCAGCCGCCCGAACCCTGCGCCGACTTCCAGCAGGCGCTGCCCCTCAGAGGGGAGCAGCCGGCGCAGCGCGATCCGCTCAACGCGATCTTCATAATCGCGGCCCTTGCCTTCCCAAAACTCGGTTCGATAATTAGAACCCTCATAATCGCAGATCTGAGGGCGCGGGTCACGCTCCGCCATTTTAAACACTTCGCCCTTACCAAAACGACGAAACAACCGCCTGCATTTTAATTCAGACCTGCCAGTATGCCCAGAAGTCGCTCCTCACGGAGCGGGCGGCAGCGTGATCGCCGTCGGTAGTGGAGGCTGGGCGGCGGGATCTCCGCCCGTCAGCCGCAGCATCTCGGGCTGCACAGCCGGTTCTGGAGCGGTTGGCTGCTGGGCCGCGAACTGCGCGCGGCGCTGCTCAGCATAGCTCCCGTCGAAATGAACGGCGGGAATGCCGAGCGCCATCATGTTAAGGTTGGCCCACAGATTGATCTCCTCTGGCCGGCCCAATGCGTAGATGTGTGGACGGATGCGCTCGTCAAGCGCAGGGATCCCGCCGATCGGCACGATGCCGGTCAGCAGGGGCTGGTTGCTGATCGGAACCGGTTCATTCGCCAGCGTATAACCGACGCCCGCCGTCCGCGAAAAACCTGGCCACGGCCGTCGGCTGTAATCGTTCTCGGCAAGCAAGTCGGGGCCAGCGCCGAACAATGACGCGGTCATCATCGTTGCGATCACGCCGTAATCATCGGGCAAATTATGCAGCACCCGCGCGATCGGCTCAAAGGTTAAGCGCAGGTTCTCAATCGGGTCGTGAAGCTGCGTATCGCTCACCGGGATGACAGCACGTACATCCAGCGCGATATCCAGCGTCTCGCTGACGGGCACATTGAGGTTGAGCGCAACCGGCAGCGCCAGGCCCTGGGGAAGTTCGAGCTGAACGATGACATTGTTCAGCTCCCCCACCCCTGGAAGGATGATGTTCGAGCGCACCGTCAATGGCACGGCTTCCGTCAATGAGACGACCGTATCAGCAGCCAGCGGGATGTTAAGCTGAACAGGGATCGAATCGCGCACTGGAATCGTCCAATCGATGGTCGCCTCATTGAGGCCGACGAAACTGCTGTGCAGCCCCGTGACCAACGGCGTAACAATGTTGTTTTTAATATCGAACAACATCAAGGCCAGCACCACGACGACGATCAGCAAAATCAGGTTGACCACGAAGGAAAATAAGATCATGAAGGTCTTGATTCCGCTGCCCAAGGCTTTCAGTACACGCATGATCGTCTCGTCCTTCGCATTCAAACCCTTTTCTCACTATACATCACTGCCGAAATCATAAACAAAAAAAGACGAGCCTTCCTTGAGGTCGGCTCGCCCACGGTTCACCGAAAGAGCTGCGCTACAGGCCCGCTTCTTCACGCAGGATGGCTGCCTTGTCGGTATGTTCCCATGGCACGTCGATGTCTTCGCGCCCGAAATGACCATAGGCGGCTACCTGCTTGTAAATTGGGCGGCGCAGGTTCAAATCGCGGATGATGGCCGCTGGCCGCAGGTCGAAATGTTTGCGAATGAGCGCTTCAATTTGATCATCGGGGATGACGTTGGTGCCGAAAGTCTCAACCGCCAGCGAGGTTGGCTGCGCGACGCCAATCGCATACGAGACTTGCAGCTCAAAGCGGGTTGCCAGCCCAGCGGCCACCACATTTTTTGCGACGTAGCGCGCCATGTAAGCGGCGCTGCGATCCACTTTGGTTGGGTCTTTGCCACTGAACGCGCCACCGCCATGCCGCGCGACTCCGCCATACGTGTCGACAATGATCTTGCGACCAGTTAGTCCAGCGTCACCGAGCGGCCCGCCGGTGACGAAGCGCCCGGTTGGGTTAACGAAGATGCGCGTTTCATCGTCTAGCAGTTCGGCAGGAACCGTTTGTTTGATGATACGGTTGATCACGGTTTCCCGAATCTGCTCATTAGAGACCTCGGGCGCATGCTGCGTGGAGATGACGATCGTATCGACCCGCTTTGGTTTACCGTAGGCATACTCGACCGTGACCTGACTTTTCGCATCGGGGCGCAGCCATCCGATCTCACCGCTCTTGCGAGCCGTTGCCAGACGGCGCGTCAGCCGGTGCGCCAGCGAGATCGTCAGGGGCATTAATTCCTTAGTTTCGTCGCAAGCGAAACCGATCATCATCCCCTGATCGCCAGCGCCGATCGCTTCGATCTCGGCATCAGACATTTTGCCCTCACGCGCTTCCAAAGCGCGATCGACGCCCTGCGCAATATCGGGCGATTGTTCTTTGATGGAGACGATCACGCCGCACGTCTCAGCATCGAAGCCATACTTGCCACGCGTATAGCCAATATCGCGAACCGTTTCGCGCACCAGTTTCTCAACATCGACATAGGTGCTGGTCGTTATCTCGCCGAACACTAAGACGAGGCCGGTCGTCACTGAGGTTTCGCACGCGACGCGAGCATTTGGGTCGTGGCTGAGAATCGCGTCGAGCACCGCATCGGAAATCTGGTCACACATCTTATCCGGGTGTCCTTCAGAGACCGATTCGGATGTGAACAGATAACGAGGCGATGACATAAACGTCGATGCTGCGGTCTGATGGTTGGTCTGCACCATTGTTTGGCTCCTTGCCACACCTTAAAAAAACGCCTCTCCGGCGATGGAGAGGCATTATGCTGCAAAACTTTACCGCTCATCTGCCAGAGTATTCTCTGTCGGACTTGGCACCTTCCCGGCGCTCCGGGGGTTGCCGCGGCTTCACAGGGCCTGTTCCCTCCACCGCTCTTGATGAGTCGTATCTATTCAAGATACGTGGTGCGCTTCAATCGCACCGTTGGCTAAACTATACCACCGTAAAAAATATGTGACAAGACTGCGATTAGGAGGCCATACGCGCAGCGAAATGAAAAAAAAAGACGGGGCGAATGCCCCGTCTTAACTCGCCTGCAGCTCCCCTTAGAAACTGCTCGACTGGCGGCCGAGATG
>DAOTYT010000094.1:0-13731 GCA_034434615.1 Anaerolineae bacterium | reverse complement strand
CTGAGCGACTACGTCGTTATGGTGCGCCGGCAGGCGCTGGCCTTCCTCGGCGGGCCGCCGCTCGTCAAGATGGCGACCGGCGAAGAAATCGACGAGGAAACGCTCGGCGGCGCAGAGATGCACGCGCGGGTCTCCGGCCTCGCCGACTATCTGGCCGAGAACGATGCCGACGCCATTCGCCTCGGCCGCGAAATCGTCGGCCGCTTGAACTGGCGGAAATTTACCCCACCGAACCGGCAAGCACCCCAACCACCGCGCTACGATCCCGATGAACTGCTCGGCATCGTCCCGATCGATACCATCCGTCAGCCGCTGGACATGCGCGAGATCTTGGCGCGTATCGTCGATGCGTCTGAACTGCTGGAATTCAAGCCGGAATATGGCACAACCCTGGTGTGCGGCCACGCTCACATCGATGGCTATCCGCTCGGCGTGATCGCCAATAACGGCGTACTCTTCTCCGAATCGGCCAACAAAGCCGCGCAGTTCATTCAACTGTGCAACCAAGCGCGGGTTCCGATCCTGTACCTGCAGAACATCACCGGCTTCATGGTCGGTCGCAAAGCTGAGGAGGAAGGCATCATCAAGCATGGGTCGAAGATGATCAATGCGGTCGCTAACAGCTCTGTGCCGCAGTTCACCGTGTTGATCGGCGGCAGCTACGGGGCTGGCAACTATGCGATGTGCGGCCGCGCCTACGATCCGCGCCTGCTGTTCGCATGGCCAACCAGCCGCATCGCCGTGATGGGCGCCGAGCAGGCAGCCGGGGTGCTGGCCATCATCACGGAGGAGGGGGCGCGCAAGCGCGGCCAAGAACCGGATTACGATACGATCAACGTCATGAAGCAGATGACGATCCAGAAATTTGAGGCGGAGAGCGATCCATACTACGCGACCGCGCGCCTGTGGGATGATGGCTTGATCGACCCACGCGATACGCGCATGGCGCTGTCGGTCGGCTTGTCGATGTGTTATAACCGCGATTGGGTGGGCGAAGGCGCTCCCCATTACGGCAGCTTCAGGATGTGATCATGAATGATGCCAACGAAGAACGCGCGCGGCAGGTTTCGCGCTCAACGCGGCTGGTCGCGCGCATTATCCTCGTGGGGCTGCTGATAGCTGGCATCATTGCATTCGTCACATCCAGCTTTGGGCAAAATACGCTGCTCATCTGCTGCGGCGGCGGCCTTTTGCTCGCACTGATCGGCATCATCTCAGAGCGCGGCATGCGCCGTTGAGATGCTTATTGGGATGCCTGAGAAAAGATTCGCGAAAACAGCAGAATTTGATGAGGTAAAACTATTATGGCTGTTGAGACAAAATCCGCTCCCAGTTTATTCAATCCTTTTACCGACGAGCATGAAATGTTCCGCAAGTCGGTGCGCGCATTCGTCGAGAACGAGATCGTGCCGCACGTCGATGAGTGGGAAGAAGCCGAGATCTGGCCGGCGCACGATGTCCTCAAGAAAATGGGTGAACTCGGCTTCCTCGGGCTAAGCTACCCCGCGGAGTACGGCGGCGCGGAAGCGGATATCTGGTTCACGGTGGTGCTGTGCGAAGAGTTGGGGCGCATCCCCTGCGGCGGCGTGCCGATGGGCATCACCGTGCATACCGATATGTGTACGCCAGCGTTGGCCAAATATGGCTCCGACGAGCTGCGCCGCCAGTTTTTGGCCCCGGCTCTCCGCGGCGAAATGGTCGGCGCGATCGCCGTCACCGAGCCGAACGCCGGATCCGATGTTGCCAGCATCATCACGCGCGCTGAACCCGATGGCGACGATTACGTCATCAACGGCAGCAAGATGTACATCACCAATGGGACGCAGGCCGACTGGGTGTGTCTGCTCGCCCGTACAGAGCCGGGCACCGGCTACAAGGGGATGTCGTTGATCATCGTGCCGACGAAGACCCCGGGGTTCATCGTCAGCCGCAAATTAAAAAAGATGGGCAACCACAGCAGCGATACTGCAGTCCTCTCGTTTGAGAATGTGCGCGTGCCGCAGTCGTACCGCATTGGCGCTGAAGGGATGGGCTTTTACCTGCAGATGGAGCAGTTCCAGCGCGAACGGCTGGTCGCCGCTATCCTCGGCGTGAGCGGCATGGAGATGGCCGTGCGCCAAACGATCCGCTACTGCCAGGAACGCAGCGCCTTCGGCAAACCGCTAATCGCCAACCAGTGGATCCAGTTCAAGCTCGGTGAGCTGCTGACCGAGATCGAAGCGCTGCGTCAGCTCAATTACTACTGTGCCAGCCTGCTGGAGAACGACGAAACCTCGCTCGAAGTCACGAAGATCGCCTCGATGTGCAAGCTCAAGGTCGGCCGCCTCTCGCGCGAAGTGGCCGATACTTGTTTGCAGTTTTACGGCGGCATGGGCTATATGGAGGAAACGCCGATCTCACGCTACTTCCGCGACAGCCGGCTGACGTCGATCGGAGGCGGCGCCGATGAGGTCATGCTCGGCATCATCGCCAAGCTGGAAAATTTCAACCCGCGCACCTGATCTGCTCTGCCGAAGCATGGGCGGCTGTCAGCTGTTGAAGCAGCGCTTGCACTACGGCATTGTCCTTTTGAGGGCGCGCGGAGGCTTTACGAACTATTTTTAGAGAGTTCAGCACGATGTCTTTTCGAATAGGATCAGCTCAAGGATTTTACGGAGACGATGTGACCCGCGCCCTGCCGATGATCGAGGGGGGGCACGTCGATGTTGTGTGCTTCGAGGCGCTGTCCGAACTCACACTCGCCATCCTGCAAAAAGATCGCCTCAGCAACCCTGACCGGGGTTACACGTTCGACATCAATATCATCGCTCGGCAGATTTTGCCAAAGGCGTTCGAGCGCAAGATCCCATTGATCACGAACGGCGGCGGCCTCAATCCGCTTGGAGCGGCGGCGGCGGTCGCGCAGACAGCTTCGAAACTGGGACTGCGCGGCCTCAGGATCGCTGCGGTGACGGGTGATGACATCCTCGAGCAGCTGGCCGATCTCCAGCGCGGCGGCGCGTCTTTCGCCCATCTCGAGACGGGCGAGGCGCTCCCGCCGACGGCTGACCTGCCGATCGTCACGGCGAGCGTCTATCTCGGCGCGGCGCCGATCGTTGAGGCGCTGAAGGCTGGCGCGGATATCATCATCGCCGGCCGCGTGGCAGACCCCTGCCTGTATCTCGCTCCGCTGGTCGCGCATTACGGCTGGTCATGGGATGACTGGGATCGGCTGGCGGCCGGCATCGTCGCCGGTCACCTGCTCGAGTGCACTGGGCAGGTCGTCGGCGGCAACAGCCTCGCGCTGATCGATCGCGTCAATCCGCGCGACCTGCCGCATCTCGGCTATCCCATCGCCAGTGTCGACCCGGATGGCTCGTTCGCCATCTACGGCACGCCCGGCCTGCCCAGCTATGTATGCGCCGAAACTGTCAAAGAGCAGCTCCTCTACGAGGTGCACGATCCAGCCCATTATCTCACGCCGGACGTGAGCGCGGATTTCACGACGCTGCGGTTGGATGACGACCGTGGGGGGTGCGTGCGCGTCAGCGGGGTGACCGGCCGGCCGCGCCCCGAACAGCTCAAGGTCAATCTGGGTTTGCTAGAAGGATACATGCGCGAGCTGATCTTCACGATCGGCTGGCCAGAGGCATGGCGCAAGGTCGAACAGCTCAAGACGATGATCGACGAGACGTGGCACGGGCTGCCAATCCGCCGTGTTGAATACCGTTACCTCGGCATCAACAGCCTGTACGGCGAGCTGGCCCCGCTGCCCGATGACCCGTATGAGGTGATCGTGCGCGTCGTCTTCACGGCCGACGATCAGGACACGCTCAAGACGGCCGTCCGCCGCATCATGGCAAACGGCTTAAGCGGCCCGGCCGGCATGAGCGTGAGCGGCACGACGGTCGGCGCGGAGCCGCGAGCGATCCTCGGGCTGTGGCCGGCGCTGATCGACCGGAGCTGCGTCCAGCCGCAGGTAACCGTACAGGAGGTGGAGTGATGGCACGCCATCTCTATGACCTCGCCTACGGGCGGGCGGGCGACAAAGGCGATATCGCCAACATCAGCGTCATCGCCCGCTCGCCAGAAGCCTACGCCGCTCTTAAGGCTAAGCTGACGGCTGAGCGGGTCAAAGCCTATCTTGGCGACCTAGCCCTCGGCGAAGTGACCCGCTACGAACTCGACAACATTCAAGCCCTCAATTTCGTCCTGCAACGCGCGCTCGATGGCGGCGCAACCCGTTCGTTGCGCATCGATGGTCTGGGCAAATCGCTGGCTGGCGCCCTGCTCTCGATGCTGTGGGACGACGACATGTCAACCACCGAGCAGGAGCTGGCGCGATGACAAACTACGAGACGATCATCGTTGACGTGCAACCGCCGTTCGCGCGCATCACCTTGAACCGGCCAGCGCAGCGCAATGCGATGAACTTCCAGATGGTGGAAGACCTGATCGCAGCCTTCGCCGCGCTGCGCGAAGATCGGTCGGTTCGGGCAGTTGTCCTCAGCGGCGCGGGCGGCCACTTCTGCGCGGGTGGCGACATTGGCGACTTGCAGGCCGCAGCCCAGATGACTGAGGCCGAACAGGATGCGACTGTCGCTCGGTTGGACGTGCTGCTGCGCGCCGTCAATGAAGCACCGCAGGTCGTAGTCGCCAGCATTGACGGCGCGGCGCTCGGCGGCGGCTTCGGGCTGGTCTGCGTAAGCGATATCGCCGTGGCGGCGACCTCCGCTTCGTTTGGCCTGCCAGAGGTTCGCCTCGGGTTGGCGCCCGCCGTGATAGCGCCCTACGTGCTTCAACGCCTCGGCCCGACGCGCGCACGCCTGCTGATGCTGACCGGCGCTCGCTTCGATGGGGTAAGCGCTCATGAATATGGTTTGGTGCACGAGGTTTGCCCGCCAGAAATTTTAGAGGAGTGCACACAGGCCGTGCTGAATGAATTACGCCAGTGCAGTCCTCATGCGCTGGCAGCCTGCAAGACGCTGTTGTTCACGTCGATGCGCCAGTCGCTCGATGAATCGCTGCCGTATCGGGCGCGGCTGCTCAACAGCCTGCGCCAAAGCGTCGACGGCCAAGAAGGCATGCTTGCTTTCATGAGTAAACGCCCACCCCGCTGGGCTGAACCTTCGGAGTGAGCCACATGATCCGCAAACTTTTGATCGCCAATCGGGGTGAGATCGCCTGCCGTATCATCCGCACCTGCCGGGAGATAGGGATTGCGTCTGTCGCCGTTTATTCCGATGCCGATGCCGACGCAGTACACGCTGAACTGGCCGATGAGGCGATCAACATTGGGCCAGCGCCAGTCGCCGAGAGCTATCTCAATGGGCCGGCGATTATAGCTGCCGCGCAGCGCGCCGGTGCCGATGCGCTGCACCCGGGGTATGGTTTCCTTTCGGAAAACGCGGCGTTCGCCGCCAGCGTGATCGAGGCCGGGCTGATCTGGGTCGGCCCATCGCCGCAGGCGATCGCCTCGATGGGCGATAAACGGCGCGCCAAACTGTTACTCGCCAACATTCCACTGGTGCCGGGCTATACCGACGAAGACCAAAGCGATGGCGCGTTTCT
Organism: Anaerolineae bacterium; assembly: GCA_034434615.1. GTDB lineage: Bacteria > Chloroflexota > Anaerolineae > Aggregatilineales > Phototrophicaceae > Flexifilum. The sequence goes on along the minus strand of DAOTYT010000094.1, from coordinate 8,181 downwards.
CGACGCGGCGGAAGTGATCGGCCTGCCGGTCATGATCAAAGCAGCGGCCGGCGGCGGTGGTCGCGGCATGCGGCTGGTCAGCGATCTGGCAGATTTGCCCGCGGCGCTGGAAGCTGCCCGTCGTGAGGCAGCGCAAGCATTTGGCGATCCAACGCTGATGCTCGAGAAGGCGATCGTCAACCCGCGCCATGTTGAAGTGCAGATCATCGGTGACCACTACGGACGCGTCATCGCGCTGGGCGAACGCGAGTGCAGCATCCAGCGGCGGCATCAGAAGGTGATTGAAGAAGCCCCCTCGCCCGCGCTGGATGACGACTTGCGCGCACGCATGTGCGCGACCGCTGTCCAGATCGGCGAGCAGATCGGGTATACGAACGCCGGCACAGTCGAATTCATCCTCGATGCTGAGCGCAGCTTTTACTTCCTGGAGATGAACACCCGCCTTCAGGTTGAGCATCCCGTCACGGAACTGATCTACGGCATTGACCTCGTGCGCTGGCAGATCGAGATCGCAGAAGGCGCACGGTTGGACGAGCTGGCGGCATCGCTGCACAGGCGCGGCCATGCCATCGAGGCGCGCGTCTATGCCGAGGACCCGACCAACCAATTCCTCCCTGTAACTGGTGAAATCGTGGCCTGGCGCGCGCCAGAGGACATTCGAATCGACGGCGGTGTGCGCAGTGGGGCGATCATCAGCCCCTACTACGATCCGCTGATCGCCAAAGTCATCGCCTATGGCTCGACGCGCACCGAAGCGATTCGCCGCTTAGATCGCGCGCTGGCCAACCTATGCCTGCTTGGGCTGCGCGCCAATGTTACCTTTCTGCGCCGTATTGTCGAGCACCCGGCGTTCCGTGCTGGCGAGACCGATACCGGCTTCATCGATCGCTACCCTGAATTGGTGGCCGCCGATCCGCCTCCGACGCCAGCCATCTTGATAGCGGCCGCCCTGATGCGACAGGGATACACTTCCGGCTGGCGCAACAACCCGTACCGCCCTGCTCGCCACCGCTTCCGCTGGCACGACGCGCAGTTCGAGGTGCTGCTAGCGGGCAGCATGCCTCATTTCACGGCTCAGATCGACGATACCCGCTACGAGGTGCATGCGCGGGCAGCGCTGGAGGACGCTGGCCTGCGGAACTGGTCGATCGAGATCGACGGCCACCGGCAGCGCGTCGTAGCGTCAGCGCGCGGGGCCGATATTTGGCTGCACGCCGACGGCACAGCGTTTCATCTGTGCTGGCAGTCGCCGCTGCCCACCGGACAAACAAGCAGCGACAGCGCGGGTTCGCTCCGCTCGCCGATGCCTGGGCAGGTCATTAAGATTGATGTAGAAAGCGGGCAGATCGTCCACAAAGGTGATATACTGCTCGTAATTGAAGCGATGAAGATGGAACATCGCATCAAGGCGCCTTATGATGGACGGGTCGTTGAGATCTATTACACAGTCGGGCAAACGGTAGAAGCTGGGGTAAAGCTGCTTGAACTCGATGCCTCCATCTAGGGCTCACCCCTGCGCTGGTCTCACCAGTGCCCTCATCTAATTGACCTGTATTCAGGGAGGCAATAATGAGCAAAGCTTTGAGAACGACGCGCGCCATCGCGTTCTGCGCGCTGTTCGCAGCCCTCTTGCTGGGCACAATCGTCAGCGCCCAACAGCCGGGCGGCGTCCTGCGCATTGGCATGCCAGCGCCCGTCGTGCTCGACCCGGCACTGCACACCAATGACCCCGAAACCGCGCTCAACCGCGCCATTTACGATTACCTGGTCGAGGTGCTGCCCGACGCAACGATCGGGCCGAACCTCGCTACCAGCTGGGAGATTAGTGACGACGGGCTGACGTACACCTTCGCACTGGCCGAAGGCGTGACTTTCCATGATGGGTCGTCCTTCTCGTCGGCAGATGTCGTTTACACGTTCAACCGTCTGCGCGAGCTGGGGTCGCCTGCGATCAACCTGCTAGGCGACTTTGAGATCAGCGCGCCGGATGCCAGCACCGTCGTCTTTACGCTCAGCGAAGTCAACGCCGATTTCCTGTACGGAGTCGGCGCTCGGCAAGCGCTAATCGTGAAGGACGGCTCGGTCCCGAACCGGCTGGAGCAGGGTGATAACCCCTTCGCGAGCTTTAACGGCACCGGCCCGTTCCGCCTCGAGTCGTTCAGCCCGGGGGCGCGCGCCCTGCTGGTGCGCAATGACAATTACTGGCAGGAAGGCCTGCCTTACCTCGATGCGGTCGAGCATATTTACATCGATGACGTGGTCGCGCAGGTTGATGCCCTCTTGAGCGGTGAAGTCGATTTTATTTTCAAGACCCCGATCCAGCAGATCGACCGGTTAGAAGGTGTTGATGGGATCGTGGTGCTGCAGCGCGCCACCAGCCAGCACCCTGTCATCCGCCTGAGGACGGATGAGGGCTTCGCTGGAGAGGATGTGCGCGTGCGCCAGGCGATCAAGCACGCCACTGACCGCGAGCTGCTGAATGATTTGCTGCTGCAGGGCCGCGGAGTCATCGGCAATAATGACCCGATCGCTCCCGTGTTCGAATTCTTCTATGACGCCACTGTGCAGAATCAAGAGTATGACCCTGCCCGCGCCTGCGAACTGCTGGCCGAGGCCGGCATCGATGTGCTGACCGCGACGCTCTATGCGCCAAACGCATTCGAGTACCCCGACTTAGCGACGGTGATCCAGCAGCAGTGGAACGAGACGGGCTGCTTCAACATCAACGTCGAAATCCGCGAAGAAGGCTACTACTACGATATCAGCAATCCCGATAACTATTTCGATGTGGAATTGGGCATCACCGGCTGGGGCGACCGGCCTTCACCGCAAATCCTGCTGCGCGAGGCTTACGTCGAGAGCGGCATCGCTACCTATTTCAATGAGACGCGCTTCGTCGATCCGGAAGTCGAGGCGCTGGTGGCTGAAGCCAGCCGAACGACCGACCCAGAAGCGCGCCAAGCGATCTATGCCGAGATCAGCGCGATTTTCCGCGACCGCGGCCCGATCATCATCCCCTATTTCGCGCCGCTGTTCGGTGCAACCCGCGCCAACGTGATGGGCTTGGAGATGGCGCCGTTTCCAGGCTTAACCGATCTGCGCACAGTCTATCTGTCCGGCAGCTAAACGGCAACCATCTGGCCCGCGCTAACGCAAAGCCACGCGAATGGGGCAGCCCTGAATCAAGATGCTGCCCCTCCAAGTTCTGGCTGACGCGATAGGTTTATCCCTCATGAGCACATTCCCCCAAAAAACTGTCGATCAAATGCAGCCCTTGCGGCAGCCTAGACTGCGCAGCGCCTTACGAAAAAGCCTACGTCAGCTCGTGAGCAGGCCGCTCACCGTGATCGGCCTGCTCATTGTCACGATCTTCATCCTCACCGCAATTTTCGGCCCATGGATCGCGCCCTATCGCTACGATGAAATCATCCGCGGGGCGGCGCGCCAAGCGCCCTCAGCCGATCATTTATTCGGAACCGACCGTCTTGGACGCGATGTGTTCAGCCGAGTCGTATGGGGAGCGCGCGATATCATCGCGCTGCCGCTGCTGGCCTCGGCGCTGGCGGTTTTTCTCGGCGCCTGCACCGGCCTGTTCATCGGCTATTATGGCGGCACGATCGACGAACTGGTCTCACGCACTATGGACGGCCTGCTGGCGATCCCAGCGCTGCTGCTGGCGATGGTCATGCTCGGCACGATCGGTTCATCAGCGATCGGCATCGTCGTTGTGATCACGCTCCTCTATACGCCGATCGTCGCCCGTGTGGTTCGCAGCGCAACGTTGAATATCCGCGACAGCGGCTACATCGAAGCGGCCAAACTGCGCGGCGAGTCGACCGCATTCATCCTCTTCCGCGAAATTCTGCCCGGCGTGCTGCCGGCGCTGGTCGTAGAGGGTTCGCTGCGTTTTTCGTATGCGATCTTTTTGACCGCGTCGCTCGGTTTCCTTGGGCTGGGCGTCCAGCCGCCCTCCCCCGATTGGGGACGGATGGTTAACGACGCGCGCGACTCGTTCTCGCAGACGCCGTGGGCGCTGTGGGCGCCGGCCGGCGCGATCGCGCTGCTCATCATCGGTGTCAATCTGCTCTCCGATGGACTGCGGCGTATCTTCCGCTATGAGGGACAGCTCGTATGACGACGCCCGTCATCGCTGCTGAAGCACTCTCGATCGATTATAAGCTGGAGGGCGGCTGGGCCAATGCGCTGCTGGATATCTCGCTGGAGATCAATTCACTCGAGATCCACGGGTTGGTGGGCGAAAGCGGCAGCGGCAAATCGACATTGGCCCTTGCGCTCATGCGTTATCTGGCTCCTAATGCCCGCATTAGCGGAGGCCGCATCTTCTTCGACGGAGAGGAGATCACGCATCACTCGGCCGCCCAGATGCGCGCGCTGTGGGGTCGTGGGTTCAGCTTGGTACCGCAAGATGCGCTCGCCTCGCTGAATCCGTCCTACACCATCGGGGAGCAGATCGCCGAGATCACGCGGCTGCACGATGGCCTTACGCGCGCTCAGGCACGCGCGGGTGCCATCGAGATGCTGCGCCGCGTCAAAATCGCTGACCCGGAGACGGTTGCAGCGCGCTACCCACATCAATTGAGCGGCGGCATGCAGCAGCGCGTGACGATCGCCATGGCGCTGAGCGCACGGCCGCGCCTGCTGATCCTCGACGAGCCGACGACCAGCTTGGACGTGACGACCGAGGCGGTCATCCTCGATTTATTCCGCGAACTCATCCGCGAGAATGGCGCCGCCGCGCTCTATGTCTCGCATGACTTAGGGCTGGTCGCGCAGCTTTGCGACCGCGTGACCGTGCTGTATGGCGGTGAAGTCATGGCCAGCGCCCCAGTGACCGATCTGTTCAAGCGGCCGCTCCATCCATACACGATCAGCCTGCTGGCAAGCCTGCCCCGCCCGACGACCGGCGTGGAAACGCGGCTGCCGACGATCCCGGGGGCAGCCCCTTCGCTGGCCGAACGGCCGCGCGGGTGTGTCTTTGCCGACCGCTGCCCAGCGGCCGAACAGCGCTGCCACGACGAAAAACCAGCGCTGGAAGTCATCCATGATGGACGGCTGATCAAATGTCATCGCTGGCGCGAGATCGCTGATGGTTCACTGCAAATTGATACGTCGCCCAAAACGCGCGGAGTCGATGCTGCGCCGCGCCCCGGGCACGTACTCCAAGCGATTTCCATACGCAAGACCTTCGGCCGCCGCTCCCTTTTCGATCGCTGGCTGGGCCGCCCCAGCAGTGGCGTTCGCGCGGTCGATGACGTATCGCTCGCGATCCGCCGGCGCTCGACCTTAGGCCTCGTCGGAGAAAGCGGCAGCGGGAAGACTACGCTAGCGCGCTGCATCATCGGGCTGGAAACCGCTGACAGCGGAGAGCTCGAACTGCTCGAACTGCCGTTAAGCCTCCGTCTGAACGAACGAAAGCCAGCCGAGCTACGCGAACTTCAAATGGTTTTTCAAAATCCCAACGACGCCCTCAACCCGTTCATGACGGTCGGCGCGGCCATCAGCCGGACGATCCGGAGGCTGGATCGCACCCTTTCGCGCGAGCAGCTGCATGATCGCGTGAGTGCGCTGTTGAACGCCGTGAGGCTGACGCCGGAATATGCTGACCGCTATCCCAGCGAGCTAAGCGGCGGCGAGAAACAGCGCGTCGCGATCGCGCGGGCTTTTGCGACCAACCCCGCGCTGGTACTGGCCGACGAACCGACATCATCGCTCGATGTATCGGTGCAGTCGGTCATCCTCAACCTTCTCAAAGATCTGCGCGCCGAACAAGGGGCGTCCTATCTGTTCATATCTCACGATCTGCGCGCCGTCAGCTACCTGGCTGACTGGATCGTCGTCATGTATCTGGGGGAGATCGTCGAAACTGGCGATGTCGATCAGGTTTACCTTGCGCCGTCCCACCCTTACACCGAAGCGCTGATCTCAGCCATCGCCGTGCCTGACCCAACAGTGAAACAGGGGCGCATCCGCCTTGAAGGTGAACTGCCCAGCGCTCGCCAGCTTCCCAGCGGCTGCCGCTTTCACACGCGCTGCCCGCGCAAAGTCGGCGCGATCTGTGAGCAGGAAGCGCCCCCATGGCAAGACTGCGGGGACGGGCATTTCATTCGCTGCCATATCCCTGCCGATGAGCTGCGCGTGCTTCAGCAAACACCGCCCGAGTCGGCGGTGGTTAACGCGTTGGGAGACTGACGAGCATGGCGCGCTTCCTCACCCGCCGCTTACTGCTGCTCGCGCTGACCCTGCTGATCGCCTCGGCGATCATCTTTCTGCTCACACAGGTGTTGCCGGGCGACCCGGCGCGGCTGATCCTTGGCCGCGAAGCCCGGCCTGAAGCGATCGAGAATTTACGCCAGCAGCTCGGCTTAAACGATCCAATTCCGACGCAATACATCAACTGGTTGACGCGCTTCGCCGGCGGCGACTGGGGCACTTCCTTCACCGGCGGCAGCGCCCCAATCCGCCCGCTGGTGCTGGAACGGCTCGGTAATTCGCTGCGGCTGGCAGCGCTGGCGCTGGTCATCAGCATTCCGCTCTCGATCGGTCTCGGCGTGATCGCCGGCCTGCGCGAGAACAGTTTGCTCGATGGCGCGATCTTGGTGCTGACGTTGAGCGTCGTCGGCTTGCCCGAATTCGTGACCGGGCTTGTCCTGATCAACGTGTTCGCCCTGGGTCTGGGCTGGTTTCCGGCGTCGGCCACTGCGCCGCCCGATGCTCCTCTGGGAGAATGGCTTCGTCAGCTCACCCTGCCCGCCATCGCGGCGACATTCGTCCTCATGGCCTATGTCGTTCGCATGACGCGCGCGGGCGTGATCGACGAGCTGAAAAAGCCTTATGTCCGCACCGCGGAGCTGAAGGGGCTGCCGCGCAGGCAGGTGATCTTCAAGCATGTGCTGCGCAACGCGCTGCTGCCAACCATTACGGTGATCGCGCTGTCATTCGGCTGGTTGATCGGCGGTCTGATCGTGATCGAAAATGTCTTCAGCTACCCTGGGCTGGGAAGGCTGATGACGACCGCCATCCTGCGCAAGGATATTCCCCTCATGCAGGCGATCGTGATGGTCGTGATCTTCTTCGTCGCGCTCGCTAATCTGGCCGCCGACATCTTATATGCGCTGCTCAACCCGCGCATTCGTCTAGAATGATCGGGGGCGCAAATCCGTGATACAATGCTCGCAGGTGGTTGAGGAGTTTGCCTATGCCCTTGTATGATTATCGCTGTATTGTATGCGGCCACCAATTTGAGACACGCCACGGGTTCGATGGCCCCGCCCCAGCCTGCCCTGCATGTGCGGCGAGCGAAGTTCAGCGTGTGATCACGCGCGCACCGGCAGTGGCCGGCGGCATGATGACCGAGGCAGGCAGCGGCGGCCGCGCGACGAAAGAACAGCTTCGCTCAAAATGGGCCGAGGAAACCCCAAAACTGCGCGAGAAACTGGTCAGCAAGTTGGGCGAAGAAACAGTGAACCGTTATGCGCCATCGCTCAACGCTAACTACGACTGATGGAGAGCGGTTCGACCATTTGTGGGTTTGTGACTATAATGACCGGTATCGTCAGCCATATTCGGCTCATTCATGGCCCAGCCGTTCCATCTCGTCAATGCGCGCCGCGGCGACTGGCACAGCGCAGATGCGGCGGCACATCCGCCGTTTGAGCTGGCAGCTGACCGCAGCATTTGCGCAGCGCCCTACCCACGCGCCCAACGCATCGATTTGCATGGGCTGTCCGTTTTCCCCGCGCTGGTCAACGCGCACGACCATCTTGAACTGAATCATTACCCGCGAACACGTTTCCGCGACCGATACGACAATGCGCATGACTGGGGCGAGGACATTGACCGCAGGCTGAATGAAGAGCCTTTTTGTTCGCTGCGCGCCTACCCTTTGGCTGATCGCCTGTTCATCGGCCTGCTTAAGAACCTGCTGTGCGGCGCACTCACAGTCGCCCAGCATAACCCACGCCCGCGCACGCTGTCCTCCATTGACCTGCCCGTGCGGCTGGTGGAACCCTTTGGGTGGGCGCATTCGCTGCATTTCGAGACTAGGGTGCAGATCGTCCGCTCTTACCGCACAACGCCGCCGCATATCCCATGGTTCATCCACCTAGCGGAAGGGACGGACGAACGCGCAGCCGCCGAATACGCGCAGCTCAAAGCGCTCGG
>DAOTYT010000093.1:0-6357 GCA_034434615.1 Anaerolineae bacterium | reverse complement strand
GCGCAGCAGGTGCTCAAGCAGATGCCGCTTCTGCGCCTGTTCGACGAAGAAAACGCTTTGGTCGATCTTTTCTACTGTGGTCGCCTGCGGGGTCACTTCGACGTAGACGGGAGCGCTCAAAATGCTGGCGGCCAGCTGCTGAATATCGGGCGGCATCGTCGCCGAGAAAAACAGCGTTTGCCGGCACTTGGGCAGCGCGGCGACCACTCGGCGCACATCATGGATGAAGCCCATATCCAGCATCCGGTCGGCCTCATCGAGGACGAAATACTCAATTGCATCAAGGCGGACGATGCGCTGTTCCATCAAATCGAGCAGGCGGCCGGGCGTGGCGATGAGAATATCGACCCCGCGGCGCAGCGCTTGTTCCTGCGCAGACTGGCCAACCCCACCGAAAATGACCGTATGGCTGAAAGGGAGATGGCGGCCATAGGCGGCGAAGCTGTCGCCGATTTGGGCGGCCAGCTCGCGCGTGGGCGCAAGCACCAATGCGCGAATACGGCGCGCTGCTGGCGCAGCATGAAGGCGCTGCAAAATCGGCAGGGCGAATGCCGCCGTCTTGCCAGTGCCGGTCTGCGCGCAGCCCAGCACATCGCGCCCGGCTAAGGCGGGCGGGATCGCCTGCCGCTGGATTTGGGTGGGTTCCACATAGCCCTCCGCGCGCACGGCGCGCAGCAGGGGATCGATCAAGTTTAAGTCGTTAAATTGCACAAGGCCTCGAGCATGGATAGCGGCGCGCACAGGGGCGCCAGAAAAGCAAGAGCGTGGGCGACGCGCCAGCGGCAGTGCCCACGCTGCATTGAATTGTACCACACAATTTCACTTTCGTGGCCTGCGAGGAACGGTACAGGCTGAACAGCCGCGCCCTCGCGAGGCAGCTTCAGCGTCAGCCGAGCCTGAAGCGCCGGCGCACGATCGTGTGCATGGCCACAGCCAGCACGATGATGAAGCCGTAGATCACCTGCGTGGTGAAACCACTCCAGCCAATGGCGACGACCGCGGGCTGGATCGATGCGATGATGAAGCATCCGATGAAGGTGCCGAGGATCGTGCCCGTGCCGCCGAGGACTGAGGTGCCGCCCAAAAACACCGATGCCAGGCCGATGAGCAGGTAGCCCTCGCCGAGATTGGTGAACAGATTCGAAATATCGAGCGCGTTGAGCAGCCCAGCGAAACCAGCCGCTAAGCCAACCATCGAGAAGAGGAGGATCCGTGTTCGGGCGACTGGCACACCCATCAGGCGCGCGCTGTTTTCATTATCGCCGATCAGATAGACATGCGCGCCAAAACGATGGCGGTTGAGGATCACCCAGACGAGGATCGCGATGATCACCATCCACACCATCTGCATGGGGACGAAGCCGAACAAACGCCCCACCAGCAGTTCGCGCAGTGGGTCGCCGCGCAGATGCGCCAGCGCAAAGCTGCGCCCATCGGTGATCACCTGCACCATGCCGCGCCAAAAAAACTGCGTTCCGATCGTGGCGATCAGCGAAGGCAGCCCCACGTAAACGACGATCAAGCCGTTCAGCGTGCCGACCAGCAGCCCGGTCAGCAGGCAGGCGGCAAAAGCGGGCAAGATGCTGCCCGTCGCCCGTTCGACCAGCACGAACGTCGTCACGCTGATCCCCATGATCGAAGGGAACGAGAGATCCATCTCGCGCGCGATGACGAGCATCGTCAGCGGCAGCGCGACGATGCCGAAAAATGGCACGCTTTGCATGAAGGCGCGGTAGATGTTTTCACTGGCGAACACGTTCGGGGCGAAGCTCATGTAGAAGAGCCACAGCCCCAGCATGACGCCGATGATGCCGAGCTGGATGCCGTTGCGCCGAACGAAGCGTTCCACGCCACCGCTTGAAGCTGGCGGCCTGTCGATTTTACGTTTACCTGCCTGCGCACTGGTCATTGAGTTTCTCCACTCTGAGCGGGGTGGCTAACGTTGATCATGGCGAATCAATCGAGCATGCCGGTTTCGGCGACGTGCCGCATCTTGTCGAGGAGTTCATTGAGCGTGATCTCGCTCGTCATAAACTCCCCTGCTACCTGCCCACGGTCGATCAGCACGATGCGGTCGGCCACTTCATACACATGGAAGACATTGTGGTCAATGAAAATGGCCGATTTGCCCGCGCGCTTGATCTCGCGCACGAAGTTGAGCAGCTTGTGCGTCTCGCTCAGCGCCAGCCCCATCGTCGGTTCGTCCAGAATAATGAGTTCAGCATTGAAATAAAGTGCGCGCACGATCGCCACGCCCTGCTTCTCGCCGCCGGAAAAGCCTCTAATAGTGGAGTCCGGCGAGACTGCTGAGGACGTGAAGCCCAACTCGTCCAGCATCAGCCGGTCAGTCTCGCGGCGCATCTTGTTGATGTTCAGGAAGCCGAGGTACGACGTGAGTTCGCGCCCCATGAAGATGTTGCGCCACAGCGTCTGCTGTTCGGCCAGCGCGCGTTCTTGATAAACCGTCTCAACGCCCAGTGCGCGCGCTTTGGGCACAGTCAGGTTCTCAACGCGCTGGCCTTTAAAGTAGATCTCCCCGCTGTCGGGCTGGTGATAGCCAGTAATGATCTTAACGATGGTGGATTTGCCCGCGCCGTTATCGCCCAGCAGTCCCACGACCTCGTTCATGCCGACCGTAAAATTGATGTTGCGCAGCGACTGCACGTCGCCAAACGACTTGCTCACGTTTCTGAGCTCTAAACGTGGGGTTTCCATAAGTTGTTTTGCCCTCAATCGGCCTGCAGCAGCATTTTAGAGCATGAGGAGCGCCCCTCACCAAGGCGCTCCTCATGCAAAGGTATCGGGGCAAAAAACTAACGAATGCCCATTTCGACCAGCGGCGCGAGGATATCGATGTTATCAGCGCTGGCAAAACCGGCGCCGGTATCCACCGTCAACCCAGAGAAGTTGTATTTCTTCGCCAGGCAGATGTGCAGGACTGGCAGATAACCCTGCAAGTACTGCTGCTGATCGATCACGAGGTCTGTCCACCCGCCCTGAATCGCGACGACGGTCGCCGGAGACAGGTCGAAACCCGCGGTGAAGACATCATCGGGGCCCAGGCCGGCCGCCTCAAGGAAGGTTTGCAGCGAGGCCGTCAGGTTGCCGTGGTCGGTCACGACCAGATCAATATCGGGATTGGCGGCCATGACGCCGGTGAAGATCGCGATGCCGGCGGAAGCGTCGGCATTGGTCGCCGAGTCGATCTCCTGATAGACGACCTCGATGCCAGCTTCTTCTAGGCCTTCAACGACGCCGCGAGTGCGCTCGCCGCGCCCAGCCTGCGCCAGCAGGCCCCACACGAACGCCTTATCGCCTTCGCCCAAACCAAAGCGTCTGATCGCTTCCTGAGCCAGCGAGTAGCCGGCGGTATACTGGAAAGCGCCGACATAGCCAAAACCCATCGAGCCATACTGGGCTTGCAGCTCGGGCAGGGGGACGTTCATCGCCGTCACGATGATGCCCTGTTCGATCGCCTGGTCAACCAGAGCGCGGTAGGCGTCATCGCCCGGGTGGCCCATGATGGCGATGCCATCGGGGTTGATGGCGATGGCCTCGCTCAGCTGCGTGACCATCCGCTGCGGATCCCAGTCTGACCAGAAGTACTGAATGTTGGCGCCGAGGTCTTCAGCAGCGCGGCGGGCGCCATTGAAGACGACCGTTTCGAACGGGCCGCCGGGTGAGCCGCCGGGGAAGAAGACGATATCGACTCCCTCGCACACACGGCCCTCATCCTGCGCAACCGTTCGAGCACCCCTAACCAAAGAGACTGCCAGGAGGGCCAGTACAGCACAGGACAGGGCTAGCAGACGAAAATGTTTTGCCATATCTCACGCTCCTAACTCAACATAGATATGAAACTTTATTGGATGAGCTGCATTACGCATCAGTAACAATTACGCATTATAACATGCTGCTCGCTCGAAAACAACAGACTCAAGTGGAGATGCGGGCGGTTTTCTGAGGAGGGCGCGCTCTCCCCAGCCGCACAGCGGTGCTGGGGAGAGACGGCGGTGAAGTCGCAGGGGGTGAGGGGCGATGCAGGCAGAACGCCTACTGGCCTTGTCCTAATGAAAAGCCCGGCTCGCCATCGAAGAGGTACAACTGCTCGGTCTTAATGATATCGAAGCCGCCTTCGTGTACGCGCTGGAGCAGGTCGATGATCTGCTGCTGGGTGACGGGCTGGCCATCAACCGGCGACATGAAACGGCAGCGCCAGTGATCGGTGCAGAACGTCTCCGGCGCGCCACCGGGCCACACCTTCAGGCCGCGGTTGGTGATGATCGACAGCGCGATTTCATCGCTGCTCGTGCTCTTCAGCGCCTCTCCCAGGGCCCGCGGGTCTCGTCCATCTTGATCCCAGTACAGGAACACATCGACGCCGACCAGCTCGCGCTGGGCTGGCTTGCGGTAGACCGCCGGCATGGCCGTGGGGATGCCAGCCCCGCGCGCATAGCTCACCGGCGCCAGCGTTTCCGGCTGCTGGCCCAGGCGCGCCACGATCGCCTGCGCGAATTCGCGCGTACCCACCTTTTCCCTGCTCACCCCTTCGCGGTAGATGTCGTAGGTGTGAATGCCCTCCTCGATCGTCCGCAGCCATGCGTTGTGCACCCGTTCAGCGACTTCCGGCTGGCCGATATGGACGAGCATCATCACGCCGCCCATCAGCAGGCCAGAGGGGTTAGCCAGGTTCTGGCCGGCGCGGCGCGGCGCCGAGCCATGAATCGCTTCGAACATGGCGGCATGTTCGCCGATATTGGCGCTGCCAGCCATGCCGACCGACCCCGCGATCTGCGCGGCTACGTCGGAAAGCACATCGCCATACAAATTCGGCAGGACGATCACATCGAAGTTTTCGGGCGTATCGGCCATTTTGGCCGCGCCGATATCGACGATCCAATGCTCGGCCTCGATCTCCGGATAATCAGCCGCGATCTCATCGAAGACCTTGTGGAACAAGCCGTCCGTCAGCTTCATGATGTTGTCTTTGGTGAAGCAGGTCACCTTTTTGCGGTTGTTGGCTTTGGCATACTCGAAGGCATAGCGGATGATGCGTTCGCTGCCGGGCCGCGAGATGAGCTTCAGACATTGGTACACCTCGTCGGTCTGCCGGTGCTCAATGCCCGCGTACAGGTCTTCCTCATTCTCACGAATGATGACCAAGTCCATTTTCGGATGTTTCGTATCGACAAACGGGTGCAGCGACCGGCTGGGGCGCACATTTGCATACAGGCTCAACGTCTTGCGCGTGGTCACATTGATGCTTTTGAAACCGCTTCCTTGCGGGGTCGTCAGTGGGGCTTTGTAAAAAACCTTCGTCCGCCGAATCGAGTCCCAAAACGCGGGGTCGATGCCAGACGTGTTGCCGCTCAGGTACACCTTTTCGCCGACGACGACCTCCTCGATCTCCAGCTCTGCGCCTGCGCTGTTGATGATATGCAGGCAGGCCGCCATGATCTCGGGGCCGATGCCGTCTCCATAAGCGACTGTTACCGGGATTTTGCTCATTTCGATTCTCCTGCTGTGACTGGTCAATTGCGGCAACTTGAGCGCGCGGGTGCGCGAATCAGGAACGCTTGAACGTGATAGCACGTTTTGGGATAAACTGCGCCTAGTATAAATGGCAGCGCGGCATGCGTAAAGTGGGCCGCATTTTACGCTGGTCTGCGCGGCGGCGCTGGCCCCGCGCGCACCCGTCTCGTCGGTCGCTGCGCGGTCGCTGGGTTATCATAAATCATCCTTAACCCATGATCGAGGCATCTATGAGCGAATGCTACACCCTTCGGCCGGCTACCCTCGACGACGTGCCGACGATCCTGCATCAGCGCCGCGCCATGTTCGCTGAGATGGGCAGCGGCACCAACGAGCAGCTGGATGCGATGACATCCGCTTTTGCGCCGTGGGTGCGCGAGAAGATGGCGCAGGGGCGTTATCGAGGCTGGCTGGTGCTTGATACGTCCGGCGCGATCGTGGGCGGCGCCGGCCTGTGGCTGATGGAATGGCCGCCAACCGTGCTGGAGCCGAACCCGCTGCGCGCCTATATGTTGAACGTATACACTGAACCCGATCACCGGCGTCACGGCATCGCCCACCTGCTCACCGAAACCATCATCACCTGGTGCCGCGCCAATGCGTACCATCTGCTGGTGCTGCACGCCAGCGACGCGGGGCGGCCGGTCTACGAGTCTTTGGGGTTCCGCTTAAGTAATGAGATGCGGCTGGTGCTTTAGCCCGTCAGCGAATGCCCCAGATCAGGGCCATGCCCACCATCAAAACGACGAAAACGATCAACGTCATGCCGATGCCAATGCGCACAAAATCGGCCGGCTTGTAGCCGCCGGGGCCCATCATCAACAC
>DAOTYT010000092.1:0-4384 GCA_034434615.1 Anaerolineae bacterium | reverse complement strand
CTTGATTTCGTGCGCGCTTTCGTTGAAGCCGGTCTGCCAGAGGGTGTGATCAACGTGGTGACCGGCGCGCGCGCTGCCGGGGCGGCGCTGGTCGAGCATCCTGAGGTGAGCAAGATTGCTTTCACCGGTTCACTGGCGACTGGGCGCTGGATCGCGGAACGCGCTGGGCGCCAGTTGAAGCGCATCACCCTCGAGCTGGGCGGCAGTGCGCCCTTCATCGTTTGCGATGATGCCGACCTTGAGTTAGCTGTTGCCGAAGCGCTGCGCCGGAAGTTCTCGCACACCGGGCAAATTTGCATTGGCGTGAACCGCATTTTTGCGCAGCGGAGCATATTTGATATTTTTGTTGAACGTTTTGCGACGGCGGCAGCCCGTTTGCGCATCGCTGCCGATGGCGTGGCCGAGCCCGACGCTGATATGGGGCCGCTGATCAACGAGCGCGGCGTCGAGACGGCTCATGCGCATGTAGAGGACGCACGAAAGCGGGGGGCGCGGGTGCTGGTCGGCGGTGAACGCCCGCAAGATCCACGCTATCATCCCAAAGGTTATTTTTATGCGCCGACGGTGTTGGTCGATGTCGACCCGTCAATGCGCGTGATGCAGGAAGAAACGTTCGGGCCAGTCGCGCCGATTATGCCGTTCGATACCTTTGACGAGGGCATCACGCTCGCTAACGACACGCCTTACGGTCTAGCGGCTTATCTTTACACGCAGGATCTCGATCGCGCTTATTGGGGAGCGCGTAAACTGCGTGCGGGCGGCATCGGTATCAACGTGAATGATGTGACCGATCTTCGCGCGCCGTTCGGCGGCATGAAACAGAGTGGCATCGGCCGCGAGCTGGGCCAACCGGGATTAGACAGCTACCTTGAGGTCAAACACGTTCGGTTTCGGTATAGAACTAGCAAATGAGGTGAAATGGGGAGAGACAGTTTATTTTTGACGAAGAAGCCGATCATCGGCATGGTGCATCTGCTGCCGCTGCCAGAGACGCCCAATTTTGGCGGCGATGTTGATGCGATTTACGAACGAGCCTTGATCGATGCGACTGCATTAGGGTGGGCAGGCTGCGATGGTTTGATCGTCGAGAACTTTGGCGACGAACCCTACCTGATCGGCGAACCAACCACCACGCAGATCGCGGTGATGGCAAGCATCGCGCACCACATTCGGCGCGAGGCGTCGATCCCGGTTGGCATTAACGTCCAGTTCAATGCATGGCAGGCTGAAATCGCGCTCGCGTTTGCCTGCAAACTGGATTTTGTGCGCGTTGAAGTCTTCGTTGATACGGTGATCTCGGCGCAGGGAATCGTGCACCCCTGCTCAGCTCAAATCACGCGGCTGCGAGCGACTTTAGGCGCAGGGCGCGTGCAGCTGTGGGCCGATGTGCAAACCAAATATACGCAAAACCTGGTCGCACAGCCGCTGGCGCAATCGGCGGTCGATGCGAAGGCCGCTGGCGCCGATGCTTTGATCGTGACCGGCGCAGCCACCGGCCAGGCGACACCGCTCGAAGCTGTGGCCGAAGTGAAAGCGGCCGTTGATCTGCCCGTTTATGTCGGCAGTGGGACGACGATCGACAATGTGCAGGCAGTGCTCGCGATCGCTGATGGCGCTATTGTCGGGTCATCGCTCAAGCAGCATGGCGTCGTGACCAACCCAGTCGATCCGGAACGTGTTCGCGCTTTTATAGCTGCGGCTCGAGAAGGCAGCCCATCGGCATGATCCCCCGTTTGCTTGAAGCGACTCCGCGCCAACTGCTGGCGATGACCGGCGCGGCGCTCAAAACGAGCATCGCGGCTGCCGAAGGACGGACGCTCGCGGTCGAGGTGATCGCTTCGACGCAGCCGCCGGTTGCTGGCATCACCAACGGCGAAATCGCTGCTGCCTTCGGCGCCGACCTGATCATCTTGGATCAATACGATCCCCTGCAGCCAATGGTCGCCAATGCGCCTGCAGCCATCTTCGATGCGCCTGCGCCGCTGGCGGCGTGTGCCCGTTTGTTCGGCCGGCCGGTCGGCCTCAATTTGATCGTCGCTGATGCGGACGCAGGGGCATTTCTGGGGGGCCGCCTGCTCAGCGAGGCAAGTCTTGATCGCGCGCTGGCGCAGGGCTGCCGCATCATCAATATTTATATGCGCCCGCAGATCGGCGGGGCTCACGCTGGAATGATCGCCGGGCTGCGCTTGGCGCGCCGCCTCGCTGCCGATGAGGCGCTCCTCATTGGGGTGCCCACCTTCACGCGCCCAGCCCCGCGCACCCCGGAAGCCGTTCGCGCTTTCATCGCTGATGCTCTGATGCTGATCGAAGCGGGGGCCGATGGCATCGCGCTGCCGCTGCCGGGCAGCAAGCAGGGCTGGAATGTCGATGCTGCTGGGGCGATCGTCGAGGCTGTGCGCGCGAACGGTGCGCTGGCATGGCTCTTCCTGACCGGCTCGATCGAGGGCGCGAGCGAACAGGCGATGACGCAGCTCGCGCTGACGGCTAAGCAGATCGGCGCTGATGCTTGCCGTCTCGATGAAGCCGGCCTATCTGGCATGCCAGTGCCGGAGAATATCTTGGCATTTTCGCTGGCGTTGCGCGGCCGGGCGCATACGTTCCGGCGCATGGCGGCTTCACCGGCGCGCTGAACCGCGGAGAGGCATTTGCAGCATTATGCGGGGGCCTCACAACAAAAAAAGCGGAGGATGGTGAGTTCCTCCGCTTTCAACTTTTTCAGCTTTTAACCTCGGCGCGGTTATGAGGATTGGAGCAGCCGGCCCGGCGGCACGCCATACTGGCCAGAGCTGTAAACGTAAACGTAAGTGACGATCTCGCCTTCCTCATTCGGTTCGGCGTTGGCCGTCCAGTAGTACAGCCAGCGCGCATCGCTGATCGTCAGGTTGACGCAGCCGCGGCTCTGGCGGTAGCCGAACAGGTCGTGCCAATAAGTGCCGTGCAGGCTGATCGCCCCATCAAAATACATGATCCATGGCACGCTTTGCAGGGCATAAGCGTTCGGTGCGCCGGTTGAGCCAGACATGCCGTCGCGCTCCAAACGCGCCCAAACGGTGAACAAACCCTCGTTAGTCTCGGTATGGTCGAGGCCGCTTGAGATCAACGTGGCGAAAACTGGCTCATCGTCTTCATAGGCGACCAGATTCTGTTCGTACAGGTCAACGGCGACCCAGCGCCCACTGACGCCTTCAGGTCGCTCGATGCGCTGAACTTTCGACACGAAGCGCTGTTCAACCCATTGATTAGGGCCGATCATATACCAGCGCCAGCCTTCCTCATCGAAGGCCGTGGAAAAAATATTGACGCGTTCATAACGCTGAAGCCAGCGGCCAGTTGCGGTTGTGCGTGGGCCGCCCGGATACTCTGACGCGTAGATGCGGCTAAGATCGAGCACAAACGCGAACGGGTGCTCAAGCCCATCGGTGATCTCAACGCCGGTCAGAAATGAAGGCTGCGTAAAACGCGCATCATCGCGGCGGATCCAGCGGCCGCCTTCAATTTGCAGCCAACCCTCTACGTCCAGATTGATCGCGCGGACGAAGTTGAACCCACGTGGGATCTCGCCGTTCACCCCGCCATTGGGACCATCGAAGGTGGGGATTGGGTCTGGCCCCACGCGCCAGAAGCTGTAAAAACTGAGTGTATAGCGATCCTGCGGGATCTCGGTGACGATCGGACGGGGAAAGGCTTCGATCATCGCGAGGCAAGCCTCGCTGAGCGGGCGGCCATCGGTGAATTCGGCGCAGACGGAGGGATCATAGACGAGCGGGTGGTCAGCAGCCGACGCGCTTAACGCGCCGAACAGCAGCAGTACAGCGATCAGACTGATCCGGCGAAAAAGCATATTTATTCCTCGACACCAACTTGCGGGTAATCTAGCGGCCAGCTTGTGAACAGCCGGCGTGGGCGAACTGCTGAACAACATTGCCCCAAAGATTATGCTGCCCAACTAAAAAACGAGATGCGCCAGCGCACCTCGATAAAGATACAACGTTCAATTTTGCCCCGTCAAGAGTTTGCTCACTATGCGCCCGATATCGCCCCGGCTGCGTAGGGCAAGCGTCGGTCACGGCGGCGGCCCTAGCTACTTCTGTTACGTTTTGAAGATGATGAAGATCAAAGTGGGAGAGCGTTCATAGCCACTAACCGAAACTTGTCTGACAAACGGAGGCGGTTAGGATGACCAGGGGTGTTCTGGTCAGCCATGACCTGAGCGACCGTTTGTTCAAGAGCATCGAGCGAGCGGTGAAGGCGGTTGGCCACCGTCAACTGCTTGAAGTGAAGCCAGAACCGTTCGATGGGATTGAGAAAAGGACAGTACTTGGGCAGCCAGATGACTAGCAAGCAATCCTCAAACAGGCTCAAAGCCGCCTGGGTGGTTTTGCTG
>DAOTYT010000091.1:0-4761 GCA_034434615.1 Anaerolineae bacterium | reverse complement strand
TCTGGCGTAGAGATCGTGGCGAGCTGGCGCAGTTCAGTCTCTTGTCCATAGTATTCAACCGTCATGCGCTCAACCAGCGCCGGGCTGGCGCGGCCAGAGCGCATCCCCATCAAGTCTTGCTCGAAGACCGATAGGGTCGCTTTCATTTTTGAGCGAGTTTCGGAAAGTATATCATCGATCATAGGCATCTATGCGGGTCAAAAACGTCCTCCCGCCCTCCTTACCGATAGAGCGCAAAAATCGCGCCGAAGCACCTGAAGTTATTTTACCAGCCGCTGCGTCGGTAAAGCCGTGAGGCCGCGACTGTCGTTCACTATACAGCAGCCAGGGCGAATTTCCTCATCGGTTGAGCTGCGCTAGGCATGCGCCCACCCTTCCCAGCCCCGGGCCTGCCATGCCGCATACAGCGCCACAGAGCCGACCGTGGCCACATTCAGGCTGGCGACGCTGCCGCGCATTGGCAGGCTGAGCAGCAGATCGCAGGTATCGCGCACCAGCCGGCGCATCCCTTCACCCTCGCTGCCGAGCACCAGCCCCAGCGACATGTTGAGATCGGTCTTATCGATCGGCGGCACATTCGGCCCAATTTCCAGGCCGATCATCCAAACATCCTGTTCTTTCAAATCGCGCATGGTTTGGACTAAGTTCGTCACCTGCACGATGTGCAGATGCTCCACCGCGCCCGAGGAGGCGTTCACCACGGCCGGCGTGATCGAGACGCTGCGCCGGTCTTGCAGGATAACGCCGTGTACACCGACGGCATCGGCCACGCGCAGCAGCACGCCCACGTTCTGCGGGTCTTTGAGCAGATCGAGCAGCAGGATGAACGGCTTCTCATTTCTGCGCACAGCCAGCCCCAGGACCGTTTCAAGATCGGCATAGGGATATGGGCCGACGCGCAGCGCCATGTTTTGATGGTTGGCCCCGCGCGCGAGATCATCGATGATGCGCCGCGGCACGCGGTTTATTTTGATCCCTCGTTCGTTCGCAGCGGCGATGATTTCGCCCGGTATGCCTTTTTCTTCGACCGATTCGGTGATGAGCAGCTGCTCGGCCGTTCGCCGGCCTGCGCGCAGCGACTCCATGATCGCCCAGTGACCGTAGAGGAACTCGGTCATGCTTGTGCTCCATCGACGATCGAAGCGTCGACAATGCGCCAGCTTGTGCCATCGGCGCGGTCTTCGAGGATCACGCCGATGCGCGCCAATTCATCGCGAATCCGGTCGCTTTCTGCCCAATTTTTCTCAGCGCGCGCTTTTGCGCGCAAAGCGATCAGCATTTCGATCAAGGCGGCTTCGCGCGCGGCCGAGCCGCTCTCGCTCCCGGCCATCGCTTCGGGCGCTGGCACAATGCCGAGGATATCGCCGCCCAGCTCAGTGTAGAGCCTGTCAATCGCTTTGAGGACTTCCAGCCCAACCTGCTCGCCACTGTTGAGCAGACTGTTGACTTCGCGGGTTAGCTCATACAACGCGCTCAGCGCGATCGGCGTGTTGAAGTCATCGTCCATGGCGGCCATGAAATTGGCGCGCGCCGTCTCTAACACTGGCAGGAAGCGCTCGCCCTCACTGCCTTGCGGGGCGTGCTGAAGCGCGCGGCGCACCAGCCGCACCGCATTGACGATCCGTTCCCAGCCCCGGCTGGTGGCATCCATCGCCTCGCTGCTGTAATCAACCGGGCTGCTGTAATGGACGCTTTGCATGAACAGGCGGATCGCGCCGGCAGGGTAGCGTTTGAGCGCGTCAGCGATCGTGATGAAATTGCCGAGGCTTTTGCTCATCTTGATGCCATCCACGGTCAAGCTGCCGACCAGGATCCAATAGCGGGCGAATTGGGCATCATTAGCGCATTCGCTCTGCGCGATCTCACTTTCATTATGCGGAAAGATGTTGTCCACACCGCCGCCATGAATGTCGAAAGTTGGCCCGAGATACTTCAGCGCCATCGCCGAGCATTCGATGTGCCAGCCCGGAAACCCCTCGCCCCACGGGCTGTCCCAGCGCAGGATGTGCTCCGGCTCGGCGCGTTTCCACAGGGCGAAGTCTTCCGGGTTGCGTTTCTCACCGCGCACGGCTTCGCGCGTGCCCGCCTCCTGCTCGGCGATGCGCCGGTTGGAGAGCTTGCCGTATTCCGGCGCAGTCGTGACATCAAAATAGACGCTGCCGTTCACTACGTAGGCGTGTCCCTTATCGATCAAGGTTTGGATCATCTTGATCTGCTCTGGGATGTGCCCGCTGGCGCGCGGCGAGATATCGGGCCGCACGACGCCGAGCGCGTCCATCGCCTCAAAGTAGCTGCGGGTGTAAGTCTCTACGACTTGCATCGGTTTCGACTGCGTTTGCGCGGCCTTGCGCAAGATGCGGTCTTCACCGGTGTCGAGCATGTGGCCAACATCGGTGATGTTTTGCACGTAGAGGACTTTGTACCCCGTCGCCCGCAGATAACGCACGATCACGTCGAAGGCGATGTAGGTCTTCGCATGGCCGATGTGCGGATGATCGTAGACCGTCGGCCCGCAGACATACATGTTGACCTCGCCACGAACCAACGGTTCAAAGATCTGCTTTTCGCGACCGAGTACGTTGAAAATCCGCAGCGGCATTGAAGCTCCTCGAGATGTGTGCAAACCAGGTGGATGTGTACAAATGGTTATTGTAACGCCTAATAACGCGCGTTTGTAGCGCGAGTTCGCTGAGGCCCTCCATACTTGATGGCCCGCTGCCTAGCATGCGGAAATATTCACTGTTACAATAACAGTGCCAATTCGACGATGATCCCTCGTGTGGAGGATGTGGTTATGTCCGAGTTCAACTCGCCCGCCGCCCAGAGCGAAGCTCTGACCGAGCGGCTGCTGGCTCATCTGCATGTGCTGTGCGAACAGATCGGCCCTCGGCCCCCGGCGACCCGCGGAGAGCAGCGCGCAGCCGAATATGTGCGTCAGCAGCTTTGGGCGCTCGCCATCGATGATGTGCGCGAACAGCCCTTCCGGTCGCCGGGCACGGCGGGGGTCAATGTGCTGCCGCTGGCGGCGATGGCAGCGCTGGCGCAGCCGCTCAGTCGTCTTGGCCGCTTCGGCAAATTGAACGCTGCCGGCCTGATGATCGCCAGTTTTTTTGGGCTGCGCGATTTTTTGTTAGGGACGCCGTCGCCGTTCTCAGCGCTGTTCGATGCTGCTGAAAGCCGCAATGTGATCGCGCGCATCGCGCCGTCCCAAGAGATGAAGCGCATCCTGTTCATCGTCGCCCACCTCGACAGCGGCAAGCAGCGCTATACACTGCCCCTGCCTGTTCCCGGCGCGACTCGCCCAGCCCTCAATGCAGCGCTCTCGCTGCTGCTGATCAGCGCGGCAACCCTGATCTGGGACGCCCTGACCGGTCGCAAGCAGCCCCGCGCTGTGCAGAATTTGACCGGCGTCGTCGCCCTCGGCGCGCTTGCTGGGTTGATGCTCGACGAAACGCAGCCCCATGTTGAAGGCGCTAACGACAATGCCTCCGGCGTTAGTGTAGCTCTGGAATTGGCCGCAGCGCTTAAGCGCGAACCACTGCAACATACAGAGGTTGTGCTGCTCTTCACCGGCAGCGCGACGACCGGGTGCGCCGGCATTGAAGCTTATGTGGATCAGTATGCGCCGCCGCGTGATGATACCTTTTGGCTCAACTTGGAGATGTTGGGCGGGCGCGGCCTGTGCTACGTCGCGCTGGGCGGCGTGAGCGCCTACAGCGCCTACCGTCCCGGGCCGCGTATCACAGCCATGGCTGGGCGCGTCGCGCGGCGCCATCCAGAGCTGCGCGTCACCGGCCGCTCGCTGACGATTCTGGATGAAAGCGCGCTGCTGCGCCAGCGCGGCTATGAAGCGATCTGCCTGGCCGGGCACGATGACCAGGGCGAGCCGCCGCACTGGCATCGTCTGAGCGATGTGGTGGAGACGATCGCGCCGGAAGACCTCGCGCGCGCCCATGCCTATGCGCTGCATCTGATTCGGGAGATCGACGCGCAGGCCAAATGAGCGATGCGCCTGACGATCGAAGGCTGTGCACGTGAATTGATGCCGATCCGGGCTTTTCGGGCTGCCCATGGCCTGCCAGAGACGTTCGGCGTCGCGCTGTTTGAACCGAAAAACTACAGTGGACTGGGCAGCATTGAAAGGGCGGGCGCTGCCCTTAACGCAGTGCGCGCTGCCGTGCTGAAGGCGCTGCCAGCCGCGCGCGAGCCGGCCGAATGGCTGGCGGCGCTGCCCGAGCTGACGGCTCAGTTTCAGGCTGAGCTGCAAGCGATCAATCCCATCGTCGGCCTTAAGCCAGAAGAAATCGGTTTCGCCGCAGCCGGTTTCGATGATGTCTGCCATGCCCTTGTCTATGCCGTGATCGGTGCCCGTGCCGCTGGCGAGCCACCCCCACCGTTTTCGGCCGTTTATGCGCGCTGGCTTGATGCCACAGTGCGTGTTTCGACGGCGCGCCATCTCTATGCCCATGATGGACAGAATTGGACTGTCCAGATCATCACCTGTGCCTTTGGGCGCATTGGGCTGGTCGTGCGCGGGCCGGCTGCCACTCACTATGTCTACGATGCCGCGCTTACATGCCCAGCTGAGGGCTTCATGGTGGCGCTGCTGGCCGAAATCGCCCAAACGCTCGCTCCGACGCGGTAATGCGCGGTTTTCTTCATAACTTATTCACATCTATTTAGTAAGGGTTCACTTAGGAGGGGGAGCTGTTCATCTTCGCCTCATGCAGCCATGTTAAAGTTCATTGTGAAATTAGGTTC
>DAOTYT010000090.1:0-8069 GCA_034434615.1 Anaerolineae bacterium | reverse complement strand
AGGTGACGCGCGAGGCAGTGATCGCCGGCCAGACGGCGACAGCGACAGCGGTCGAAGCGACGCAGATGGCTTTGACGGCCGCGGCGGCGCAGACGGAAGCGGCGGCGCTCAGACAGACGGCGGAGGCAGCGACAGCGACAGCGGTCGAAGCGACACAGGTGGCAGGGACAGCGACGGCCGTGCAGGTGACGCGCGAGGCAGTGATCGCCGGGCAGACGGCGACGGCGGAGATAGCTTTGACGGCCGCGGCGGCGCAGACGGAAGCGGCGGCACTGCGGCAGACGGCGGAGGCGGCAACGGCGGCACTGCGGCAGACGGCGGAGGCGGCAACGGCGACGGCGACAGCGGAGATGGCTTTGACGGCCGTGGCGGCTCAGACGGAGGCGGCGGCGCTCAGACAGACGGCGGAGGCGGCCACAGCGACGGCCGCCCAGCAAGCGACCAATATCGCGCAGACCAACGCCACGGCGACCGAGCTGGCCGGCCTTCTACTGACCGCTACTGCCAATGCGCAGGCTACAGCCACGCGCAGTGCGCTCGAGACGGCGGTGTCGATCGCACAGGCGACTTTCGATGCTGCTGCGACGGCAACGGCCGAAGCTGCATCGCTGGCGACGGAGACGGCTGCGGCTGAAGCGCAGATACAGGCGCTCATGGTCGCGACGGAGACGCAGGCTGCTGAAGAGACGGCGGCTGCCGGCGTCACGGCGATCGCGCAGATCAATCTCGAACAGACAGAAACGGCCGCCGCAGTAGTGAGCGGCACCGAGACGGCCGAAGCGCAGGCCGAAGCGGCGCGTGCAGCGCAGGTTGAGCAGACGGCGACTGCAGCGGCACAAGCGACGGAAGCCGCACGGGCTGCGCTCGTCACACCGACGCCGACGCCGGTCGACGCCACGGCAGTCGCCCAGGCAGAGCAGACGGCAGTCCCGACCATCACGCCGACGCTGACTCTCATCGAGGCGGAAAGCCCGCCAGTTCTTGGCGCCCTTTCGCCGGCAGCGCTGATCTTGGGCGGCGTGCTGCTGGCCGTGCTGATCATTATCATCGCACTGCTGCTGTTGGCACGCAGGCGCCGGCAAGGGTGAACGAGCTTTTGGACGCGCGGCTAGGGGGGCGGTCTAATCCGTTCCCCCAGCCGTTTGTGCGCTGCAATATGCGCTTTATGCGCTTTCAGGAGGGGGTATGCGCGATATTCTGCTCCGATTTTTGATCAATGCCGTGGCGATCGTCATCATCACCTCTGGTTTGCTGCCAGGCATTCGCATTGAGGGCGAACAGATACCCACTATCGCGCTGGTCGCCGTCCTCATGGCGATCGTCAACGCGCTCATCAAGCCGATCATCACCCTGCTGACCTGCCCGCTGGTGCTGCTCACTTTTGGGCTGTTCCTGTTTGTCATCAACGGATTGATGCTGCTGATCACCGCTGCGCTCTCGGAATGGACGCTGGCGATCACCAACGGTCGTCTGGTTGTTGAGAATTTCGGCTGGGCGTTGGTCGGGGCTTTGATCGTGAGCTTCGTCGGCATGGTGCTCGACCGCGTGCTCGGGGTAGGGACGCGCGTGCGCCGCGTTGAAAAAGTCGAGGTGCGTTATGTGGTCGAGAAGAAGAGACCGCAGCTCGATCAGGCGTTCGACGAGTTCATCAACAATCGGCCGTTCGACGATTTCGATGACCCGCGGCAGCCGCCGCGGCGCTGAGCGATGCGGCGCGTTTAACGATCGCCTGCCGACAGCACCGCTCGCAGCACAGCCGCATCGACGTTGCCCCCGCTGATCACGATGGCCGTCTGTCGGTCGGCGGGCAGCACCCCGTCGAGCAGGGCGGCGAGGCCGACGCTGCCCCCGCCTTCAGCCACCCAACCCTGCTGGTAGACCATGAAGCGCATCGCTCGTGCGATCGCGTCTTCGCTGACCAGCACGATCCGGTCGACGTAGGCGCGCGTCAACTCAAACGTGATCGATCCGGTTTCGATGGCGCCCTCCAGCGCGTCCGCCAGCGTTCGATGATCGGTTGGGCGCCGCTCGCCGTAGTAATGATTAAACATGTCTGCCGAGGTTGACGCATTGACGCCGACGACTTCGATCGCCGGGTCAAACGCTTTCACGGCTAGCGCGATGCCCGAAATCAGCCCGCCGCCGCCCACCGGCACAATCACGCGCTGCACATCGGGCAGGGCGGCGACGATCTCCAGCCCGATGGTGCCCGCGCCCGCGATCACATCGGGATGGTTGTAGGCGGAAAGATAAACAAGGCCTTCCTCGCGGGCCAGCCGCAGCGCTTCAGCCTCGGCCGCTTCATAATTTGAGCCGAATAAAAGCGTCTCGCCGCCGAGGCGGGCAGCATTTTCGACTTTGCGACGGGCCGTGTAGACCGGCATGACGATGCGCGCGCGTATGCCGAGCAGGCCGGCGGCATAACTCAAGGCTTGTGCATGATTGCCGGATGAAGCCGTCACCACGCCTCTTGCCCGCGCTTCCTGTGAGAGCAGCAGCATCGCGTTGAGCGCGCCGCGTACCTTGAAGGAGTGAGTGCGGTTGGCGTTTTCCAGCTTCAGCCAAATTTGTTCGCCAGCGGCTGGCGCTGCTTCGAGCGGTGTTGTGGCGAGATAAGGCTGTAAGCGGTCGCGGGCCGCCTTGATATCTTCCACGGTGATCTTCGACAGCGCTGTCATGTGCACCCCAATTCTGCTCGCAACCCATTGATTTTAGCGCAAGGTGAGGCGTCGGACAGGCGCTCACTGAGGCCAAATTCCGGTTGAGCGTAAATTTGCTCCAATAATCATGAACGCTGGCCAGCTTGTGCAGTATAATGCGGTGAGTAGCCGCACAACACTGGACGATCATGTCCCCGATGCACGAGTCGGATTCGCTGCGCCGTCAATATGACGACCGCGCCTGTTTGCACTTAAGACAAGAGATTCACGACCGATACAGCGTACCGCGCATCGACTTTCCAGAATGGGTGCTGTCTCGTGTGCACTGGCGGGGTGATGAGCGGCTTCTTGATGTTGGATCTGGCTCTGGCGCTTACGATGCTCCCCTGCGCCGCCGCTGGCCAAATGTGCAAGCTGTCGCGGTCGACCAGTCGCTGCACATGCTCGAGGCCCACCCGAGACGCGCCACAACCGCCGCAGCCGATGCGCTGCGCCTGCCGTTCCCTCGCGCGATGTTCGATGTGGTGATGGCCAACCACATGCTCTATCACGTCTCCGATATCGAAAGCGCGCTGCGCGAGTTTCGCCGCGTGCTTAAGCCAGATGGCATCCTCATCACAGCGACCAACAGCCTGCAAACGATGCCCGAATTGAACGCACTGCTGCGCCGGGCGATCATGCTGTTGAGCGGGCCTGGTAATCTCTATGCGCAGCCGCCGATGCCGATCCATCACTTATATGCGCTTGAGAATGGCGTGCGTTATCTCGCGCGCCATTTTTATGCCGTCGTTCGCCACGATCTGCCGCAAATGCTGGTCTTTCACGAAGCCGATCCTGTGATCGCTTATTTCGAAAGCTGGCGTCCAATGGTCGAGCCGCAGCTCCCGGCTGGCATAGACTGGAGCGCCCTGATGCTCGTCATGCGCGAACAAGTCGAGCGCATGTTGGGGCATTTTGGCGAGCTGTCCGTGAACAAGATCAGTGGGGTGCTGGTCGCCAGCGATCGCGGCGGATTTATCCGTGACTTTCAGAGGCTGTGTCATCCTGATCCGATGCGCTGAAGCCATGCCGCCCGATTAGCGGGACGAAGCGCACGGCTGCCAGCTGGCGCTTCGACCAGCGGTCGCCATTGCGCACGTGCAGTTCAAGGCGCTGCCCACGCTGCCGGCCGACCGGGATCACCAGCCGGCCCCCCTCTGGGCTGAGCTGGGTTAGCAGGGGTGCGGGCACTGCCGGCGCGCCCGCGGTGACCAAAATAGCGTCGAACGGGGCCATATCGGGCAGCCCTTGGCTGCCATCGCCCACGTACAGTTCAACGTTTTGACAGCCGATCTGGGCCAGGTTGCGCGCCGCGACCTGCGCGAGTTCCCGGTCGCGCTCGATGCTGAAGACCTCGCGAGCGATTGCGCATAAAATCGCGGTCTGGTATCCAGAACCCGTGCCGATCTCAAGCACGCGGTCTGTTGGGCGCAGCCGAAGCTGCTGCGTCATCAGGGCGACGATATAAGGCTGCGAGATGGTTTGGCCGTTGCCGATCGGCAGCGCACAGTCTTCATAGGCGGCGGCGCGCTCCGCTTCTGGCACGAACAGATGCCGCGGCACGCGTTTCATCGCTTCCAACACACGCTCATCGCGAATGCCACGGCCGCGAAGCTGTTGTTGCACCATCTGCAGCCGCTGTTGCGCGTACTGCGTCTCGTCCATCGTACGCTTCACTCCATTTTCTTAGTATAACATAAGTTGCGGATCGCGAGAGCGGGGCGCCCCGACAGAACGAGGCTCGGGCAACTGCGTTCCGAGCCTCGTTTTCTTGTGGTATTGACGCGCAGTAAGGCGGATCAGAAGTAGCTGCTGATGATCTCCAGCACCGCCAAAATGCTTTGCGCATCGCCGGATTGCACGCGCGTATTGCTCGCCCGAGCGATGGCATTCAGGGCGTTCACATCGGCATCGCGCCCATAGGCGACTGGGATGACGATCACTGGATTCAGCGAGTCGCGGGTCGATTCAATCGCGTTGATGGCATCATTGAGCGTGTACCCGCGGCTCCCGGTGTCGGCGCCATCACTGAGCAGGACGATCGCGCGGATGCGGTCGGTCGCATCGGTCGTGTTGAGCTCATTGACCGTATTGACGATAGCAGCGTACAGTTCCGTGCCGCCGTTGGCGCGCAGGCTGCGGATATGCGAGCGCATCTGCTCGTAGACGGTCTCGACGTTGCCGAGCGGCACGCGCGTCTCAATGCCGTCGTTGAAGACGACCAGCCCGATGCGGTTATTCGACTCCATCGCGTTCAGGAAAGCTTCGGCCGCCGCGATCGCTTGGCCAATTTTGTCGTCGGTCTGCATCGAGCCGGAAATATCGATCAGCAGCAGGATATCTGCCTGCTTTTTGACGAACGCCCAACTCTGCTGCACCGCGGCGATCACCTCGGGCGCGGGCACATCGAGCACGGTGCGCGGCTGCGTCGGGTCGACGCCGTTTTCAAGGACGAACGGGAAACCGAGTTCAACATCAGGATTGGCAGGGCGGAAGCCCTCGCTCATGATCAGTTCTTGTACGGGCTCTGTGAGCACATAGCTGACGAACACCTGCGCCGCGGCGGCCTGCTGTTCCGGGCTGAGCAGCCAGCTGCCCAGCGCCTCAACGCCGGCGCGGCGGTCTGGATCTTCCTCTTGTGGATCGCTCCAACGCGCCAGTGGGAACTCAAAGACAAGGCTGTATGCCGGGTAGTTGAGCCGGAGCGGCCCGGCTGCCTGCACCAGTTGGCCGCGCAGGTTGCGCAGCCAGTCGCTTTCTGGAAGCAGTCCGATCTCTCCGATCGATGGGCCGCGAGCGGCCAGCGTCTCGGCGACCGATGTTCCCAGCGTATTGAAATTGGGGACGGCTTCGATCACCGGGCGGAGCCAGCCGCGGTAATCCGGCGAACTCAATTCGGCGTCGCCCGGCCGCGTCGTCTCATAAAACTCGCCAGCGCTGGAAAGAAGCACGGCCAATCCTGCTGCTGTGCGAGCCGGGTGAAAAAAAGCGAGCCGGGCACGCGCCGCCGCGCCCGCGACGGCCTCCCAATCGAGCGGTGTTTCGCTTCCCAGTACAGCTTCAATTCGGTCAGAGAAGCCGCCCCAAACCAAAAGCGTTCGCGCCAGTGCGGGTTCCACTATCGTCAGCGGCATGCGCGCCTCACGCGCAAAAGCGACCGAAAAGGACGCCGCTGGGATCCAGGCATCAGGGTGGCTGCTCTGCGTCCAGCCTCGGCCATCCTCAAGCCACACGTTGAGGTCGTCGACCGTCTCAACACTGAAGCGCACGCGGCGCGTCGCATTAACGACGGGGTCGGTCGCGTTGAACGCATCGACGGCAGCCCGCACCCAATCGCTCGCCAGCGGCGAAACCGCTACGGTTATTTCGAGCGGCGGCTGGGCGCGCAGAAAAAAACTAGCGCCGACAATGCCGCCGGCGACTAAGATGAAGATGATGACAAAGATTGAGCCTCGCCTCATCGTCTAATCCAATGCATATAGGCCCGGGGCGCATCGGAGCGCATATCTTCAGTGTAGCCGAAATTGACGCAGGCGATCCCCCAATTCTTTCGGGGAAAGGGCTGCCACAGGCAAGCATAGCACAAGCCTTTATGCGCCGCTGGTCACTCCATGCTACACTGGGTTCAACAATGGGCATACTACAGGGAGGAGGCGGAGAATGAGGCGGCTGAAGGCTCAGTTCCCTCGGTTGATGCCGTTTTTGATCGTGGGCATTGTTTTGTGCGTCGCGCTGGCGACGGCCGTGCGCGCGCAAGACTCGACAGCCAGCGCAGGTCAGCGTTACACCGTGCAGCCGGGCGACAATCTCGATCTGATCGGCCAGCGGTTCAATGTTTCGGTGGTGTCGATCCAGATTGCCAATCGTTTGTCGCTCGGGGCGATCCTGCGTGCCGGCGATGTGCTCATCATCCCCGCTGGCGCGCCGCCTTATGGCTTCTTCCCGCCGATCACAGGGGTTGGCGCGGGCGGGGCCGGGGGTGGAACAGGGCGTATCTACGTGGTTCAAGAGCGCGATATCCTTGACTTGATCGCCGCCTATTTTGATGTTGACCTCGCCTGCCTGGCGCGCGCCAACGAGCTGGGCAATCCCGCTTTGATCCAGCCGGGCCTTGCGCTGTTGATCCCGGGCGACTGCCCACCTTATCGCGGCCTGTCCTCGATCATCCCGCGCGCGCTGCGCGGCCTGCTGATTGGGGATGTTGCGATCGATGATCTGCCTGTGATGGTCACGCCGCTACCGCCACCGGCGACCGCGACGCCTCCACTCTCACCAACTAGCACAGAACTTCCCTCGCCGACGCCACCCCTGCCCACCCCTACGCAAGAAGTGCTGGGGCCGGCCCCGACGAACACCCCCATTTTGCCGGCGATCACGCGCGGGCCAACGGTGACGCCAACGCCATCTGGCTGAACGAGTGCCGGCTTTAAGGCTTCGGATCAGGGGCGGGCTAACTCCACGCGGGGTTGGCCCGCTCGTGCATTAGGATTGCTGACACCGCAGCGCTATGATAAATCCATATATTTTTCACATAGCCACAACAGTTTGTTCAGGTATTTTCGTGGTATGCTGTAAGTTATCGTAAGGTATGAATTGCGTTTACAGTATATGAATGCTGTTACAGGGTAAATCGGTGTGAAAGAGCTGGAGACATCATGATGACACACGAGCGCTTCAGTGCTGATGCCGAGTCTATCCTTCAATATCTGCTCACGACGCGCAGCCAAGTTAAGCGAACAAAACAAGCCATTCGCGAGTCCTGCCAGCTGACGCAGGGAAATCGCATCGATGAAGCCTTGCGCCAGCTGCTGGCAGGCGGCCTTGTGGGCGATTTGGGCGATAACGTTTACGAGCTGACCGCCGCCGGCCGCGAGTACGCTCGCCAGCGCAAGGAAAGCGGCTCCAATATGACCACGTATATCAACAAAGTTGAGGCGGGCGGCAAGGTGAATGTCAGCGCCGTGCAAGACCTCACAGCGACGCCGCTCAGCTACGAATCGCTCGTGATCAAGCCAGAAGCGCGGCCCACCGGCTTGCTGAAAGAAGCGGAAGAATCGGAAACCGAGCGCACCCTCGGTGCCGATAACCAAGCCCTGCCGTCATACCAAATCCATCCACTGCGCTTCACCGCAGCGCTGATCGGGAAACCGAGCGATCCGCCCAAGAAGGCGATCGCGCGGACGACCCCAGTTTGTTTTCTGCTGGCGTTTGAGACCTCGCGCGATGCGCTGCCCGTGCCGGTCATCGATGGCGATGTGCTTGGCCGCGACCGTTCAACCAACATCTGGCTGCGCCACGACCGTTATCTCAGCAGCCGCCACTGCCAGTTTCACGTCAAATTCGACCGGATCGCCAATGCCTGGACGCTGT
>DAOTYT010000089.1:0-2225 GCA_034434615.1 Anaerolineae bacterium | reverse complement strand
TGCTGCTATCGCTCATGGTCGTCGTCGTTCTGAACGACATCGCTAACCCGCTCACTGATCTGTTAAGGTGAAAGAGCATGTCCGCATCGAAACGAACTCACTTAGAGAAGAAACCAGACCTTTCAACGCTGCTGGATGCGCTTGCCCAGAGTGAGACGACCGGCCCAAGTTCGGTCCTCTATTACGGTCTATCGGATCTGTCAGTAAGCGAACTTCAGCACGTTGAAAAGGTTTGGACAGGACTTAACACTGCTACGCGGCGCAAGTTGATGCGCGCGCTCGTCGAGGTCGGTGAAACAAACTTCGAAATGGATTATACCGCGATCGGCATGCTCGGGCTGAGCGATGACGATGCCGGCGTGCGCGAGGCGGCGATCGATGTGCTGTGGGAGGATGAAAGCCTTGCGCTGATGGATAGGCTGATTGCACTGGCACGCACAGATAAAGCGCGCGGGGTGCGTGCTTCGGCCGCCAGCGCCCTTGGCCGTTTCGTTTTAAGCGGAGAGCTTGGCGATTTGGACCCGGCGGCTTTTGCGCGCGTGCAAACTGCGGTGCTTGACATCCTATTCGATGATGATGAGGACATCGACGTGCGGCGACGAGCGCTGGAGGCGATCGCCAACTGTTCGAATGAAGTCGTCCCAGAGGCGATCGAAGACGCCTATCGCAGTGATGATCGTCGCCTGCAGGTCAGCGCTCTCTTTGCAATGGGGCGCACGTGCGATCAACGCTGGGAAACGATCGTCCTTCGCGAATTGGACAATCCCGATCCAGAGATGCGCTACGAAGCGGCGCGTGCTGCCGGCGAATTGGAACTTGAAGAAGCTGTGCTGCCGCTGTCGCGGCTGGCATTTGACCAGGATATCGAAATTCGGGATGTCGCGATTTGGGCGCTCGGTGAAATCGGGGGCAAGGAAGCGCTTCGCGTTTTGACGATCTTAGAACGCGATGCGCGCGCTTCAAACAACCGTGACTTGCTGGCCGCAGTCGAAGACGCTATCCACACTGCTCAGCTTGGCAGCGATAATCTCTACTTGATGAACATGCCGCCCGACGACGAAACACAGTAAGACAGGCGTGCTGCTGGCCTGCCTTACTGTTTGGTTACGAAGGTTGGTTAAGGAAATAAGCTTTGCCGCTACCCGTTAATCAACGGCATCAACTTCAGGGCGAGACTGGTATCCCCCTGAATTTTCACCTTGCCAGTCATGAAGGCCTGCATTGGGTTAAGGCCACCATTCATCATGGTATAAAAGTCCTCAGCGCTGGCGCGCAAAGTCATTTTCGGGTTCTCAACTTCACCCTCACCGGCTTCGGCCTTGCCATCTGCCAAGCGCAGCCAGTATTGGCCCCCATTGTCTCCGCTCAGGTCAAACTGAATCGCGGCAGAGATGCCCTCAGCTTTGGCCGGATCGAAGCGTTCGACCATGGCTGGAAACAGGCTCGAAACATCATCACGACTAACCGACATTGCGAAGCACTCCTTAGACTTTTTAAACTGTTGAATGTTTAAGTCTTCTTCGACTTCTCACCCTGCAAGTATACAATTAAACTGGCCCTTTGCCACAGTGGAAACGGTAATGAGAACAGTATTGATAATCTTACTAGTAGGAGTGCTTGGCATTTTAAGCGTAGCCGCGCAAGGCGAGGTGATCCCTGTTCTTCCTGGGCAAATCGCTTACATCGGCGCTGACTATAACGTTTACCTGCTTGAACCTGCGACAAATACGGCGCGTGCCCTCACCGAGGATGCTGGGGCTGAAGCGAACAGTGTGCGTTTTTATCAATGGCCCACTTGGGCGACTGATGGCAGGCTGGCATTTTTCGCTACTCTCGCGCGAGGAAGGGCCGATTTTACGACGGAAGTTTATATCACTGATGGCGAGAACACGCCTGCGCTCGCTTATACGGGTGAGGCCGAGGCTTTCAATTACGCTTATTGGTCGCCTAGAGACTGCGCTCCCGGCTGTCGCGAGTTGGCTGTGCTGCTTAGCAGCGAAGCTGCGGGGGGCTTTTTCATCGAGCTGATTCGCAGCAGCACCAGTGATGCGAGCGGCCTAACTCGTACGCTTGGGGCAGGCAGTCCATTTTATTACAGTTGGAGTCCGGATGGAACGCGCATGGTCTGGCAGCGTTTCGGCCGGCAGATCGATATTTTCGATGTGGCTGATGAGAGTATCGGGCAGGCGCTCGACGTGAATCCCGGACAGTTCTTCGCCCCTGCA
>DAOTYT010000088.1:0-17409 GCA_034434615.1 Anaerolineae bacterium | reverse complement strand
AAGCTTTCACGCTGCGCCACCCGCCCGGCGCAGATCACTTGTCTCATCCTGTTCCACACTGTAGGCAGTTCATGCCGTTCTGTCAACCGAGGCGATGCCCTCTGACATGCCGGTCAACCGTTGGTTCACGGGCCTTCACTCGCGTTAAAATGAGCGCGGTTCTTTTCCGGTGAATGGCAGGGCGCATGCCGCCTGTTCAGGCGATCGTCATACTACGAAAGCAATTATTAGGAAGCGTTTTGACGAGTAAAATCTGATCTGCAAAGATGAACCGAGGAGAACGACTATGACCGACACAGCGGCGCCGTGCCGCATCAACGAGGTGATCTTTGGCCGCAGCCTGAACGGGCTGCGCCTCGAAAATGACCTGCTGGCGACCACGATCCTGCTCGATAAGGGCGCCGATATCTATGAACTGATCTACAAGCCAAAGCGGTTGGACGTACTGTGGAAGGCGCCGTGGGGCATCAAGGAACCGGCCCGCGGCTTCGACTCCGCTTTCGACACGATGACCGCCTGGCTGGAGTCGTATGCCGGCGGCTGGCAGGAACTGTTTCCCAATGGCGGCGATCCCTGCACCTATAAGGGTGCAGCACTCAACTTCCACGGTGAAGCCTCGCTGACAGCATGGCATGCCGAGATCGTCGAGGGAGGAGGCATGGCCGCTGAAGTGCGCTTGTGGACGCGCCTGTTCCGCAGCCCGTTCCGCATCGAGCGATCCATGCGCGTGGAGGCGGGAAAACCCGCGCTGATCATCCGCGAGCGCATCACCAATGAAGGCGGCGAGGACATGGACTACATGTGGAGCCACCATCCCGCTTTCGGCGCGCCCTTTCTGAGTAACCAGTGCCGCATCGACACCGGCGCGCGCGCGCTGCTGTGTGACGATCTGTATGCGGGCTCGTACAATCCCCTGAAACTGGGTGCGCAGTATCCATGGCCGCTGGCTGAGGGCATCGACATGTCGATCGTGCCTGGGCAAGACACCCCACGCGATACGCTGGGCTATCTGCAAGACTTTGAGACCGGCTGGTACGGTATTACAAATATGGAACTCGGCTTTGGCGTTGGGTTGGTTTGGGATAAGTCGATCTTTCCTTTCGCATGGTTCTGGCAGGAAATGAACGCCAGCAGCGGTTTCCCGTGGTACAAGAACACTTATGTCATGGCGATCGAACCCGCCTCCAGCATACCTGGCCAAGGGCTAGTGAGTGTGATCGAGAAAACGGGCACCCACCGAACGTTAGCGGCTGGCGCCTCCGTCGAGACAGAACTGCGCGCCGTATTCTACGAGTCGACCGTCGGCGTTCGCCGAATTGAGCGCGATGGCAAAGTCATCATCGAATAGGAGTTTTTATGGACGATCACTTAATGCAAAAAGAACAGTTTATCCCGTTTGCCGAGGGTTTGGATCATCCCGAAGGGGTGGCGTGGGGGCCAGATGGCTTCTTATACGCCGGCGGTGAGGCGGGCCAAATCTACCGCGTGAGCGTCGATGGCGAGGTGACGCAGATCGGCAGCACGGGGGGGTTCATCCTGGGCATGGCGCACGACGCAGCGGCCAATGTTTATGCCTGCGATCTCGCCCACGGCGCGATCATGAAGATCACACCAGCGGGCCACGTGTCGAAATATTCCGACAATGCCGAGCCGATCCCCGCGCCCAATTATCCAGTATTCGATGCCAGCGGCAATCTCTACTTTTCGTCTTCTGGAAGCTGGCACGGCAATAATGGGGCGATCTACCGCGCACAGCCGGGCGGGGCGACCGAAGTCGTCAGCCGGGATTTCACCCTGTTCCCCAATGGCATGGCGCTCAGCCCTGATGGCACATATCTTTACATCGTCCTTTCCAACAAGCCCGGCGTCGAACGAGCGCGCATTCAGCCCGATGGCACGCTTGGCCCCCCGGAACCCGTCGTCATGCTCGAGCGGACCGTGCCCGACGGGCTGGCCTTCGATATCGAGGGTAATCTTTACATCTCGTGCTATACCCCCGATCGTATTTACCGCCTCTCTCCCTCTGGTGAGCTGCGGGTTTTAGTCGAGGATTGGGAGAGCACCAGGATCTCGGCGCCGACCAACATCGCCTTTGGCGGCGCCGAGATGAAGACGCTGTTCATCGCCAGCCTGTGCCGCTGGCACCTGACCAAAGGCGAACTGCCGGTCGCCGGCCAGCGCGTCCATTACCCTGCGCTTCACTAACTGACAGTGAGAAAAACTCATGGCCAAGCGGTTTGAAAACAAAGTTGCCATCATCACCGGAGCCGGCAAGGGGATTGGCCGCGCGAGCGCGCTCGCTTTTGCGCGCGAAGGGGCGAGTGTCGTCATCGCCGATCTCGATGGCGCGGCGGGAAATGAGGTCGCAGAACGCATTCGCGCTGAAGGCGGCAGCGCGATCGTCGTCGAGGGCGATGTGTCCGAAGAGGCGTATGTCCAGCGGCTGGTCGGCGAGGCGGTCACCGCATTTGGCGGCGTTGACGTGCTGCACAACAACGCTGGCGTCGTGCGCTATGGCACCGTCGTCGAGATGTCGAGCGCAGAGTGGGATTTCATCCTCAATATCAATCTGCGGGCGTCATTCCTCACCTGTAAATACAGCATTCCCGAAATGCGCAAACGCGGCGGCGGGGCGATCGTGAATACCGCCTCCGTGCAGGCCTTTGCTTCGCAGCGCACCGTCGCCGCTTATGCTGCATCAAAAGGCGGCATCGTCAGCTTAACGACGACGATCGCGCTCGATCACGCGCGGGAAAACATTCGCTGCAACTGCATCGCGCCCGGCTCGATCCACACGCCGATGCTTGACGACGCAGCCGAGACGTTCGGCGGTGATAACCCCGCCGCCATGCTTGAGACATGGGGCGACCTGCACCCGATCGGCCGCGTTGGCAGGCCAGAGGAAGTCGCCCAATTGGTGCTGTTCCTGTCCAGCGATGATGCCTCGTTCATCACCGGGGCCTGTTATCGGGTTGATGGCGGCCTGCTTTCATCTTTGCTTTAAGCTCTTGCTTTAGGCTGCTCGTGCGCTCAAACGCGCAGAAAGAAGACCTTTCCATCATGAAACTTGGCCTGGGACTTTACCGCCAAATGCTGACGCCGGACAATTTTCGTTTTGCGCGCCAAGCGGGGGCAACCCACATCGTCGCCCACCTGACGGACTATTTTCGGACTCCCGACAGCCTGTCCACCGCCAGCGGCGGGGACGTGTGGGGCGTCTCTGCAAACCGCGGCCGCCCGTGGACATACGAAGAGCTGCGCGACCTGAAAGCCGCCATCAACGCTGAGGGGCTGGAGCTGGCCGCTATCGAGAATTTCGACCCGTCGCACTGGTACGATGTGCTGCTCGACGGCCCTGAAAAAGCGGCTCAGCTCGAGATGCTCAAGCAAATCATCCGCGATATGGGGCGTGCGGGCATCCCCGTGATGGGCTACTACTTCTCGATCGCTGGGGTATGGGGGCGCACCGATCGCGTGACTGCGCGCGGCGGTGCGCCCGCCGTCGGTTATGTGCAGGCTGAAGCGCCGGCAGAGACGCCGATCCCGAACGGGACTGTCTGGAATATGGTCTACGATCCGGACGCGCCGCCCGGCAGTGTGCCGCCGGTCAGCTACGAACAAATGCGCCAGCGCCGGGCCGGCTTTTTGAACGCGCTGCTGCCCGTCGCCGAGGAGGCCGGCGTCCGTTTGGCCGCCCATCCTGATGACCCACCGCTGCCGACGCTGCGCGGCACAGCGCGCCTGATCACCCGCCATGCCGATTATCATACGCTGATCGATGAATTTCCCAGCCCAGCCAACGCGCTTGAGTTTTGCATCGGCACACTGGGCGAGATGACCGAAGGTGACATTTACGAGACGATCGACCATTTCAGCCGGGAAAAGCGGATCGGCTACATTCATTTTCGCAACGTGCGCGGCAAAGTGCCCAACTACCACGAAGTGTTCGTGGACGAAGGCGATATCGACATGCTGCGCGTGATCCAGATTTTGTACCGGAATGCCTATGACGGCGTCCTCATCCCTGACCACACCCCGCAGATGACATGCGCCGCGCCATGGCATGCGGGCATGGCCTATGCGCTGGGCTGGATGCGAGCTGCCATCACCGCCGTTGAGCGCTTTAACTGACGGGCGAAGCGCAACGAGCCGAATGAACCATGTGCGTGAAGACGGCCAGCTACGGCTAGATCGCGCTTATATCAGCGCCGGCGCAGCGCCCAGCGCTTAAAACGATGCGGCACCGATTGCGATCCTCGGTGCCGCATCGCGCGACCGCTGGGTCGTGAATCCTGGTCGGCTACGGGGTGATGAACGGAACGCCGCTGCAGTCACCGTCGAAATAGCCGCCAGAGGTGGGGGCATTCAAGTACCATGCATTCCCATAATTGGTCTTCCACCAATCCTGGCCACCTGACTGGTAGAGGCCGATCGGGATCAGCTCACCCATCATCACCTGATCGAACAGGTAGGAAATATCTTCGATCGGCTGAACATAAACGAAGGTTGGCGATACGATCACGATGCGGCACGGGCCGGAAGGCGTCGGTGTTGGCATTGGCGTTGGTGGCGGAGGCGGCGGCGGGGGCACATCGGTGGGCGGTGGGGGTGGCGGCGGCTGCGTCGCGGCGACTGCGGGCGGGTTGATCACTGGCAGGCCGGCGCAGTTTCCACTGCCCGTGGCTGCCGAAAGCGCGACCCACCCGGTAATGCCGTTGTAAACGACGTTGTACCACGCGCCATCAGGAGAAATACCGAGCACGGTCGCCTGTGCGCCGCCGGGCAGCACGATCAAAATCGGCGAGTTTTGCGTTGCGCTCTGGCGAATGTTCGCCCCGCCCGAGAACACGGGGGTAGCCACACAGCCCTCCGCCGGAGGCGCGACAGCCTCTACCGGCGGAGGCGCGCCCTCGCACCCGCCTGCGCTCACTGGCGCGTAGCACAGCGTGAACGGCTGAACGTCAGCCCCCGGCGTATAGCCGATCTCGAGCTGGTAACTGGCAACGCCAGCCGGAACGCGCAGGCGCGCTCCGAGCAGCGACGCATCGACGACGGCACTAACGAGGCTGTTGGTCTCGTCACTCAGCTGCACCTGGACACCTGCATCTGGCAGGCCGCTGTCGATGTAGAGATAGGCGGGTTCAAGCAGCGCATCAAAGGTGTAAAGTGCCAGGGGGGATGCCGCTGTCACCTCGCCATCAAGGGCGACGCCGACCGGCAGCTCAACCCGCTGGAGCGGCGCCTCGCTTTGCAGGACGACGATCACCGTACCACCGGCAGACACGGTGTCAACTTCGACAATGTAGTCTCCTGCTGGCAGATAAGTCGACAGGGTGATGATGAGACTCGCGCCCTCATTGGGCTGGCTGGCGACTGGCACGCCATCGCGCAAGATGGTGAGCGCCGGCCGCGCGACCTCAGCCAGCGCTTGGATGACGATGGCGCTGTCTTGCGCCACTGAATAGCCCAGGCGCGCCGGCGCGCCAGCACCCTCAAGAGCGACGACGACGGGCTGATTGACTGTGAGCGTGCCTGCGATATCTTGGGCTGCAGCGGCGCCAGTCACGATCAGCGAAGTCAGTACGAGCACAAAAAACCATAGTTTGCTGCGATGCATGGTATTCCTCCAAAGGAAAAATAAGATAGACTTTATTTTATCGATATTTAATGTTGATAGGGTATCAAAAATTTATATATATTGATCATATGATCGATTTATTTTGGGGAGTTCTTCAAATTGCTGAGCTGCGGAACTGTTGGAGAACCCCTCTACAGCGTCAGGGTTAGCGCCTCGGCGGGTAGAGGGCGCACCAGCTCAACCGGCTCGCTGCCCTCATGGTAGATCAAAATGCGCCGTGGGAAGACATGCAGTTGGCTGCCCTCTTCAGGAGCAATCGACTTCGGCAGGTACATTTTGAGTCCCTCTAATCCGTTGACATCGAGCAGCGCTCGCCGGTAATGGCCGAGATCGCTGATCTGCTCGACCACCGAAGGCCAGGCTTCGCCGTGCGCAACGGGCAGCACTGCCAGGTCTTCTGGCCGGATGGCAACCGTTACTGTTCCCTCGGCCAATTCAACGTCCGGCGTCAGCGCGAGACCGCCGACCAGCACCCTGCCACCGCGTACTTCACCTTGGAGCAGGTTCATCGCACCGATGAAATCGGCGACGAACAGGGTGCTCGGGTTCGCATAAATCTGTGCCGGGGCGGCCAACTGTTCGATGCGGCCCTCATTCATCACCGCGATGCGATCGGCCAACGTCAGCGCTTCTTCCTGATCGTGGGTGACGAAAATGGCGGTGATCTTCAAGCGGCGCTGAATGCGGCGCAGTTCCTCGCGCAGGCGCACGCGCAGAATTGCATCGAGGCTGCTGAAGGGTTCATCAAGCAGCAGCACTTTCGGCTCCAGCACCAGGGCGCGCGCCAGCGCCACACGCTGCTGCTGGCCCCCCGAAAGCTGCGCTGGATAGCGCTCTTCATAGCCAGAAAGGCTGACCAAGGCCAGCGCCTCTTCTACCTTGCGCTTGATTTCTGCCTTGGGCAGGCCGCGCAGTTGCAGACCAAAAGCGATGTTGTTAAACACCTTCATGTGCGGCCACAGCGTGTACTTCTGAAACACCATCGCGGTGGGGCGCCGGTTAGCCGGCACCAGCGTCATCACATCGCCATCGAGGTGAATTTCGCCCTCCGTCGGCGTTTCGAAGCCAGCGATCATGCGCAGAAGCGTACTTTTGCCGCAGCCTGAGGGGCCGAGGATGCACATGAATTCGCCATCATGAACCTGCAGATCAATGGCATCGACCGCCACGACGCTGCCAAAACGCTTCGTCAGCCCGATGAGATTCAGTGTCGCCATAGCATCTTCCCCTATACACCGAAACCGGCCGTCAGATAACCGCCGCGCAGTAAGCGCTGGGCGACGATCAGCAGGATGAGCGACGGCAGCCATAAAACGAACGAGACGATCGCCCCATATTGGACGATGAGCTGGCTGTTAATAAGCGAATACATCAGCACGGGCATCGTGACCACGCGCGGCAGGCCGATCAAAAGCGCGCCCTGCGCTTCATAAAAGGTATTGACGAAGGTCAATAAAATGGCCGCACTGAGGGCTGGCATGACCATCGGCAGCGTGATGCGAATGAACGCTCGCAGCCGCGATGCGCCCACATCGAACGCCGCTTCTTCGAGCGCCTGGTCGACTGCCTGAAAGGCCGCCGTCGGGATCCAGATCATCAACAGCAGCGTATTCACGAGCTGGATCAGGATGATGCCCTGCACCGTGCCGATCAGGTTAAGGCGGAAAAAGATCACAGCGATGCTGACATACAGGCCAAAGCGAGGAAAAGCATTCACGGCGAGAAATGACAGCAGGAGCGCCTGCCGGCCGGGGAAGCGCAGCCGCGCGAAGGCGTAAGAGGCCGGTAAGCAGATGATGGCTGAAAGCGCAGTGACCACCAGCGCAAGCACAATGCTGAAGGGCAGCGCCTGCGCGATATCGGCACGCGAAAATGTGCGCTCCCAAAAGCTGAGGCCAAATTGGGTCGGGATCAGCGAGGGGTACTGCCAGCGCTCGGCGAACGCCCATAAGACGACCGAGTAGATCGGCCCCAGGATAACGATGATCAGCACGATCAGCGCCAGCCAGCCGAAGCCGTCGCGGCGGATCATCGCGCTGAAACTGGCAAGCATGCTGTTGATGAAATTCTCATCGACCAACGGGGTGCGCGGCTGCTGCGCGGGAACGGTCGTCATGACTTCTCCTGCCCAATACGCTGCCGAACGACGGTACGGACATACAGCAGGCCGACGAATGCACAGATGATGAAGGTGATGACTGCCTGTGTCTCGGCAACATCAGGACGGCGATAGAGGCCGAACGTCTGCTGCATGAAGACGCCCATCATCTGCGGCGCGGCCGGGCCGAGCAAATACGGGATGGTGAAGCTGCCGAAGATGCCGAGGAAGTTGAGCGAGAAAACGATCAGGACTGGCCTCGTGATCTGCGGCAGAATGATGCGCCAGAAAACTTGCCAGCTGTTGGCGCCCACATCGCGCGCACTCTCGATCAGCGAGTCGCTGACCTGGCGCAGGCCGGCCGTCAGGATCAGCACGGTGAACGGGATCGCCTCCCACAGCAGCGCGAAGATGATCCCCTCTGGTTTCAGATACGGGGTGCGATAGCCGGTGAAGCCCAGGGTCGACAGGATCGTATCCAGCGTGCCGCGCGTGCCCAAGAAACGGATCAAGGCAAATGCGAGGATGATGCCCGGCACAAATAGGGGGAACAGCGCCAGCACCTGCACGGCGGCAGCCAGCCGTCCAGTTGAAAAGCGTAGATAGAGGGCGAGCGGGAAGCAGAAAATGAAGATTGCTGCCAGCGTGATCAGCGTGACCTGAAACGTAAAGATCAGGTTAGAAACGCTGATCGGGTCTTGGAAGAAATCGACGTAACGAGAGAGCGATAACCCGGGGTTGCCATCGACGTCGACCGTCAGGGTGCGCACGATCGACTGGGTGGCAGGAAAGAAGATCAACAGCAGCATCAGCAGCAGCGGCGGTGCGATCAACAGGTAGGCTGCCAGCACGGTGCGCCGCTGGCGCGCTTCGGTCGCTTTAGTTAGAGACATAAGTGAACTCGCTGCATAAG
This sequence comes from Anaerolineae bacterium, assembly GCA_034434615.1. GTDB lineage: Bacteria > Chloroflexota > Anaerolineae > Aggregatilineales > Phototrophicaceae > Flexifilum. The sequence continues at coordinate 8,760 of DAOTYT010000088.1, read as the reverse complement.
TTATTGACGGGGACGAGGGGCACCAACGTGCGGCGCCCCTCGCTCACTGACGAGACACGATACAGTTAGCTGCTGCGATCGATATTGGTCGCGACGTTATTGTACCAACCCTCGACCATTGCCGCGCTGTAAGCGCCGCCCGGCCACGTCGGTACGCGGTCTGTGATCACGCTGGTGAACTGCGTTTGCAGCTCCTGCGGCAGCAGGTCCCAGTTCACTGCCGGGAAACCGCCGATTTCCGTGACCACGCTTTCCTGAACAGGAATGGTCAGCAGGAAGTTGGCCAGCGCCAGCGCGCCTTCAGGATTGCTCGCATTGACGGGGATCGCCGCCGAAGCGTACCCGCCGGTGAAGGGCAGGTCCTGAAGCTGCGTGAGACGCGTGCTCTCAGGCAGCAGGCCGAGATTCAGCGCCTGCAGCGCCTGATCTGACCACGCCGTGATCATGTTAACGGAACCGTTGGCGAACAGCTCAAGCACCGGCGTGTTGCCAGCCGGGTAGGCGCCGCCTTCGTAAATCGAGTCGTGAATGCTGCTCAGCAGATCCCAAGCCAGCGAGAACTGCTCGATCAAATCTTCACGCGCCTCGCCCGGCACGAACAAGCTCGGGTCTTGCCCGGTCACTTCGAAGATCGCGCGGGTGACCATGGCCGCGCCGCTGCCGCCGCGGTCTGGGCGATTGTAAACGAACTGGCCGGGGTTATTCTTGATCCACTCGATCAGCTCGGCATAGGTCGTCGGCACTTCATCTTCAGAGACGAAATCGCTGTTGTAGGCCAGCAGCACCTGCGAGCCGCGATAAGGCAGCTCTTGCGGCAGGCGATTGGTCGCCGGGTTGACGTTGACCAGATTGGGGATATCCTCTTCAGTCAGCTCACGGAATAAGCCCGCTTCGACCCACTCCACCTGCGAGTCCGGGTCAATTTGCTCGAACAAGTCGACCAATGGATCATCACCGGTCTCGAGGGCAGCCAGCGCACGATTGGCAATATCGGTCGTGCCGCCGCCAACGCCGCGCACGATCGTTAAAATGACCTGGTACTGTGGAAACTCGGCCTCAAAAGCGGGGATGATGAAGTTCATCCACCAGTCGCTGATATTGGTGTCAGAGCCGGTATACACATAGATTGGGCTGCGCTGCTGTGCCTGTACGCTCAACCCAGCGACAAGCAGAACCAGCGCGACCAGCAGCATGAAACGTGATTTCATAATGTCTCGCTCCTGTGTAGAAATCGATCGGTTAGCAATATAACCGAACCTTCTCCTAGTTTTATTAAGTGAATGGGCAAATTTGTTTAACAATTTTCCGCAATGTGCTTAACAAACTCTACTACAATGTGGCGATATTGCAAAGTCGCACAGAATGGAAGACATAATGCCGAACCGCACTTCCTGCCCCGTAATCGTCCATCACATGGCCGCGCTCGATGAGTCGCCTTTTCCGCCCAATTCGCTGGAGGCTGTGCGCGCATGTTTGCAGGCTAATGCCGCCTTCATCGAAATCGACGTGATGCCGCTGCGCGCCGAAGATTACCTGCTCGTTCACGATCCCGTTTTGGAAAACGAGACGACTGGCAGCGGCCCGGTTGACAGCATCATGCCCGACGATGCCGTCAACCTGTTCATCAAGCATCGCGGCGCCGCAGCCCCTTACCGGCCGGCCTTGTTAAGCCAGATCGTCAGGCTGCTGCTGGACTATGGCGGCAGCGCGCGTCTTCAAATCGACTATAAAGCCGTGCTGCCGATGGCTGATGATGAACCGCTGCGCCGGTTGGTGCGGCTGATCGAACCGCTTGGGCAGCGTGTGCTCGTCAGCAGCGGCGCCGATTGGCATCTGCGCCGGCTGCGGCGGTTGGCGCCATGGCTCGATCTGGGATTTGATATCGGCTTCTACCTCGATTATCGACCGCGGCCGGCAGACCCGCGCCTGCCGCCCTTCAGGCTGGGCGCCTACGGCTACCATGACGATCACGTGCTGGCCGCGCGCGCCCTGCTGCCCGCCGCCGATTATCTGGCCGAACGCTGCGAGCTGCTGCGGCTCGCCCTGCCCGATGCCAGCACGTGGTACGTGAACCATCACCTGATCAACCGCTGCATCGAGGATGGTTTCAACATGGCTGAATGGCTGTTCGCGCACGGCATTACGCTCGATGCATGGACGTTAGACGTCGGCAGAGACGGCATCGCGGAGCGCGCACCGCGTCTGCGCGACGCGGGCGTCGCTCAATTCACGACCAACACCCCGCGAGCGCTCGCCGCGCTGCTCAAAGGCGCAGATTCCGAATAGCGGCGCTGGATGTTTTGCGCTGCGCTGCCAGTCATTCCGATTTGACGCCCCGTGACGCGAACGTGCCGAGCACTTCATAGGCCTGCACCGTTTCGCTGCGGCCTTTCACTTTGAGCTGGCCGAGAAGGCGCGCCTCGATTCGACCAGCGATCAGCGCCTGCGTTGCGCTGCTGATCAGGATTTGCCCGCCGCTGCTTAAGGCCTGCAAACGCGCCGCCAAGTTGACCGTATCGCCGACCGCGGTGTAATTCATGATATCAGGCGCGCCAACGTTGCCCACGACGGCGCGCCCACTGTGAATGCCAAAATTCAAATTCATCCGTCTTTCCGGTGCGAACTGTTGATGAAACCTGGCCAGGACTGAGCGGATATGCAGCGCTGTTTCCACTGCGCGCAGGGCATGATCGGGCTGTGCTAGCGGGGTGTTGTACAGCGCCATCACGCCATCGCCCATAAATTTATCGATTGTGCCGCCATGTTCGCGAATCAAGCTGACGATCATCGTATGATAGGCATTCAAAATCGCCAGCAGCGCTTCGGGTTCGATGCGCTCGGAAAGGCTGGTAAACCCTTCCAAATCGGCGAACAAAACGGTGATCTCTTGCAGCGTGCCCCCCAGCCGCACTTCTTCTGGCTCGCGCAGCAACTGCTCGACAACAGCCGGCGCGACATAACGTTCGAACGTATCGCGAATAGCCTGCTGACGCTTGCGCAGCGCGTCCGTTTCGACTTTAGAGCGCAGACGCGCTTTGATCCGCTCGACCAGCTCGCGCGAATTGAACGGTTTACTGAGATAATCATCGGCGCCCAGCCGCAACCCCTGAACGCGGTAATCGATATCGCTGAGCGCTGTCAGCATGATGATCGGCGTTTGAGCCGTGACAGCGTCCGATTTCAAGCGGGCGCACACTTCAAAGCCAGACATCCCAGGCATGTTCACATCGAGGATGATCAGATCGGGCAGGTGCGCCTGCGCCAGCGCGATCGCCGTTGGCCCATCAGAGGCTTCGATGACGCGCAAATCGATGCTGTTGATGATATCGGCCAGCAGCTGGCGACCATCGGCATTGTCATCAGCGATCAAGACGAGCAAAGCGGCCTCCTATGGCGGGCAAGTTCAGCCGAGATAAGTTCCGATCTTGAGGCGCAGCTCGCGCAGGTTGATGGGTTTTGGCAGGTAGTCATCGCAGCCAGCAGCCAAAGCGCGATCGCGATCGCCAGCCATGGCGTGGGCGGTCAGCGCGATGATCGGAATGTGACGAAACGCGGCATCGGCCTTCAACGAACGGGCAAGCGTCCAGCCATCAAGAAGCGGCAGGGACAGATCCATCAGGATCAAGTCCGGCTTGCGTTCTCGAACGGCGGCCAACGCGGCTTCGCCATCTTGCGCTGAACTGATCTGGTAATCAAACGCGCTGAGCGCATCGATGATCAGGGTGAGGTTATCAAGATTATCCTCAACAACGAGGATGTGCGCCCTGGCCATCCCTGCTCCGCCTTCACATTCGCGATCGTATCAGCGCGCATGAACGCTGCGCCGTAATTTGTAAAGCATTTCAAGCAAAAGAGCAACCAGTCACAACGACCAGTTTGATGCCGCTGCTCGCAGGGCGACATAAAAGGTGCTGCCCTGCTTAGGCGTACTTTTGACCCAAAGGGCGCCGTCGTGCAGCGTCACCAGCCGTTTTGCGATCGCCAAACCAAGGCCGCTTCCACTGTATTCAGCCGCCTGGGGGTCGCCTGTTTGAAAAAACTCGTCGAAAATGCGCGCCTGTTCCTCTGGCGCAATGCCGATGCCGTTATCGATGACGGCGCTGACTGCCCATAATCCATCGCTCAACCAGCCAATGACGGGCAGCTCAAAATCGTCTGAGCGCCCCCCCGCTACGCGCACGAGCGCGATCTCAATGCGAATCGACGTTTGACCGGGCGCCTCGGTCGAAAACTTGAGCGCGTTATCGATTAACTGGCGAAATACGCGCCCGACTCGCTCACCATCCCCGTAGATCGGCGGTAGGCCGGGCGGGCTGTGCAGCGAAATCGAGGCGCCATACTCAAGACGTCGAGCTTCCATCGCCTGCACGACCGCGCTGATCAAATCATCCAGCCGAAACGTGGTGCGATGCAGTTCGAGCTGGCCAGCTTCCAGCGCGTTAAATTCGAGCATATTGTCGATCAGATCGACAAGCTGCGCCGCATTGCGCCGCAGCTTGCCCATGCGGTCGGCCTGGGTGGCGTTCAATTCGCCATAAACCCCGCTCGCCAGCAGCTCGCTGTAACCCAGGATCGAATTCAGCGGCGTGCGCAGCCGGTGCCCTAACTGGTCGAGGAACTGGCTGCGGGTGCGGGTCGCCTGAGCGAGCTGGTTATGCAGCGCCTCGGAACGCGCCCGCTCTGCGCTGAGATCGGTCAGCGTCTGGCGCAGGTCACTGTTGACGAGGCGAAGCTCATCCTCAAGCTCATGCAGCGGGCCAAACAGCTCCGAGCGCAGCAGCGACAGCCCCACGCTCGTAGCAGCCACCGCCATTCCCAGGGCCGCCAGCGTCCTTGGCCAGCCCGAACCGAGCGCGAGCAGCGGACTGATCGCGAGCAGCCCGCTGCTGAGGGCCAGCAGCAGCGCTGGCAAACGCAGCGCTGCGGCCAGCGGCTGCGGCCGTGCGCGCTGGTTCATCATTGGCGGGCCGCCCGTGGTGATAATGAGCGCAAAGGCACCTAAGGCTGCCCCAAACTGGAGCAGACGCCCGGCTAAATCAAGCAAGGGCATGCTGAAGAGTACGGAAAGTGCGAGCAGCAGCAGTGCAAGCCCAGCCGTGGCATAGGCCATGCGCAGCCGCCGACGCAGATGAGTCGATACCAGCCACAGGAAACCGGGCCCCGCCAGCTGAGCGAACAAGAGCAGCCAGTCCAGGTTCAAGCTGCCGAGGCCGCTCGCAAGGGATCCCATGCCCCAACCTGCCAGCGCGACAGACAGCAGCGCGAGGCCGGGAATGAGATCGCGCCGCCGACCAAGCAGCAGCACTGAAAGCAGCCCGCCCGCCGCAAGGATTAACGCTAAGCCAGCGATTAGCGTCGCAGCGAGACTGGCCAGATCAGCAGCGGCCAGCCGAGCATCTACGACATTCACGACAAGGCCACTCTCTTGCGCTGGGGTTCATCCACAGCCGCGACCCTCACTCAGGTAGAATGAGGCACAGTGTAACACAGCAGCACGCGCCGATACATCGATAAAAGTTACGCCGGAGATGGCGAACCAGTCTCCGGCGTAGTCTTGACTCCTCAGGGTTTGAACTGCCCCGGGGGTGTGCCCTCAAAGGCGTCTGCCTCCAGCGAGGTTTTCTTGGTCGGCGTTCGGGCGGCTGCCGAAGCCATCTCAAGCTGGCCGAGCAGCACGCTAACCCGCGCCTGCGCTGACGGTTCGTACTCGCGGTAGTTACAGATATCGCATGTCCAGGAGGGCATGTTCGGCACGCTGATCACCATCCCGTGGTAAATGCCGCAGTAGGTGGCCGAGGTGGGCTGAAGCACCCCGATTTGGCAGCGTGGGCACGATGGGGCTGCGTGATCTGACATGATATCCCTCCTTGTCAGTTGCTGCGTCACGACTCTGAGAAGCGATGCTGAATCACAATCCCAAGGTCGGGCAGCGGCCAATAACGTATGATCGCTTCGCCGACGATGCGCGAACGTTCGACTGGCCCGAACGCGCGCGAGTCTCGGCTGTTGTTGCGATTATCACCCATCAAGAAGTATTCGTTGTCTCCCAGCACAATATCGCAGTACTGCCCGCGGCAGCTCTGCGCCACGCCGGTTGGGTTGATGTAAGACTCGGTCAACAGCTCGCCGTTGATGTAAACCCCGCCGTCGCGCACTTCCACGCGCTCGCCCGGCAGGCCGATCAACCGTTTGATCAGCAGCGGTTCATCGGTGCGGCCCTCATCGCCTGGCGGGTCGAACACGACGATATCGCCGCGCTGAGGAGCGCCGAACAGGTAATGCAGGCGGCTGACGATCAAGAATTGGCCAGCACGAAAACTGGGCTGCATACTCGGCCCTTCAATATAGAAGCGCACGGTCGCCAAGTTGACGAGCGTATACACCAACGCGATCAACACCACTGTTTCGACCAGCTCGCGCAGGAAGCTGTTGCGCTTCAAACGCGGGCGCGCCAGCGGTGCAGACTCGAGATACGTCATAAACTGCCCCTCATTGAGCAAACGCCGTGCCCTTCTCGATCAGGGCGCGCAAGAGACTCGTCAAAGTGAAGTGGCGCTTTAGGGGAAAAAACTAAACCAGCAGCTCGCCGCAAGACAACGCTCATTTCGCTGAGTGCATATGACGATTATAAACCCGCTTGAGCATGGCCACAATGCGCATTTACGTTATTGGGAAAATTCTAATTGTTGAGGAAGCGTCTTAGGTGAGTCGGAATTCAGTTGCTGGCGTATACTCGAATTAGCATGGTTTCAATCGATCGGAAGGGCTGTTTGGCAGGCGAACGCGTACTCGTCGTCGATGATGGGCAGGAGAATCGCCAATTCATCGTCGACTATATCTTGCGACCGAACGGCTTCGAGGCGGTCACGGCGCGTGATGGCCGCGAGGGCCTCGAGATGATCGTGCGCTACCGGCCTGATCTGATCCTGCTCGACTATCAGATGCCGCGTATGAACGGCATCGACGTCATTAAAACGCTGGCTGGCAGCAACTGGAATATCCCCATCATTCTGATGACTTTTCATGGCTCAGAAGAGATCGCGGTTGAGGTATTTCGGCTTGGCGTGCGCGATTACGTGAAAAAACCGTTCACGGTCGATGAAATGCTGGCCGCGATTGAACGCAGCCTCGACGACGTGCGCCTGCGCCGCGAGAAGGAAACGCTCACAGCCCGCCTCATTGAGAAAAACATCGAGCTGCAAAACCGGGTGCAAGAGCTGAACGTGCTCTATAGCGTGGGAAAAATCGTGACCTCGCTGATGGATATGGATGCGCTCCTGCCGCGCATCGTCGATGCCGCGGTCAAAATAACTGGCGCTGATGAAGCTTTTTTATACCTGGTGCAAAAACAACGGCTGGTTTGCCAAGCGCAGCGCCTGCACACACAGGCGCGCGCCGAAGCGGCTCATTTTGAAGTGAGCGACCCGCTGGCACTGCGAGCAATCGAGAGCGGTAAAACCCATCAATATGACGGGACGACATCCTCAGAGGCTTCGCTGGCCTATGCCCCGCTCGTCTTAGGCGGGCAGGTCATCGGGGTGCTGGGGGCGCGCAATCTTCCGCCCAGCGGCCGTGCGTTCACCAACCATCAAACCGCCCTGCTCAGCGCGCTGACCGACTATGCGGCGATCGCGATCCAGAACGCGCGCAACGTCGAACAGCTTCGGCAGACAAAAGAAAACGAGAAAGCGCGCATTCGCAGCACCTTCCAACGCTTCGTGCCGCCGCAGGTCGTCGACCAAATCCTCGAGAACCCGGAAGCGCTGCAGCTCGGCGGCACGCGCCAAGAGGTGACGATCCTGTTCGCTGATATCCGTGGTTACACAACTTTCAGCGAGAACCTGCCGCCTGAGGAGGTCGTCAAAATACTCAACGATTACCTGAGCTTAGCGGCCAACGTGATGATGTCTTACGGCGGCACGCTCGATAAGTATATGGGCGATGGATTGATGGCCATCTTCAATGCGCCCGATCCACAACCTCACCACGCCGACGCAGCGGTTGAAGCGGCGTTAACCCTGCAGCAGGCCGCGCGCGACCTGGCGCGGCAGCGCCGCGATGGGCTGTCTTTCAGCATCGGTATCAACATCGGCGAGGCGGTTGTCGGTTATATTGGCACCGACTGCGCCATCAACTACACAGCCATCGGCGATGTGGTCAACCTAGCCAAACGGCTGCAAGAGTTTGCGCGGCCCGGGCAAATCTTGGTGGAACGGGCCGTCATCGAGCGGCTGGAACGCTCCATTACAGCCCAACCGTTAGGCGAAATTAAACTCAAAGGACGCCGCCAGAACGCAATCGCTTATGAACTGCAGGCGGCAACTGCCGGCTGAATGCCGCCTTCGCGCAGCAGAGCCGCAGAGTTCGAAACGGCTGCCTATCTGTTTTCTGGGCCGCAAACGGCGCAGCCAGCTTGAGAGCGTAAAGACATACAATACACCCCATATTCTTGGGTAAGACTTTAAATGAATGGGCATTATTGTTTGTATGTTATTCTGTTCTCAACTTTCAACAGTTTTCGCCTTCCCAAAACGAAACGGCAACATCAATGCTCATCGATGCGCTGGGTCTCATTGCCGGGTTAACCGCGCTTTTTTTAGGTGGAGAATGGCTGGTCAAAGGTGCGGCGCGCCTGGCACGTTCACTTGGCGTCTCGCCGATGATCATCGGTTTGACGATCGTCGCGATCGGCACCTCGATGCCGGAGCTGTTGGTCAGCGTGGGGGCTGCCATCTCCGGCTCGTCGGATTTGTCGATCGG
>DAOTYT010000087.1:0-26079 GCA_034434615.1 Anaerolineae bacterium | reverse complement strand
CGTCGCCGGCATTCGCGTGCTGGTCGGCCAAGAGCGATCCTACCGAGAGTAAGGGCGAATGGGACAAGATCGCGACGAGCGGCCGGATCAGTTCAATAACGGCCGCGCTGAGAAGAACAGCGCCGACCTGCCTCCCTGGCTGGTCGACGCGCCATCCTCTGCCGAGGCACAGCCCGCGCCTCCAGAACCGCCGGCGAGCAAGCCGGCCCCGCTCGCGCCGTGGCTAGAGGGGCTGGAAGTTCATGATGATGCGCCTAAACCGGGCATCCCGGCCGAATGGATCGCCGGGGCCGATGCGCTGCCCGATCGCGTCGAGACCGACCTGACCTACGATGAGTGGGTTGCCATGCAGGCCGAACTGAACCGGCCGCGCAGCATTGAAGAGGAAGTTCCCGATTTGCTGGCGGATCTTGCGCCGGAGCAGGTCGATTCGGAGATGGTCGCCGGCGCAGCCCATGAGCTGCCCGATTGGTTCCTCGGCTTAGAGGAGCTCGATACCAGCGATGCGCCCGACTGGTTCACTGGCGACCTGAGCGACGCGCCCGAACCTGAGGCGCCAGCCTGGATGGCTGATCTCCAGAACGCCGCTGCTGAGGCAGAACTGAGCGAGCCGGATGCTGTCGATGCATTTTTCTCATCGCTAACTGGCGGCACGCCGCTGCCGAGCGGCGACACGATGGACGATTTGTTCGGAGATTTCGCCATGCCGCCCGTGAACCCCAGCTCGCACGATGATGAGCTGCCCGACCTTGAGGACATCACTGGAGCAGATGAGCCAGAGGCTGCGGGCAAGGCTGTCAGCGAGGCTGCTGGCACGCCCGGCTACGATACTGGCGAACTGGATGCCTTCTTCGGTGCGATCGGCAGCGATGCCGGCACAGACGCTGCACAGCCCGAGACGCCGCCTCAGCCAGCCGATGACTTCAGCCATTTCTACGAAACCGATGCTGCGCGCATGCAGGACGATGACTTTTTTGATGAGATCGATTTAGAAGAACCCGATCTCGATGAACTGGTCAGCCCGCCGCCTGCCCCAGCCGCGCCGCTGCCCGATCCGTTCGAACTGCTGGAAACGATCGACGAAGAACCTGAGGTCGAAGCGCTGGCCGGAGACGACGCCGACCACTGGTTGAACGAGCTGAACGCGATCATCGCTGGCCGTTCACCCACTTTGGCTCGCGATGCGCCGCCACAGGACGACTCCTCGCCCGCAGTGGATAGTTTCGAATGGCCCGCTGCTGCCGTTGAGCAGGACGATGAAGCGGAAGAGGAACCGGTGCGCTCTGAGGCAGAATGGCTGGCCGCGCTCGAGGGCATCGACCCAACCGAGATCGCCAGCGCGAGCGATGCGGAGCCAGAGTTCGACTGGGCGCCAAATTCGCCGCTGGCCGACGAAGCGCCGCTCGAAAGCCCGCGTTTGACGGGCCTGCTCGCGCGCGCCGGCATGGTTGATGGCGAAGACTCCTCTGATGGTGAGGCGGTGCCCGACCTCTTCGCCGATCTCGACACTGACGCGCCAGAGTGGCCGTCCGCTCTGGAGCCGGCTGAACGAACGTCTGAAGAAAATATCCCGCTCGCCGCGTGGCCGGCCGAGCAGCCCCCTGAGGAGCCGTCCGTCCTGGCCCCCTATGAGCCGAACTGGGGCGCCAGCCTCGACCCGCTTGCCGCGTGGCCGGCCGAACAGCCCCCTGAGGAGCCGCCCGTCCTGGCCCCCTATGAGCCGAACTGGGGCGCCAGCCTCGACCCGCTCGATGACGCGCCCGCCGAAGACGACCCGCTCGCCGCATGGCCGGCCGAGCAGGCTCCCGATGCAGAGGCAGAGGCCGACTTCGAAGTGGACTGGCTGAACGACGCCGTCTTTGAGGAGCCGGCTGAAGACGCGCTCGCGGGTGCGCCCGCCAGCAGCGACCTGTTCGCTGCCGCAGCCGCCGAACCCACCAGCCATGCAGAGACCGACCACGACGCACTCGATGAGCCAGATTTCGATGCGCTGTTCGCCACAGCGGGAGCTGCGAGCTTCACAACGCCGGCTGCCGAAACGCTTTTTGAAGAGCACCCGGGAGCAGGCCTCCCCCCGGTTGACAGCGCGGGGTTGGCAGACTACCCGGCCGACGCAGACGAAGAAGGTGAACCGTCGCTCGTCGATCTGCTCGGCGAATCAGAAGATGCGCCTGCCGATGCTTCTTCATGGGCAGAGGATGCCGCGGAAGAAACCGGCATTGAACTGCCATCAACAGGGGCTTTGCTCGCTGCTGCCGAACTAGCGAGCGCAGCCTCGGAGCCTGAGGAAGAGCCGATCTTTGACTGGATGGAAGGGGAAATCTCGCCCTCTGCGCCACCGGCCGCCGCGCCCGATGCAGCGCCAGAGTCCGAGAGTTGGCTGGGCGAGTTCGAGTTTTCTAGTGATGAAGAAGCGGCCCAGCCGCCGAGCGCGAGTGTCGCGGCAGCAGCTGAACCGGCTGGCGCCAGCACGCTGTTCGACGATCTGTTCCCGCCGCAAACCGTCGATGATGAAAGCGCCATCGCCCCCCTTGATGTCGCTGAACCGACCGGGGCCCCGCCGCTCGAGGAAGACAGTCGCGTAGAGGATCTTGAGGGTTATTTGGCCTCGCTGCGCGCTGAAATGCCGCAGCTAGAGCCGCGGTTGTCGGGCGACCTCTACGAACCGAAGAACATCGACCTCGATGCCCTGCTCGATGCCCCACTCCTTGATGAGCCGGAGGGCGCTCAGCCGTTTGACTTGAGTGAACGCCTGCCAGAGGGCGCCCCCGAGTGGCTCGCCAGGATGCATGTCTCGGTTGATGAGGTCTCGGCCGGCGCGATCGTCCGCCAGCGCGCCGATAAGCCGGAAGCCGAGCTTGATGAGCGTTTGCAGAAGCTGCGCCAGCGCGCCGAACAACTGCCTGATGAAACGCCTTCAGGGCCCGAGGCCGACCCGCTGGCGACGATCTTGACTGGCGTGAGCGCCGGGCTGGCCCCGGCTCCTATTCAGGCAGGCGCGCCGACAGCCGTCGGCACGGTGGTGCTGAGCGGCGACCAGCGCCGCCGCGCCGACCTGCTGCGCCAGTTAGCGGCGGCGGGGACTGAGACGCAAAGCCCGCGGCGTCTGTCGGCGATCGAGCTGACCTACGATACGCCCTATCTGCCCGGGTTGGAGGAGGACGAGACCAGCATCGTCCATGCACCGCCGGCCGCTGCGCCAGCCGCCAAGCCCGCGCGGCGTTCGCGCGAACGCCGCCGCCCGCCGTTTGACCGGCTGGCGATCGCGCTGCTGGTGGCCGTCGCGGTAGTGCTGCCATTCGTGTTTCCACCCATCCGCATTGGCACCCTGCCGCCGAGCGAATTCGCGGCCGGCAGCCCAGCCGCGGCTGCCTATGAGGCTGTCGAACGGCTGCGCCCCGGCACGCTGGCGCTGGTCATCATCGAATATGGCCCTGCCGCTGCCCCGGAACTCGACGGGCTGACGGATGCGCTGCTGCGCCATCTGTTCATGCGCGCGGCCTATCCGGTCATCATCGGCGGCAACCCGCTGGCGCTGCTGCGCGCTGGCACCCTGATCGATGCGATCAACGCGGATGAGGCCTTCCGTGAACGGATCAGTGCGCCGAATCCGCTGCTGCCCAATCAGGATTATTACCTGATCCGCTACCTGCCGGGCGGCACCATCGGCCTGCGCGCGTTCAGCGAGGACACCGCCAACCTGCTGCTGCTCGATATCCGCGGGCAGGCGACTGGGCTGGACGTCCGCTCGCTGCGCGATTTCCCGCTGCTGATCGTCATTAGCGACCGCGCCGATGACGTGCGCGCCTATGCTGAGCAGATCGCGCCGCTGGCCCGCGCCCAGACGATCGCCGCTGTGAGCTACTCAGCGGCCCCGCTGGTCGAACCGTATCTCAGCGCGCGCTTCGCCGCCGGCCCGCCAGCGCTCAGCGCCCTGCTGGTCGGTTATGCTGATGCCTATACCTACGGTGCGCAAGTCGGCGCCGGTGTTCCAGCGCCGCGGCAGCGCACGCGTCCCGCGCCCGTCATCCTAACGACGCCAGACCCCACGCCAACCCCAACGCCTTCGCCGACGCCGCGCGTGACGCCGACCCTTACGCCGACGCCGCAGCCGATCGCGCGGGTGATCGCGACGCAGGCGATCAATGTGCGGCCGGCCCCCAGCACGGCGAACACGCCGATCGGTCAGCTTTTACCGGGCGCGCAGGTGATCGTGCTCGGTTTCAACCCCAGCGGCGATTGGGTGAACGTCCGGCTCGATGATGGCCGCGAGGGTTGGGTTTCGGCAGCGTTGGTGCAGGTGATCGACAACCCGGCCGGCGCTGCCGCGCCCAAATCGGCCGGTTATAGCAAGCGCGCTGGCGCTGTTCCCCAGCAGGCCGGCGACGATGATCTGACGCAAACCCCCAGACCGGCGCGAACGCCAAGGCCGACGCAGACGCCTAACGCCGCGACGGAAGACGACGGAGTGGGCGAGGCCGATGCCGAGCCGCCTTTCGTCGAGAGCATGACCGGCGGCATCCCCGAAGTGCCGGCCTTTGCGCTGCCGTCGCATTCACCTGATTATCGCGACGAACGCTGGTACGCGATGACGTTCGGCATCATCGTATCGGCGCTCATCATCAGCGCAGGCGCTGGCGTCAATATTGCTCGCAGCCTGCTGCGCCGGAGGCGGAACCGTTGAACGTCGACCAGATCGGGCTGTGGCTAGGGTTCATCTTCACGCTGATGGTCTTCAGCTATTTACTGGGCGATAATTTCCTTTACCGGCTGGCGGTTTACGTGTTCGTTGGTTTGGCGGCCGGTTATGTGACGATGGTCACGCTCGAAAGCGTGGTGCTGCCGTGGTTGCGCGCGGCCTTTACCGCCGGCGACCCAGCAGCGATCGGCATCGGCTTGATCCCGATCCTGTTGGGCCTGCTGCTGCTGCTGAAGACGACCAAGCGCTATCACCGGCTCGGCAACCTCGGGCTGGCCTATCTGATCGGCATCGGCGCGGCGGTCGCGCTAGTCGGGGCCATCAGCGGCACGTTGATCCCGCTGGTCGCTGGCACTGCCGACGCCGTGCTCGAAGATGCGGTCAACGGCTTCCTGATCGTGCTCGGCGTCATCTGCACCCTGATCTATTTTCAATACCTCGCCCGCCGCGGCCCGGCGGGCGTCGTGCAGCGCGGGTTGATGGCCCGCACGTTCGGCACCGTCGGGCAGGGGTTCATCGCGATCACGCTGGGCGTGCTCTATGGCGGCGCGATCCTGACCGGCCTGACGATCTTCAGCGAGCGCATCGCGTTCATACTGGCCCGCCTCGGAGGAGGGTGATCGATGACCCCGCCGCCTGCGCCATCTGCCGCCTCAATTTTGGCGGTCGATCTCGGCAACGTCACGACCCGAGCTATCCTCATCGATCTGGTCGAGGGCGTCTATCATCTCGTCGCTCAGGCTGCTGTGCCGACGACCGGCGGCTTTCCGAACAACGATGTCGGCGTGGGCCTGGCGCGCGTGCTGCATGAGCTGAGCGCAGTGACCGGACGCCGCCTGTTCACCAGTGAGGGCCGGGTGCTGACTCCTGAACAGCCCGATCGCTCCGGAGTCGATCTCTTTTTCGCCACGACCAGCATGGGCCGTCCTTTGCGGACCGTGCTGCTCGGGCTGGTGCCCGGGTTGAGCGTAGAGAGCGGCATCCGCGCGGCCGCTGGAACGTATATCAATATCGTTGACACGATCGCGCTCGACGATGTGCGCACAGAGGAAGAGCAGCTCAACGCGCTCGTCCTCGCCCGGCCAGACCTGATCTTCATCACTGGCGGCACTGAAGGCGGGGCTTACGCGCCGGTGCTCGAGCTGGCGCAGATCGCGCGGCTGGCGATCAAACTGATGCCGCGCGGCCACCAGCCGCTGGTGCTGTACGCTGGCAACAGCGCGGCAGCGCCGGCCATCAGCGCCATGTTCGAGGGGTTGACGAACGTGTTCACCGCCGCCAACGTCCGCCCGACGTTGGAGACCGAAGCACTGGAGAGCGCGCAGCTTCAGCTCGCGCTGGCCTTCGACTCGTTCACGGGCGCCCGCGGCCTCGGTTTCGAGTCGATCGGCGCGCAAAGCCGAATGGGCGTGCTGCCCAACGCGCAAAGTTACAATTTGATCGTCGACTACCTCGGTCGCTCCGAAGGCAGCCGGCGGCGCAGCGGCCCTTTGACCGGCGGTGTGCTGGCCGTCGACGTCGGCAGCGCCGTTAGCACGCTGTCGGCCTCACTTGATGGCGGCACCTACACCACGATCCGCACCGATATCGGTTTGGGGCACAGCGCGCCCGCCCTGCTTGACCATGCTGGCATTCAGGCGCTGCGCCGCTGGCTGCCCTTCGCCGCCAGTGACGAAGAGATCCGCGCCTACGCGATGAACAAGCTGCTGCGCCCGGCCACCATCCCGAACACGCTGCGCGCGCTCTATCTCGAACATGCTTTGCTGCGCGCCGCACTTGCAACCCTGCTGCGGGCTTCGCGCCCGGTATGGACGCCGACGCAGGCGCTCGACGACCTGACCGAGCCGATGCCGCCCTTCCGCCGCATCATTGGGGCGGGAGGCGGGCTGACCGGCACCGGGCGGCCGGGCATGGCGGCCATGCTGCTGCTCGATGCCCTCGAGCCGACCGGCGCTGCCCTGCTTCAGCTTGATGCCACGGCGCTGCTGCCCGCGCTGGGCGCATTGGCATGGTCGCTGCCGGAAGCAGTCGTTCAACTGCTCGATGCCAGCGGCCTCGAGACTCTGGGCATGGCCTTCAGCCTCTCGGGCCGGGCGCGCGCTGGCCGAACTGCCGCTCGCGTTCGCCTCACGTTGGCCGATGGCACGGTCGAGACGGCGGCCGTCGTGGGTGGGTCGCTGTGGCTGTACCCGCTGGCGCCCGGCGCCAAAGCGACGATCAGCATTGCTTGCGCGCGCGGCCTGTCCATCGGCGGGAAACGGCGCTTACGCATGGAGATCGAAGGCGGGCTGGCCGGGGTTATGATCGACGCTCGCGGCCGTCCCCTGCCGCTGGGCACGACCGTGCACGAGCGAGCGCGCCAGCTGCCGCACTGGTACGCCCAGGCGACTGGCGACCCGCCGCAGGAGATCAATTCGGAGTGGCTGCGCGAGGTCGAGGCTGTTGACCCGCGCGAGGGCGCGGAATATTCCGTCATCCGCGGGCGCGCGGCCGACGACGCGGTTTTAGAAACGATGCCCCCGCTTGAGGCGTTCGGCGGCGCGCAACCTGACAAGGGGCGGCGCTCATCGCGGCGCGAGCGGCGCCGTGCCCGCCGCGAGGAACGCGAGCACCGCGCCGCTGTGCCCGCGGGCGTCGAGCCAGCAGGTGCTAAGGACGAGGACGATGACCTCAGGAACCTATTATCCTGAACAGCGGCACATGCTGCCGCTCACCTTGATCCGGCGCGAACGGCTGCTGCCCGAAAATGCCGAACTGCGCATCGAGACCGTGAACGGCGCGCGCGTGTCGCTCACCGATGTGATCGCCCGCGGGGCTGCGCCCGCTCCCTACACCGTGCTCGATGCGGCCGCCTTCTTTCGTCTGCGCCGGCCGGAACTGTTGACGAGCCTGATAGTCGTTGGCAGCGGCGATTTGGTCGACCGCGGGCAGACGCTGGCCGAACGCGGCCGCCGCCGGCTCTACTCGCCGATCGTCGCCAAAGTCGTCGCCATTGAACATGGGCGCATCATCCTGCAGGAGATCGCCGAAAATATCGAGCTGGAAGCCGGGTTGAACGGCGTGGTCGTCGCCATCAATCGCGAGCGCGGCGTCGTCATCGAGGCGTTCGGCGCGGTCTTGCAGGGCGTGTGGGGCAACAACCGCCGCGTGATCGGAGTCCTCAAGATGGAGCCAGCCGAAGGGTTGGAGAACGTCTTCACCGACTCGATCAATATGGAGTATCGTAACGCCATCATCGTCACACGGCGGCCGCTGCGCGCGGCCAGCCTGCGCGCGATCGAGATGCAGGGCTTAAGCGGCGTGATCGCGCCGAGCATGGACACGGCGTTGATCGAGGCCGTGCTGCGATCGCACGCCGCTGTGCTGCTGACGGAAGGCTTCGGCGCGCACCGCATGCCTTCAACGATCTACCAGTTCCTTGAAGATTTAGCAGGGCGACAGGCTACCCTCGACGCGGTGCTGCCGACCAGCGGAGACGGGCGCCGGCCCGAAGCGGTTGTCAACGTCCCTTTAAACACAGGCCAGCGCCCAGGCGCACCGCTGACGAACCTCAGCTTGCAGCCGGGCCTGCCGATCCGCGTCGTCCATGCCGATGGTTCGACCGCGTTCGGCCAGGTGATTGGCTTGCCAAAAACACCAGTTATGTTGGACAATGGGTTGCGAGTTCAGTGCGCGCAGGTCGAACTCGTGACGGGTGAGCGAACTTTTGTGCCACTGGCAAATCTGGAGGTTCTCGGGCGCTAGCGCGCCTGTGGCCCGGCGACATTAAGGGGGGAACTGCATGAGCAATCGCGATGATTTCGATTTCGACGACGATTTCCTAGATAACGACGACGCCGGCTTCGATTTCGATGCCGATGACGAACTCCCCGCGTCGCTGGACGATGACTTTGACGCGGATATGCCCGTCATCGAGGAGCCGGCCGAAGATCGGGGCGGCAACCGCACGTTCATCGTGCTGGCCATCGTGATGATCCTGCTCTTCATCGGTGGCCTGGCGCTGATCGTCTTTTTGGTCACCCGCGATACCGGGCCGACCGACGCAGAACTCACAGCGACGCAGGTCGTCATGCTCAATATGACGGTTGAGGCGCAGCTCGCGCAGACACAGACGCGCTCGGCCGAGATCCTGTTCATGACGCAGACCGCCGAAGCGTGGACGGACACGCCCACGCCAACCCTAACGCCCACGCCGACGCCGACCGAAGAGCGCGAGCCAACCCCAACCCCGACCGTGACGCTGGACGCCACCGAGCTGGCGGCCACCCAGTTCGCCATCAACTTTGCCGAAACCGCGACGGCGCTGGCGTTTACCGCCTTGCAGACCGAGCAAGCCCCGCCGACGCCCGACTTGACGCTGACGGCCCAGTTCCTCGCCGCGCAGGCGACCGATACGCCACCCGTGCAGGCGACCAGCCCGCTCGAAGCGATCAACCAGACGGCGACCGCCATCGCCGCCGCTTTTCAAACGGCGACCGCGCAGGCAGCTGGCCCCGATGTGACGCCGGAGCCGCAAGACTTCCCGACCCCGGAGATCGTTCAGCCGACGCCGGGCTTCCCGACGATCGCGCCGACCGCGCTGCCTGAGACCGGCCTGTTCGATACGATCGCCAGCGGCGGCAGCGACGGCATCGGCCTGCTCGCGCTGGCCGTCGTCGGCCTCGTCGGCGTGATCGTCATCTCGCGCCGGCTGCGGACGGCTGCACCTCCTGATGAGGCGATCGAGGAGACCGCCCCGGCCAAGCCGAGCGAAAGCCCAGCGCCAGGCGAGGATGACGAAGAGGCGGATAAAGCCTAAGGCACGCTTTTCTCCACCAGCAGAAAACGCGAACAGCCCCGTTCCCTGGGGCTGTTTTCGCGCCAGCGGCGCGCATCAGGCGGCCACCAGCCAGCCAGCACGAACCTGCTCGTCGCAGCGCTGCATCATTCTATCTATCAATAATGATCTTCAGCCTGTTAGGAAGACGATCGACGTCACGTGTGGCCGGCGCCAACAGCCGGCACATCCGCTCCATGCCCCAGTACCGCTGGCCGGGCGCTTTCATCCGGCGGCCGGTAGAGGTGATTCTCGCGCACGATCAGCGAGGCGGTGTTGTTCGAGCGCGAATCGGTGATGTGGTTGTAGAGGATGCCTTTGATGACGAAGCCGTTGCGAAGCTGCATCGTTAGGGTGGGATCATGAATGTGCCCCTGCCACACGCGCAGCATATACTGCGCCACCGTAAGGTGGCTGCGATAGCGGATGTAGCCGGGCAGCAGGCCGCCGGCGATCTCGCCGCGCAGGTTCAAGCGGCGCACCAGCGCATGGCGCGCCTCATACAACCGCCGCCCGATGCGCAGCCCGCGGTAATCGGGATGCACGTGGAGGTCCGCCCCGTACAGCCATTCGCCTTCGGGGTCGTGGTTGGTCAGCCAGCCATCGGCGACGATCTCAAGATAAGTATGTTGGTAATTGTTGAAATCGAACGAGGTGCGGAAGGTGCTGGTCGCGCCGACAGGAATCTGCCGGCCGTCTTGCTCAACCAGTGCGACGAACTGGCCCTCGGGGAAAACTTCAATATGTTTCAGATACTTGGCTTCGGTCAGTAATTCTTCGTTGGTCAGCTTGGGGAAGACGATGCGCTGGAGCGCGCCCAGCGCGGCCGCATGTTCGGGTCGTGTGTTGGTGATCGTCACATGCGGCAGATGCGTTGAGTGGGTTATGCGTTTGGGTATCATAATGGCACACCTATAAACACTGTCTTTGTCTCCAGATAGTCATAAAGTCCCTCTTGTCCACATTCACGTCCCATGCCACTGCCTTTCATGCCACCGAACGGCGCTTCTGGGGTGGAGGGCAGCCAGTCGTTGACGGCGACCATGCCGAACTCCAGCCCTTCGTACATTCTGACAGCCGTATTCAAACTGTTGGTTTGAACGTAAGCGGCCAAACCATACTCTAACCCGTTGGCCAAAGCGAGTGCCTGCTCAACCTCGTCAAATGGGATGACCGGCATCACCGGCCCGAAGATCTCTTCGCCGTAGATCGCCATCGCCGGGTTGATGTTGGCGATCACCGTCGGCAGATAGAAGTAGCCGCGTTCGAATGCGGCCGGGCGCGCGCCGCCGCTGACGACTTCGGCGCCGGCCGCGCGCGCACCGTCAACCAGCGCCTCAACTCGCGCGCGCTGGCGCGCGTTGATCAGGGGGCCGAGGTCGGTCGCCGGGTCAAGGCCGCTGCCCAGTTTCAGGCCGCTGCTGAGGCGGGCAGCCGTCTCGATGAACTGCTCGGCAACGCGGCTGTGCACGAAGAAACGCTGCGGCGCGATGCACACCTGCCCACAGTTGCGGTACTTCGAGCTGACCGCCTGCGCAGCGACCGCTTCAACATCGACATCGGGAAAGATGAACACCGGCGCATTGCCGCCCAGCTCCAGGCTCAACCGCGTGACCGTGCGCGAAGCGCCGTCCATCAGCAGCTTGCCGACGCGCGTGCTGCCGGTGAAGCTGATCTTGCGGCAGCGCGGGTCGTCGAGCATGGCTTGGCCCATCGCTTCCGGCTCGCCGTTGATGACGTTGACGACGCCGGCCGGGATGCCCGCCTCGACCAACGCCTGCGCAAACAGCATCAACGATCGCGGCGTATATTCAGAGGGGCGGCCGACCACCGTACAGCCGGCGCCCAAGGCCGCCGCCCATGCGCGCGCCGCGTTGTAAACCGGGAAATTCCAAGCCGTGATCGTGCCAACGACGCCGACCGGCTCGTGAAGGACGAGCAGCCGCTTGTTGGCTGCCCGCGCCGGAATCACGCGGCCATAGGCGCGTTTACCCTCCTCGGCGTACCACTCAAGCAAATTGGCGCCGGTATTCCATTCGGCAGCGGCTTCGCGCAGCGGCTTGCCCGATTCTTCGCTGGTGATGACGGCCAGCGCGTCGACGCGGGCGCGGATCCACTCGGCCGCTCGCTTCATGATGTCGGCGCGTTCGTAGGCGGTCATCTGCGACCAACCGGGCAGCGCTCGCTGGGCCGCATCAATGGCGGCAGCCGCATCGCGGCCATCGCCAAACGGCAGTTGGGCGATGACGGCCTCGGTCGCCGGGTTGATCAAGTCCCACGTTCCGCCGCCGGCCGCCTGCACCCATGCGCCATCGATCAACTGTTGAAAGTGAAAAGTCGACATCCGTCCTTCCGCCGTATTGCGCTGCGTAAACCGATCTGGTCAAACTGGTTCAGCTCCATCATAACGCACTTTAGCTTAAAAGTGTGCGCTCATGCGCTCCTCATACACCTGCGCTAAGCTCGTGAAATCCATCACTTTTAGAGAGAGGCCCATCATATGGAATTCATGCTGCGCCGCCGCCGCCTTGAAGACCGCATTTTCGCGCTGGCGGGGCGCGTCGATACCAGCCGTCCAGAGGGGCGCTGGCTCGATGATGAGCAGTTTTGGGATTTCATCTACGCATGGCACGATTTGAAGCGCCATTACGAACACAGCGATGATACTACCCTGAGCGCCGAGCTGCTGCGGCTGTACCTGGGCTATGCCGCTCTGCTGCGCGAGCTGAAAGACAATCCGCGCGTTACCCTGCGCCGGCAGGAACGGGCGACCTCGGCCCTGATGGAACTGAACTACCAGGTCGACGGTGTGATTCAGCAGATCGAGCGCAACGCGCGCGGCTTCAGCGCCGCGGCTGGCGGCGCCGGGGAAACGCCAACCAGCGACCCGCTTCACAATTGACGGCAGCCATTCGCAGCCGCCGCGCTAATATTCCTGTTCGCGGCGCAGGCGGTTGAGCAGCGGCCGGTTGTTGAGATAGCGTTCGAGATTCTCGATGAAGACGCTGACTGCCTTCTCGTGGTAGCGCCGGCTGTTGCCGGAAACATGTGGGCTGATGATCACGTTATCGAGGTTCCACAGCGGGCTGGTCGAGGGCAGCGGTTCCTCATCGAATACGTCGAGCGCGGCCCCGCGAATCTTGTGCGCTGCCAGCGCCGAGATCAGCGCCTTTTCATCGACGACCGGCCCACGCGCGACGTTGATCAGCACGCCGGTCGGCTTCATGCTGGCCAACACCTGCGCGTCGATCATGTGGCGGGTTTTGGCCGTCAGCGGAATCGTCAGCACCAGATAATCAGCCTCGCGCGCGAGCGATTGGATCGCTTCGGGCGGGTACAGGCGGGCGGGAATCTCGCCCTCCGGGTCGCCAGTGCCCGGCTCGCGGTAGGCCTCCTCCTCGCGCGGGTGCATGACATCGCGCTTGATCGCCAGCACCTTCATGCCCAGCGCATCGGCCACCCGCGCCAGTTCGCGGCCAACGCTGCCATAGCCGACAATGCCCAGCGTTTGCCCGCGCAGTTCATAGGGCCGGAACAGATCATCAAGATGCAGCGCGCCCGGCCGCTTTTGCGGCCATTCGGCGCGCGATTTCAGCTCCAACATCTTCGGCAGGTTGTAGTTAAACGCCAGCATCATCGCCAAGCAGTATTCGGCCATCTGCACCGCATGGATGCCGCTGGTTGAAGTCACCT
This sequence comes from Anaerolineae bacterium, assembly GCA_034434615.1. Classification (GTDB taxonomy): domain Bacteria; phylum Chloroflexota; class Anaerolineae; order Aggregatilineales; family Phototrophicaceae; genus Flexifilum. Next base: position 12,871 of record DAOTYT010000087.1, on the reverse strand, counting down.
CGACATCCTGCGCTCTGATGAGAGGATGGTCGAGCACATGGTCGAACCCGGCGCTGTGAAGCTGAACCCAGCGCAGGCGCGGCGCTTGATCGGGCTGCGGCAGCGCGCTGATCGTGTAGACGATTTCAGCATCGTCCCACGCGCGCTCCGGCACGGTCGGAAAATGGCGCTCGACGTGCAGGCGCGGTGACACTGCGCGAATGTCTTCGAGCAGCGCGTCTGACAGATCCACCGCGATTACTACCGGAACCGAACCGCTCTGCGTCATGATCACCCTCCTGGTGCGGATGCTTGAATACAGCCGCCGATGATACGACGCCCCGCGCGCAGACGCAACCGCCTGCTGCGGCATCGTAGCCGCGAGCGCGGCGCGGTGTTAAAGTTTACGCATGAGATCATTTCGGCAAGGAGCAGCATCATGGGCTTGATGGATGGCAAGGTAGCGCTCATTTTCGGCGTAGCCAACAAGAACTCGATTGCGTGGGGCATTACGCGCAAACTGTATGATGAAGGCGCGACCATCGCCTTGTCCTATGCGGGCGAGATGTTGGAAAAGCGCGTAAAGCCGCTGGCCGAGGAGATCGGCTGCGATTTCATCGAGCAGTGCGATGTGACCGATGACGCCCAGCTCGATGCGGTGTTTGAGAAAGCCCGCGAGCGGTTTGGCCGCATCGACACGTTGGTGCACAGCGTCGCCTTTGCCAATCGTGAGGATCTGGGCGGTCGTTTCGTCGATATCTCGCGCGATGGGTTCAAACTGGCGCTGGATATCAGCGCGTTCAGCCTGATCGCGATGGCGAAGCGCGCCGAGCCGCTGATGACCGAAGGCGGCAGCATCATGAGTTTGACCTACTACGCCGCCGAGAAAGTGATGCCGAAGTATCATGTCATGGCGATCGCCAAGTCCGCGCTTGAGACGATCACGCGTTATCTCGCCAACGACCTCGGCCCGAGGAACATCCGCGTGAACGCCATCAGCGCCGGCCCGATCAAGACGCTGGCGGCGGCTGGCGTGCCCGGCTTCCGGCTGATGTTGAAATACTCTGAAAAAGCCGCGCCGCTGCGCAAACTCGTCTCTCAGGAAGAAGTCGGGGACGTCGCCCTGTTCCTCGCCTCCGATCTGAGCAGCGCAGTGACCGGCGAGGTCATCCACGTCGATGCCGGCTTCAACATCCTCGGCATGACGCTGACCGAAGAGGAACTGGCCCAGCTCAACGATTGAGGGATGGGCGCGCAAGCAGCAGTGGCGCAGCGCGCAAGTTTATGTCAAACTACATAACAGCGTCCACTAGTTCAATCAGGGAGTGCCTGTCATGAACGGATTTGCATTCGCTGTGCCCGTCGTCGTGTTGGCGCAAGCGCAGCCACTCACCGACCAAACCGTGACGGTAACCTTCAACGTCGGTTCGGTGGTGACTGCGATCATCGTTGGCTTGATCGCCGGCTTTCTCGCCAATGTGCTGGTACGCGGTCGCCGCATCGGCCTGATCGGCGCGATCGTCGTCGGCGTGCTGGGCGGAATCGTCGGCAATTTCCTGTTCTCGATCCTCAACATTTCCGTCAGCCCGGCGCTGCTTGAGGGCATCGTGATCCGCTTCATCGATATCCTCGTCGCCTTCATCGGCGCGGTGTTGATTTTGTTCCTGTATGCGCTCCTGTTCCGGCGGCGTTGATCATCAGCGGGCGCGCGTCAGCGCACGCGCGCGGCGAAGTAGCCATGAACGAAGCGGTAGAATTCGAGCGCATTTTCGGGGCGCTGGCGGTTTGCATCGAGCCTGCGGGCCAATGTGCTGTCATCGCGCAGCGCCCGTAGATCGGCGCGCTCGGTGATCATCAAGGTCAAGTCGGCGATGCGCTGCAGGTCGATCGCCAGATCGCGCACCAGCATGCGCCGTTCATAAAGGGAGATGCCGCTCCACAGGCTCTCGACATCGCGCTGCACTGCCCCTGCATTGAGCGCCAGCGCGCGCTCCGGCGGCAGGGCGTGCAGCGCGTTCTTGATCAGCCGATTGATCTGCTCGACCTCGCGCAGCAGCGATTGGGCCGATCGATCGGCCAGTGGATGGCTGTTGATAGCGCGCTCGGTGCGAACGCTCAGGCGGCGCCCGCGGGCGAAATAACCGCCCATGACGCGGAACACGTCCAGCACCGAATGGGCCGTGCCGCGCCCCGCGAGCAGCGCCTCGATATGGGCATCCTCCTCGCGAGCGTGCTGGGCGCGGTGCTGCGCCGCCAGCGCAGCGATCAGACGGCCAAGTTCGAGCATGGCGGCTGCCAGCGCCTGCCGCTCGTCGTTGCTCAGGCCCCCGTTCAGGCTGTCCAGATCGCCAATCAGCATATGCAGGCCGGGCTGGCTGGTTTTATCGAGATAAACCAACCCGGTATCGAACAAAAACTGCGCGAAGGTATGCAGCGAGTAGGCATAATCGCCGATGTGCTCGGCGCCCATCAGCCGGTAGATGGCGGCCGTCGTCTCCAGATCGGTGCGGATCGCATCGCCCAGTTCGCGGCCGAACAAGGCCGTCACTGCTGGTATGCTGCGCTCGCTGCAGCGGCGCACAAAGTGGCGAAGCTCATTGAGCGCGCTGGCGCGGCTGTCCTCATCCCAGTTCAAAGCGCGGTACAGATTAACCATCGTCAGCGCGCCCGCTTCCCCTTGACGCGCCGCCAGCAGCGGCAGCAGCGCTGCGATGCGCCGCGCAGCTGGGCCATCGCGCTGGTCAACGTGATAATTGAGCAGCTCAACCAGCATGTCGATCGGGATCAGCTCGGCGATCCGGCGGTTCTCGACGATCAAAGCCGTCAACGCGGCGGCCGCCGGCCCCATCTCTGGCCCCCAGCGCTGCCGTTCCAGGGCGCCAAAGTGCGCCAGCGCCAGCGGCAGCGGTTTGACGCCGCCCTGTGCCAGCGCGTTCAAAGCATCGAGCAGATCTTCGGGCGGCAGCGACGAGTCGCGCAGCAGGCGGTGGGCAAGCAGGGCGTAATCGAACTGGCGGTCGCCCGCGTAGAGCAGGCGCCCGTGGCGCTGAAGCTCTCCGGCCAGCTCCCCATAGGCGCGCCGCGCCAGCAGCGCCGCCAGCAGATAAGGCCGCGCCGTTGGGTCGAGCGCAGCCAGCACATTCTCTCGGCTGAGGCTGCTGATGACCCAGCGGATGGCGGCGTCGTACAGATCGCCCCAGGTGCTGGCAGCCGCTTCGGCCAGCCCGCGCAGCGCCGAGTCGTCGAACACATCAAAGCGGCCGACGAGCACAGCCAGTTCAGCGAAGCGGATGAACAAGACCGGCTGCATAGAGGGGTCGAACTCGGTGCACGCCTGCGCGAGGACACCAGGAGGCGGCGCCGCCGGCGTTTTGCGCGTACAGTAGGCCAGCAGCCGGCTCACGGCGGTGGGAAGCTGGCTCAGCAGCGGGCCGAGCGTGGCAATGCGCTGCCAGCGATCGGTCGGCAAGTGGGCGGCGGCCAGCATGAAGATCATGCGCGCCAGCGCCGGTTCCTCGTTAGCCAGCGGCAGCGCCGCCTCGATCAGGCCCGGCGCGCTCGCGCTCATCTCGGCGAACGACGAATTGGCGCGTAAATCGCCCAGAAACGCAGTCAGCCCAGCGGCATCGCCCTGATCGGCCAGCTCTTGAGCGCGAGCGGCGGCCGCGCGTTGAGCCAGATCGGCCCAATACATGCCCTTAAAGCCATCGGGTCGGTCCAGCCATAAGGCCAGACGGTGGTAAACGGGGCCAGAGCGCCCGTCGAGCAGCGCCCGCTCCAGTTGTTGAAGGATGGCGCGTTCCAAATCGGGATTGCCGCGGGCGACGATCAACAGCAGATCGCTGTTCTCGTCTTCATCAAGCGCCAGGGAAAAAGCCAGGAGGTGCTGGATGTAGACGGCCCGCAGCGCATCGGTCAGCGTAGGGTCTTCAGCCAGAATACGCGCCACTTCGCTGGCTTGGACCGGCAGGTTGTTGAGCAGCGCATGGTCAACGCGCAGCCGGCGCGCCGCGACCTTGAGCGCCTCGCCCAGCGCGTCGCCTCGGCGGATGCGCCAGCCTGCCACCGGCGTGAGCGCCTCCGTCTGTTCGATCACCAGACGGGTATCAAGGCGAAGCTGGCTTTTGATGAAGCGACTGTAGTCGTCTTCGACCTGCTGACCGCTGACCTGCGCAGTTTTCCAGTCGTAGATCAGGACCGGTTCCGGCGGCAGATCGCGCGGCGAAGCGCCGTCGCAGAAGACGATCTGCGCCTCGATGCCGGGGGTGTAATGGGTGGCAAATGTGACGCCAAACCGCGCTGGAGCGGGCAGCAGGGCCAGCAGCCCTTCAATGAACGCCGTGCGCGGGGCCAGATCAAGCGGAGCGCTGCGCACAGCGACCGTCACGCCTCGGATGATGGCCGCCAGCAGCGCCTCGATCACGTCGAGCCGGTCGCGGGTGAAGGTCATCAGCCCGAGCATCGCCTCCTCTTGTGCGGCAGGCGATGGCGCGCTTACATTGGCCAGTGTGACCAGCCCAAGCGACCGCCCAGCAGCCGTGAAACGCGGCATCTGCGGCTCGATCAACGTGAAGAGGAGTTGCAGATTGCCGCCCAGCGCGCGCAGCACATCGCTTGAAAACAGGATGTAATGGCGCAGCGGGGCGCCGTTTTCGGCGGCCGCGGCCTGCGCCATGATAAATGGGCTGGCCTGCCCGCGCACCAGTGCCCAAGCCGCCAGCCCGGCGGCAGGCATGATGCTGGCATGGCGCAGCGCATCGGAGATATGGGCCGGGATCACGCCCGGCGACGCAGCCAGCAGGCGCGCATCGCCTTGCTGCTGGCTTTCGGATATCAGCGGGCCGTGGTAAAAATGTTCTAATGAATATGCCGCCGTCGCCACTTCATCGTCCATTCACAGCGCCGGGCGCTATGTTTTAACGATAGCATGAACTGCCGTGGATGGACAATGAAGCCAGCGAGCATATCGCTGGCCTTCGCCGTCCTTTCCGAGAGCAGTTTGCAACCTTTCCGCCCCTTCCGCCGTATAATAGAGTGAGAAGGGTGGCGATGATGCCCTACCGTTCACGATAGACAACCGGTGAGGAGAAGCGTTTATGACCGACTACAATCCACTACCTGAGGAAGCGACGGACGAGACCCTGAAGGATAAACCGCCGTTCGAGCAGTTTCTGCATCACCAGCGCCGCATGCTGGAGGAGACCGGCAAGGCCCTCGATGCGCTGCTGCCAGAGGGTTTCAAAACGCACAGCCGCGAAGCGCGCCGCGAATTTATTCAGGGCATGAAGGTGCTGGTCGATGCCACTGTCGAAGGGCTGGAGCAGGCCAGCCGCGAGCTGGATAAGAACTTCCGCCGCGCGCCTGGGACGACCGGCCAAGACAGCGACCGCCCCAAGACGACCGGCTCGAACAAAGTCAAGGTCAACGTCGACTGAGCGCGAAAGCTGCCACACGCCTCGAAGCCCAGAAACCCGCCGCGCAGCGGGTTTTCTGGGTGAAATGTCACTTCAGCCTCATTCGCCGCTGAAGACGAGGCTCAAATAGGACAGCGCGGCCAGCCCAAACCCGATCGCCGCAGCGATCGGTTCCCCACCAACGTAAAACACCGCCCCGCTGATCAAAAAACTGCCAAACAGGATCGCGCGCGTCGTTTTGCGTCCCTGCACTTCGATGCGCGTGAGCTGCGTTTGAAACGCCGTCGTCGGTTCGACGCGCAGCTTGAGATCGCCGCGTTCGATGCGCGCGAGCACTTGGCTCGCCCCGCTGCTGGATGAGCGGCCGAGCAGCGCTTGCCCGATATTGAGCAGGGCCTGGGCGCCGTCGCCGCTGAACAGCCCCTGCAGCACCGGCAGGCCGAGCAGGCTGCCCGCCGCGTTGGCGGCGGCGCCGGTCGCGGCGCTGGCCCACTCGCCGTTGCGGGCCGTGATCAGTTTCTGCGTATAGGGCTGCATCTCGCTCCACGGGTTGAAGTTGGGGTCGAGGCTGGTGCACAGCCCACTTAAGATGCTGACGGTGCGGCCGAGATAGATGAAATCTTGCGGCACTTGGAACGGCATCGCGAACAGCAGGTCGTTGAACTCCTTACCGATCTCGGCCATGTGTTCGAAGCTGACGCTGCTCATCTGCTGCATCGTCAGCCCCCACACTTGATCGAAGACCGTGCGCGTCGCCTCCTCAAGGCGATCGAGATCGGCCCCGGGCAGCAAAAAGCCGAGTTCCGAGTAGCTCTCGATCAGCCGGCGCGAGTCGCGCGTGATGACGGCGGTCAGCGTGCCGATCAAGCCGGAGACGATCTGGGGCGTGAGCGTGCCCGTCATGCCAAAATCGATGAAGATCAAATAGAACGGCCGTCCGCCGCCATGATCGACCGCGGCATAGCGCTCGGCGTTTTCGCCGTGGAGCACGTCATCGGGCAGCGGGTAAACGAACAAATTGCCCGGGTGTGGGTCAGCATGGAAGAAACGCTCTTCGAAGATCTGGCGCAGGTAAGTGTCCATCAAGCGTTTGGCGACCGCTCGCCGGCTGATGCCAGCCGCCTCGAGGGCTGCGTAGTCGTCCAGCTTGATCGTGGTCACATCTTCCAGCGTGAGCACCCGATCGGTGGAATGTTCCAGGTAAACCTTCGGGATGTAAACGCCCCAGTCGTCGCGGAACATCTCGGCAAAGCGCTGGTTGTTCTGCGCCTCGTGCCGGTACGAAAGTTCTTCCAGCAGCACGCGGCCGAACTCCTCGATCAGCGCGACAGCATCCATGCGCCGCGAGATGAAGCGAAAGCGCATCGCGATATGCGCGACGACGTTCATGGCGGCGAGGTCGGTGTGGCAAATCGCGACGATGCCGGGGCGCAGCACCTTGACGACGACGCGCTCGCCGTTGTGCAGGCGCGCGCGGTGCACCTGCCCGAGCGAAGCCGCCGCGACAGCGTCATCATCGAACTGGGCGAACCGTTCGGCGATCGGGCCGAGGTCCTGCTCGATGATCGCGCGGATTTTGCTGACCGGGACGCCGGGCACCTCGTCGCGCAGCGAGGCCAGCTCATTGGTCACCTCTGGCGGCAGGATATCGCTGCGCGTCGAGACGAACTGCCCGGCCTTGATCATCACGCCGCCCATTTCGACGGCAAAGGCTCGAAAAGACCGCGCATAGCCCCGCCAGCGGCGCAGGTTGCCGCGCTGCACGCGCTCTGGAAAGTAGCGCGCCATCAGCAAATGCCAGAACAAAAGCTGCACAAACAGCCAGCCAAAATAGACCACCACGCGCACATAGCGTAAACGCATGCGCAGTGAACGCGGCGGGTTCTGGATGACCTGCCGCACCTGCGCCAGGCTGACGCCATCGCTCTTCCGGGCTGCGCGCTCGGCGGGGACGATCGTCACCGTCTGAAGCAGGCCATCGTCATCGGTCGACGGCGCAGCCGCGCCGCCGGCGCGCCCGTCGGCGGCGGTCGCAGGCGGTTGATGCCCGTTGACCGCAGCGTCAATTGCGCTGCCGGGAGAATTGGATGTTGAGGAAGGACTCTTCGAATCGAGCATCGGCTATCTCTAAATCCCACAGGGTGTACGGAAGGACGATGTTGCGCCGGTATGGCCCTACCCGCAGGGTAAGCTCATCGCGCGAGCGGTAAATATCCAGATCTTGCTTGCTGGCGAAGGGCAGCGGCACGCGCAGCGTGTAAGCGTCCTTCCCGGTACTTTCAATGCGGTGCGTCACCCCATCGAACAGCTTATGCGCGGGGTTGTGCTCGGCGTAAAGCGCCTGGCCCAGCCGGCGCAGCGATTCCAGCCCGCCCACTTCGGCGCCAAACAGCGGCGCTTTGAGCAGGGGCAGCGAGCCGAACGCCTCGCTGATGAAGGCGATATTCTCTCGCTGGTTCGCTTTCCACATCGCGAAGTAGGGGTCAGTGACTTCATCAGGAATGATGCGGTTGCAGATGATCGCATCGGTGGCGTAACCATAAAGGTTCAGGTAGGTGTAAGTGCGCTGCGTCTCTTTGATGACCATTTTTTCCGGGTTAACGACCAGCCGCACGCTGCTCAACTCCGGGTCTGCCAGCAGGTCGCGCACTTTATCGAGCGTATTGAACAAAGCGGCGACTTCGCCCCACGCGCCGTCCTCTGGCGCGGTGTCGTCGCGGCCGAGCATCTTGCCGATCGGACGCAGGATCTTGCTGGCCCCGCGCGCCAGCGTCAGCACGCGTTCGAACCACCAGCGCGTGACATCGGGCAGGCTCAGCAGGCGCAGCGTCTCCGCCGTCGGCGCGGCATCGACGATCAGCACGTCAAACGCCTTCTGCTCCACATATTGGTTGATCCAGAGCAGATGAGCGCCTTCCTCCAGGCCGGGCAAAATTGTCACCTCTTCGGCGACGATCTCATCAACGCCCTGACGGGTGAAAAGCGCGGCAAGGTAGCGCTGTATCCTGCCCCAGTACTTATCGAGCGAATAGCGGGCATCGACTTCTTGCGCCCACAGGTTGGGGTACAGCTCGACCGGTTCCGGGCCAATAGTCTTTTCGAGCGAATCGCCGAGGCTGTGAGCTGTATCGGTGCTCAGCACGATCGTCTTGAGGCCCATCTCCGCGCAGTGCAGCGCAGTCGCCGCGGAGATGCTGGTCTTGCCAACACCGCCCTTGCCGGTATGCACGATGACACGCATGGCTTGATCTTCTCTTTCCAAACTTTGGGACGCGGCTTCATCCCCATCGTTCATTATACACAGTGCCCATTGACAGCCTGCGTCACACTTATATACGACTCATTTACCGTGGGGGTTGCGCGCCTCACTCATCGGCCTTCTGCGCATCGAGAAACCAGGCCTCCTCGCCCTGCGCGGCCATCTCGATCACCTGTCGATCGGGGAAGCGAGCGAGGATTGGCGCGCGCGGAATGGTCGAAGAACCGCGCGCAGCGACGATCGGGCTGTCGAGGTAAGGACCGGTGACCGCCATCAGGCTGCCGTAGGCGCGCCAGCGCACATCATCGCCCGTGACGATCACCAGCACGGGCCGGTCGCCGTCGCGGCGCGCCTCGACCGCCTCGATCAATGTCCGGTCAACGCGGTTGAAGCCCTTCAAAAGGCCGATGCGCGGCAGACTGTAACCGAAAAAACTGACCAGCAGCAGGCCAGCAGCCAGCGCATGGGCCAGCGGGCACAGTGAAATTCGGCCCCATCGCTGGCCAGCCAGCCACGCGAAAGGCAGCGCGCCGAGCAGGGCGGCAGCGCTGAGCGCCTCGAAATAATAGCGCGTGCTGTAACGCTGCGAGCCGATCCAGTACGTTAGCTGCACGATCAACACCGACAGCATAACGGCGACGAGCAGCCAAGCCCAGCGCAGCCGCCCACTGCGCAGGAATGTCAACGGCCCGAGCAGCCACAGCCCCAGCACGATGACCGCTGCCCATGCCGTGCGCGGATCGCGCAGAAAGACGCCCTCGCGCGCCAGCACGTCATCGATGACGTAAGGCAGCAGCAGGATCGCCAGCCCCAACGCCAGCCACACGGCGATGAGGAGCGCCCGGCGGCCGAAAGCGATGGCGAGCGCAAAAGGAAAGACCAGCCAGCTCAGGCCGAGGGCGGGGTAAAAGCTGGCCCGCGTCAGCAGATGGGTGCGCAGCGCCGGCTGCACTTCGTCGTCCGCATTGACCAGCGGCTCAAGCTGCCAGCCGAACAGGTCGGCGGCGGTCAGCGATAGATCATAGCGTAGATGATTGACCGCTCGTTCGAGCGTATGGCCGCTGCGCCCGTAGCCCGGCCCAAAGCCAATCCGGTCATAAGACCAGATGAACGTATAAAGGTTGGCCGTTGGGCTGCCGGCCGCGCGGTAGTTATACGACGGCACGACGAGGCTGATCAGGAGCGCGACAGCCGCCAGCCCGAGCAGCGGCGCAAGCGTCTCGCGCAGCGCCCCGCTGCGCGCAGCGCTCAGCAGGCGCAGGCCGCCCCAGCCCACAAACGGCAGCGCGATCGCAATGGCGGTCAGCGGGCGGTTGGCGATCAGCAGGCCAAGCGCCAGCCCGCCCGCCAGCCCCCAAACGACGGGGCGCTGGCCGCGCTCGATGCGCCAGCACGCATAGATAAACGCCGTCGCCGCCGCCAGCGCCGCCGTGTGCCCCATGAGCGTCCCGCTGAGCAGCAGCGCCATCGGCGAGAGCGCGGCGAGCGCGGCGGCGAAGACGCCGGCATCAGGCCCGAACAGCTCGCGCCCTAAACGATAGACTAGCGCGACGGTGAGGGCGGCATAAAAGGCATTGATGACCCACGGCTGCCCCATCAGCTCTCCAAGCGCGAGCTGGGCTGGCCAGCCGATCGTGTATTTGCCGAAGCGCCGCCCTTCGTGGTCGATGACGAAAGGCTGCCAGTAGGCCAAAGCCGGATGCGGCGATGCGATGACCAGATCGCCGCGCGCGATCAGACGCGCTTGAAACAAGTAGGCCATTTCGTCTTCAAGATGCGGCAGGCGATCGAACACCGCGCCGCTGAAATGGGCGCTGAGAGCGAAGCTGAGCGCGGCCAGCACAGCGGCGATCAGCCGATGGTAAGGTCGTTCGGGTTGGCGAGCATCGATCATCGCAGCCGATTATAACGGCTGTTCGCCGTTGGTCACGAAAAATACTGCCGGCATTAACACTTGGAAATAGATCGCAGCCCATTTATAATGCCTTCACTTTGAACGACGATACTGAACATGATCGGCGGGGCTGGCCGCTGCTGCGCCCGCGGTCAGGGGTTTGTGAAGGACGAGTGGGCCATGAAGGTCATTCTTTTGGCAGATGTTTATAAACACGGCGTGGCCGGCGAAGTGGTTGAAGTGGCAGATGGCTTCGCCCGCAACTGGTTGATCCCGAAAAAGCTGGCGTTGAAGGCGACCCCGGGCGCATTAAAACAGGCCGAGCATCTGCGCGCGCAGGCCGAAGCGCGCCGCGCTGCGCTCGACAGCCGTTTGAACGAGCTGGCGCGCCAGATCGACGGCGTTGAGCTGGTGTTTGGCCGCCGCGCTTCGCCGACTGGCAAGCTGTTCGGGTCGGTGACGACCAGCGAGATCGCCGAAGCGTTGTACGAAAAGACCGGCATCGATATCAACCGCCGGCGCATCAGCCAAACGGCGCTGCGCGAGATCGGCACGCACGATGTGCCTGTGCGCCTCGGCAATGAGATCTCGCCGGTCCTCAAAGTCACGATCGTGCGCGAAGAAGAGCTGCAGACCTACTTGCAGCACAGCCCAAGCGCCGAGGGCGCTGCCGCGGCGTCTACAGAAACGTCGGAGGTATCGGAAGATCATTCAGACCTTGCTCAGCCTGTGGCAGAGACGCTAGGAGATGCTGTTGAGGCAGCCGATGACGGCGCAGCAGCAGCGGGCGAAACGACCGAGACGCGCGCCGCTGAGTAAGCTTCGTCCTGAATTCGCATGGTCAAAACGGGCGGCCCGCCAGCAGCACTGTGATTGGGCCGCCCGTTTCGATTAGTTAACTGAGCGGGAAACCGGCCGCATGGATGCACAAGCGCTGGGGCGCTATCTGCGCCAAATGCGCGAGACTAAAGAACTGACGCTGGAGGATGCCGAACAAGCCCTCAAGATTCGGCGGCGCATCCTCGAGCTGTTCGAACTCGGCGACTACAACATCCCAGAGCTGTCGCCGATACAAATTCGCGGCTTCATGCGCAACTACGCCGCATACCTCGGCCTTGATGAAGATCGCGTCATCGCCTATTACGACGAGGCGCTCACGACTCGCTCGCGTTCCGGATCGCTGTTCCGGCGGCCGGGCAAGAAAAACAAACGAGAGAGCCAGCAGCTCCCCGCCCTGCCAACCAGCAATGGCCCGGCGCTCTCGCCCCACGATACCGACCCCAAGCTGCGCGCCGTGCCAGCGCGGTCGCCGGCCCCGCAGTCGAACGTTTCGCTGGTGACGCGGCAGCCGCGCAGCAGCGGGCTGCTCACGCTGGTCTCGCGCGGGCTGGTGGTCGTCGCGGGGCTGGCTGTGATTGCGTTTATCGTCATCCAGTTTGCGCTGCCTGCGCTGGAGATGCTGGAGCAGGGCGCCGCCGAAGCGATCGCGCCGACATCGCCTGCCGATATCCTCGACCCCCTGCCATCTGAACCCACCCCCACGCCCCCGCTGCCGACGCTGCCGCTCATCCTGCCCACTTCCCCGCAAACGGAGGGCGGCGCACAGCCCTCTGACGGCGTGAATGTGGTCGTCAACCTATCCGGACGCAGTTGGATCACCGCTAACGTCGATGGGGTGGAGCAGTATGCTGGGCTGGCTGTCCCAGGCGATCAGCTCCAATTTCGGGGCAGCAGCACGGTTGAACTGAGCGCCAGCAACGCCGATGGCATAGAAGTGACATTTAATGGACAGCCGCAGCCCAGTTTTGGACTGCGCGGCCAGCGCGTTGATATCACATTTAGCCGTGAAGGCGTTTACATTCAGAGCGGGCCCGGCTTTGAGCCGACGCCGGTAGCCAGCGAGACCCCGCTGCCAGCGCCCACCGATCCGCAGGGCGCGCTGCTCGAAGGGCTGACGCCGGCAGACGCAGGCGCGGCCCCCATCCCGGGGCTGCCGACGCCGATCCCGGGCCTCGCCCCGGCGACCGGCGAAAGTGACGAAACTGAAGACGCTGAGCCAGCGGTAGAGCCGCTCGCGGCGGAGACAGGCCTTTCGCCCGAAGCGCTGCTTGGCCCGCTCGAGGTGCCGCCCGCCATCGAGGCCCCGCCCGCCCCTGCTGAAATCCAGATCGTCACCGATATTCCCCTCCCGACGGAGACGCCTGTTCCCACCGAGACGCCGACGTTCACCTTGACGCCGTCCTTCACACCGACCGAGACGCCAACGCCCACAGCGACGCCGACGCCAACGCCGACGGCAACGCCGACCTTCACCTTGACCCCAAC
>DAOTYT010000086.1:0-6580 GCA_034434615.1 Anaerolineae bacterium | reverse complement strand
TTAGACGTCAGCGTATCGAAATAATTGCCAGCGCAGGCGTGAAAGTAAGCGACTTTGCCGCGATATGGCGCTGACGGATGCGGCTTATGCGCGGCGAACCATGCGCGAAACGGCTGTCTCTCGAAGCGCGGCAGCGGTGCATCGCGATGAATGCCGATCACCCGCTCAACAAGGATGCGCGCTGGCCGCAGCGAAGCGCCCCAATTCACCAGCGGCGCAAAACGATGGCCAAGCTTGCCCATCAGCTCGGAACGGCCGAGAGCGCGGTTGTGCAGCGGGATACGCCCATCATAAAGTTTCTCGCGGGCGCGGGTGTTCATCTCCATGATCTTGACGCCGTGCGGGCAGACCAGCGAGCACATTCCGCAGCCGGAGCAGTAATCGACGCTTTTATCGGGAGAAAAGGCGCCGAAATCTTCGGGATGGCGAAAACGCTGCGCTTGCGGCCCGACGGTTTTGGGACCGGGAAAGAGATCCGTCACCGGGGCGACCGGGCAGGCCGCCGTGCAGATGTTGCATTTAATGCACAGGTCAGCGGTGAATTCGACCTGAGCATAAGTTTCGTCGTTGTGTGCGGTTTCAGTGCTGTACGTTTCTTTAAAAAACGAGAATGGTTCGCTCATCTTCACGTCCTGCTCATCTAATCGAGGGTGCGCCGAGTTCTCGGCGATACAAGAATACCGTTGGGCCATCACTTAAGCCGAGCGAGTGGCCCAATTTTTGGGCGGCATCGTTATCGTGCTGGCGCCAACTGATGAACTGCCGAATGCCGCGCTTGGCCTGAAAGCGCATCTGCTCGGCCACCAGCCAGCGCGCCAGCCCGCGCCGCTGAAATTCCGGCAGCACCGCGACCCACTCCACGGCGGCCCATGTCTCGGCGCCTGGGCAGGCTGCGGCTGGCTCTGCCATGCCCCACACTTCACACATGCCTACGGCCTGGTCGTTAGAATAGGCGTGGATGATCCACTCGGCAGCAGGCTGGTTCATCTCCCAGTGCGTCGCGATCCCCGGTGGCGGCTCAAGGCGAGCGGCCAGCTCGGGGTTAACCGGGCCAAGCAGAAGGCGCCACCTCTCAGCACAAGTGTAGCCGGCCCGTTCCAAACCTGCGCGAATGTGCAGCCATGGTTCGGGCACGCCGAACCAGCCAGTTCCGAATGCGCAGCGTCCGAATTCGATCGCCGAGCAGCCGGCCGTCCGCGCTGAGGTCTCGATCGCGCCCAACAGCGCATCGAGATCGGCATCTTGATCTGCCTCCGCCGCTATCCACGCGATCGAGCAGACTGTTTCCCCCTCCGGCGGCAGTACGATTTGCGCGGCAGTCGTCACGCGGGTGCGGCTGCCGGTGTAAAAACTAAGCGCCTCACCAAGGGGCGGCTCGTCCACGTAATGCGCAGCCCACAGCGCTGATACGCCGTCGATCGCAGCTGCGACCTGCGATTCATTGAACTCCCATCCGGGTGGAACACCGCGCATCTGGCTGTTGATCAACGCGGTGAGCGAAGGCAGATGCGTGGGCAGCAGCGGACGGGCGAAGGTCATCGTCATCTGCAGCTCATGCCGTCTGCGCTGCATGGTCGGCCAGCAGCGCGATCGCGGCGCGGGCTGCATGCGCGCCGCTGGCGATATCGACCCCTTCCGTGCAGCCCTCGATCACCGGGCTGTACCCTGCCAGCAGCCGCCCAGCCGCATGTAAGTTAGGCGCGACCGGCTTTCCTGTTTCATCGAGCGGGCGTAGGGCGGCGTCGGTGCTGAGGCCGGTGAGGTGGATCGGCTGGGCAGCGGCGGCCAGCAGCGGCTCGGTGAACCAGCGATCGCGCGGCGGCACTGCGTTCACAGGTAAGCTGGCGGTCGTCTCGTGGATGCTGCCGCGCACATCGCTCTCCAGCCCGCCCCCGAACAAGCCGCCGGTCGCCAGGATAATCGCGTCGGCGGGCAGGTGTCGCGGCCGGCCGCTGGCGGTTTCAATGGCGACTTCCCGCGCCCAGCCATCGCGCAGCTCGACGCGAGCGCGCGGGCCCAACGTGAGGCGGACGCCAACCGCTCGCAGCGCGGCATACAGCGCGCGCTGGATCCTGATCCCCGGAATTGAAGGGGGCAGCGTCGGGATTTCCAGGATCGGGCAGCCAAGCTCCTCAGCGATGCGGCGGCGCGTTTCTGCTTGAAAGCCGAGGATGGCGGGGAAAGCGACGACCGTCGCTCCATCCAGCCGGGGCCTTACGCTCGCCAGCAGATGCCGCATTCCCTCTGCCGTATCGAGATAGTTGGCATAGTCGACCGGCCAATCATCAAAATTGCCGCCCCGATCCGGAAGGTCGATGTCGACGGCCGCGGCGTGCACCCCGCTTTCGTGCAAAGTATCCGCGATCAGGCGGGCGTAAAAGTCGCGCCAGCCGTTGATGCCGACGACCAGCAGGCGCTGCCCCGGTTCGAAGCGCGCCAACGCGCCGCCAGCGCCGAGCGCGACTGAGCGCCGCAGGCCGATCGCTGTGAGCGCGCTGTCGATATCTGCTGTGAGCGGCACGACTCGGTCGAGCAGCGCCAGGCCATAGCCCAATGCCTCAGCGCTGTGGTGATACGGGTGCTGCGGCCGTTCTGCAAGCGCGCTGACCGCGCCGGTCTCGATCCAGCCCGGGTGCAGGGCCAGCGCGCCTTGGCCATGCGCCACCAGTTCAACGCGCGCGCCCTGTTCCGCGGCGGCCAGCGCCGCGACCAGCCCGGCCAACCCCGCCCCGACCACGACCACGCGCGGACGCTGAGTCGAGTTGTGCGGCAGCAGCTCTGGGTTCAGCGCTGTGCTTGACCAGTTGGGGATTTCGTGCGTGACCGGTTCGCCTTCACCTGGCAGACCGACGGTGCGCCGGTATAAGTGCTCGGCTAGCAGCGCTTGGCGCAGATTGTGCCCCCACAACAGGGGACGCATGCCGCCGAGCCGCCGCTCGATGAACTCCTCCAGCAGCGCTCGCGTGCGGCTTGGGTCGTCGTTCAAATGAATGTGGCGCACCGCGGCAGCGCGATAGGCACAGAAGCCGCCCTGACATGGCCCCATGCCGAGGCGCAGGTCGCGGCGCAGGTCGTTGAGGTTCACGACATCGCTTTGCCCCGGCTGCGCGTCATCGAGCGCGGCGCGGATCTGGGGCGCGGTCACCACCTCGCACTCACAGATGAGGGCGCCGGGCAGTTCGCCATGTTCCAGCGCCTTGAGGCGCGCGCGCAGTTCATGATGCTGCGGAGCTTTTTTCCCGTGCAGCGAGGGCAGCGGCGTCTCGGCGGTCAGGCAGGGCGCCGTCACACCGAGTTTGGCGCAAACCAGATCGCTGACCCGCTCTGCCATCTGTCGGTACGTCGTCAGCTTGCCGCCGATGATGCTGATAAAACCCTCGATTCCATCCGTCTGCGCATGGTCAAGCGTCGTGAAGGTGCGCTTGGCTGCGCGGCCCTCGGCCGTCTCGCCCGGGTCGTACAGCGGGCGAACGCCGCCCCATGCACGCAGGATGCGCGCCTGGCTGATGCCGGGCGTCATCGCTTCAGCCTCGGCGAGGATGCGCTCAACTTCCCATGGTTCCACGCGCGCATCGCCCGGATCGTCCGTCATGACCGACGTCGTGCCGATCACGCTGACCGTGCCGACAGGGACGAAGATATCACCATCGCCCGGCTGTCGCAGCTTGTTGATGACCGTGTTCACCCAGCGGATGTTATAGGCCAGCATCGCGCCGCGGCTGAGTTTCATGTTGAAGTTCGCGCCGGCTTTACGGCCCAGCTCGGCCGCCCATGGCCCGGCAGCATTGACCGTGATCGCCGCCGAGACGTTCAAACTCTCGCCGGTGCGCAGGTTGATCAAGCGCGCGCCGGTGATGCGAGTGCCCTCGCGGAGAAATGACTCAACGCGGTGATAGGTCAGAAACAACGCACGACCGGTTTCATGCGCGCCTTTTTGCAACCCGTGCAGCAGATCCCAAGAGTCGCACGTGCCATCAGGAACTTCATAAACGGCGCGCAGGCCGCGGTTAAGGCGCGGCTCGCGGCGCAGGGCCTCAGCGAGCTGCAGCTCGCGCGTGGGAATACCAGCGGCAGCGCATCCTGCCAACCACTCGTCAACATAGGCTTCATCATCGCCCGGGCAGAGCACGAAAAAGCCGCCCGTATCTTCGATCGATTCTGGGGCAACGCGCCGCAGGATGAGGTTTTCTTCAATGCATTCGCGAGCGCTTTCTGAGTCGCGAACGGCATAACGTCCTCCAGAATGTAGCAGGCCATGATAGCGGCCGCTGGTGCCCGTCGCCAAATCGCCCATTTCGGCCAAGATGACGCGAACCCCGCGCAGCGCCAAATCCCAGGCAATGCCTCCACCGGTTGCGCCACCGCCGATCACCAGCACATCGGTTTCCATCACACCGTCGCTTTCTACTCGCCAAACTTTTGCGGCGGATTATAACGCATTTAGAGGCGCTGGATCACGCTTCTGCCAGCCGAATCGTGGTCAAGAACGGCCTGTTCGTACTTGTTGATAATGGGGAAACGCGCTGTTTTATCGCTGCGTTATAACATCGATTCTTTGTTTTGGCTGTCTGAGGGCTGGCTGCTCTGCTCGTTACTCCCTAAGCGTTCGCTTAGAAGGTTAAGGATGCTCAAGACATAAGACTGCCCGGTCACCAGCTCTTTCCCGATCTCCGCAGCGATCTGTTCGGCCGCTCCAACGGCGCGGTTCAAGTTTTTGCTGATGTTCGGGATGCGGTTGAGCGCCTGATGCAGATGGTCGAGGCTGGCGCCGCATTGGTCAAGCGTCAGCCGCAATGTCCTCATTTGGCTGGTGAATACGACAGCGGCTTCGCGATCTTCCTGGTTCTCGATGCTCACCACTTTAATAAGATCGGCCGTGGTATTGAGAAGCTGATCCCATGAATTGTGAAGCGCCGGGGCCAGATCGGCTGCAAACGCATTGTAGGCCTCCAGCGTGCTGGCCGCACGGTTCAACGCCTCGCGCAGCTGCTTCGGGTCAGCGCTGACGCCGCGGCTGCGGATCGCACGGATCGTTTGGATGTGCTCGCCCAGTTTTTGTTCAAGCAGGAGCGTCTCCTCTTGCACACGCCGGGCAGCGTTTGAGATGCGCTCCATCGACCTGACCGCGGCCAGCGCGAAATCATAGATGGCGGGCCGCGAACTGCGCATCGTCTCGCGGTCTGATGAGGCGACCATCGTTGCCTCGATCGCTGGCTCGATGTAATCCTCTAGCAGTTTGGGAGCTTCGGCGAGGCTGGGCAGAAATTCTGCCAGGAGGTTGTCGAAGCTGCTGCGGCCCGCTTTGTGTTCTTCAAGAAAAGCGCGTAAGCGCTCCTTAAATTCAGAGACTTTTTTGTAGTGGGTTGAGTACTCCAAGACGCGATGTGAGCGCAAATCCACCGGCAGCCGGTCAATCCGCTGCGAGATCATCAGCGAAGGTTTCAGCAGCCCCTGCGCGATGCCCAGCTCATAAAGCACCATCGCGTGCGGTAGGGTGACATCGGCAATGACGAGGTCGGCACGATAAATGTTCAAGACGGCCTGCTTAAGCGCGTTGGGTCGGTCGAACAGAGCCTGGGCGCGCTCCACCTCGTACCCGCAGTCGATCAGAATCGGCGTGATGACGTCGGCGTAGAACTCATCGAACTCGGCGCGCGGCGGCATGATCACGAACGCGAAAGGTTTTTTGGCGTTGATCATTTTCCGGCTTCCACTGCTGCTAAGTGCAGTATAGCACGATTACAAACAGAAGATAGAACCTCGTACATAGGTCGATCGTCACCGATAACTCATGAATAATCCCAGTTGCAAATGAAATTAACCTAAGTTAAAATGATTTTGTCGCATGCTAAAAACGTGATCTTCTGGATGGTCTACATGGACAATATCCTGCATTCAAAGCTTGAGGCCCAGGAAAACAAGCCTTTCGCTTGGCTTGATCAGACATGGTTGGAACCACGCTTGGTCGTCATCACGTTGATGGCGATCCTCGGCGCGTTGGTTGCGGAGCGCTTAGAAGCAGCGCAGGAGATTGTCCTAATCCTGCACCTCACCTCCTATGCCGCTGGGGGATTCTATGGTGCCAAAAGCGCGCTTGAAAGCCTGCGCGCCGGCAGGCTTGATGTCGATCTGCTGATGATTCTCGCCGCGCTCGGGGCGGCGGTGATCGGTCAATGGGCCGAAGGCGCGACGCTGCTTTTCTTGTTCTCGCTCAGCAATGTGCTGCAAGATTACGCGATCGGCCGCAGTCGTCAGGCGATTCGCGGGCTGCTCAAGCTGTATCCCTCGGAAGCGAAGGTGCGCCGTGGCGATCAGGTGGTCATGCTCAACGTCTCCGCGATCAAACAGGGCGATGTGATCCTGATCGAACCTGGAGAGCGCATCCCCGTTGATGGCATCGTGCTGGCTGGCCGGTCGGCAGTGGATGAAGCGCCGATCACCGGCGAGTCGCTGCCTGTTGAAAAAGAGGCCGGTGCGCGGGTTTTCGCCGGAACTCTTAACCAACAGGGCGCCCTTGATATCGAAGCGAGTGGGCAGGCGAAGGATACGGTGCTGGCGCGCATCATTAAAATGGTGGAAG
>DAOTYT010000085.1:0-17222 GCA_034434615.1 Anaerolineae bacterium | reverse complement strand
AACGCTTTTGAACAGACCGGGCAAGACCTGCGCGCCGCCCAAATGCCCGCCTATGGCGACCGGCCGACCGTGCCCGTCAACAGCGGCAGCGCCCTGTTCATCCTGTCGCAAGACCCGGAAAAGCAGCGGGCCGCCTGGGATTTCATCAAGTTTGTGACCAGCGAGCGCGGCTATACGATCATCACCAGCGAGATCGGCTACCTGCCGCTGCGCCCCGATATCGTCAACGACCCGCAGTATCTGGGCGAGTGGATCCTCGAGAATCCCCTCACCCTGCCCAACCTTGCGCAGCTTGACCGGCTGGAGCCATGGGTGGCTATCCCTGGGCCGAACTACCGCCAGATCGAACAGATCATCACTGAGGCGCAGCTCGCCGTGATCCACAGCGACGTCGACCCGACCGAGACCCTGCGCGCTGCGCAGGAACGCGCGCAGGCGTTGATGCCGTAACCGAGTCTGCACAACGAGCTGTCCGTCTTTCGGGGCGCTCACCAACACAGCGAGCGCCCCACCTGCATTTCTCTCGTCCGCAAAGTTGAAGGATGACGGCCGATGGCTGGCGAACTTCCTTTAAGCCGCCCTGCCGCAAGGCGAGCCATACTGCGCAGCCCGCACCGAGCGCTTCCGCTCGGCCGCTGGGCTGCCCGGGTCGAGCCATATCTGTATCTGCTGCCCGCCCTGCTCGTGATCGGGGTGTGGGTGTACCGGCCGCTGGTCGAAATTGTTGATCTGAGTTTCCACCAGTGGAACCTGCTGCCGACCGCGCCGAAGACGCCAGTCGGCTGGCGCAATTATGAGCAGGTGCTGGCCCTGCCAGAGATGGGCCGCGCGCTGGTCAACACGGTTTACTACACGCTCGGCATGATTCCGTTCTCGATCATCCTCCCGGTCATCATCGCCATCTTCACCTATAACCAGCGCGGCCGCCTCTCAACGCTGTATCGCGCGATCATCTTCACGCCAGTGATCATCGCCCCGGTCGTGGTGACCGTGCTCTGGCGCTGGATCTTACATCCCTTCAGCGGGATCGTGAACGTGTGGCTGCAGTCGCTGCTGGGCACGCGCCCGATCAACTTCTTCGGAGACCCAGCGCTGGTGCTGCCCACGATCACGTTTATCACCGGATGGGGGCTGGTCGGCTTCGCGACGCTGATCTTCGCCGCCGCGCTGACGAACATCAACCGCGACTATCTGGAAGCCGCCGCCATCGATGGGGCCAACAGCCTTCAGATCGTGCGCTTTATTATGCTGCCGCTGCTCTCGCCGACGATCCTGTTTATGACGCTGCTGACCGTGCTGTTCTCGTCGCAGTGGACTTTCGTCCACATCCGCGTCATCTCAACCAATTCGATGTCCACCACGTCGAGCAACATCTACACGCTGCTCTATGACTATGGCTTCCGCTCGTTCAACGCCGGCTGGAGTTCGGCCTCGGCCGTGTTGATGTTCATCGGCTTCGGGGCGATTGCGGTGCTGTTCCTATGGCTGCAGCGCCGTTATTCATTCTACGACTCGTAGGAGAGCGGTCATCATGGTGGGTATTCAAAATAAGTTTGCGCCCGGCGTGCTGCTCGGCCATGTGCTGATGATCCTGCTGTGCCTGCTGGTGGCGTTTCCTTTGTACTGGATGATCCTCACCTCGCTGCGGCCGCCTGGCGAGCTCTACTCGACCGCGCTCATTCCCTCCGGAATCACGTTCGATCATTATGCCTACGTGATGGAGAGCCTGCCCGTATTGCGGCTGCTCGGCAACACGTTCGCTATGTCGCTGGGGCGCACGGTGTTCCAACTGTTGACAGCGCTGCTGGCGGCGTATGCCTTCGCGCGCTGGCGCTTTCCCGGCGCGGCGATTTTCTTCGCGCTGTTCGCCTTCACATGGTTGGTGCCCCAGCAGGTGACGATGATCCCCAACTATGTGCTCGTCTCTCGGCTGGGCTGGTTGAACACGCTGTCTGGGCTGGTCGTGCCTAACATCGTCTCGACGTTCGCGATCTTCCTGCTGTACCAACAGATCAAGGGCTTCCCGCGCGACCTGATCGATGCCGCCCACGTGGATGGAGCCAGCAACTGGGGTATCCTCTGGCGCGTGATCGTGCCCAATGTGAAGCCGGCGCTGGCGGCGCTGGCGATTTTGCTGTTCATCAGTGCCTGGAACGATTACTTTTGGCCGCTGCTGGTAACCAACCGGCTGGAGACATCGGTGCTTCAGCTCGGCTTGCAGGCGTTTTTGACGCAGGAAGGCGACCTATGGGGGCCGATGATGGCCGCCGCCACGCTGACCGCTCTGCCGATCTTTTTGCTCTATTTGGTGCTGCAGCGCCAGATCATCGAATCGTTTGTGAAATCAGGATTACGCTAATGACTAAGGATCTCTCTTTTGAACGCTGGCTGAAGCTGGAAGGCGCGTTCAACGTCCGCGAATTGGGCGGCTATCCAGTTGAAGGTGGGCGCACCCGCCCGGCCGTGCTGCTGCGCGGCGACAGCCTGCACCGCCTGACGCCGGCCGATCAGCGGGCGCTGATCGCGTATGGCGTGCGCACAATCATCGATCTGCGCCACGGCGCCGAACTGGAGACAGCGCCGGGCGTTTTCAACGAATCGAGCGCCGTCAGCTACCGTCATATCCCGATCATCCGGCAGGCGCCAAGCACCGACGGCGGCATGCCGACCAGCCTTGAACCGGTTTACCAATTTTTTGTCGACCACTGCCAGCAGGGCTTCGCCGAAGCGCTGGCCGCGATCGCCGAAGCCGAAGATGGGGCGGTGCTGTTTCACTGCACGGCGGGCAAAGATCGCACCGGCGTGCTGGCGGCGCTGCTGCTGAGCATCGCCGGGGCTGACGAGGAGACCATCGCCGAGGATTTCGCGCTCACCGAACGGGCGATGGCCGGCATGCGCCCGGCCCTGCTCGGCCCGATGACAAGCGCCGGCCTGCCCGAAACGATCGCCGACGCCCTGCTCAGCAGCGACCCTGCGCTGATGCGCGGTCTGCTGGCCTATCTCAACGACCGCTACGGCGGCGTCTTCGCTTATCTTGATGCGATTGGCCTCGAGGCCGCGCACATCGAACGCATCCGCGCGCGTTTCGTCGAACAGGAAGGAGTTTAAACTGATGACCGAAGTGCTGCTGAAGTTTGCACACATCAGCGATACGCATTTAGTGCCCGGCGATCATCAAGAGTTTCGCCCGCATCACTATTCCGAGCGGCTGCTCTCCCTGTTTAAAGAGGCGTTTGAACGCGGCGAGATCGGGCATCGCGAGGGGCCGAAGCCGTCTGCCGCCAGCCGCGCGCTGATCGACGAGATCAACCGGCTGCCGTTCGAGCTCGATTTCGTGCTGCATACCGGCGACATCCAGACCGATCCCGATACGGTCGAGGAATACGAGGCGACGCGCACGGTGATGGCCGCCCTGAACTATCCGATCTACTATCTGCCCGGCAATCACGACCTGCTCGACGGCGTGCGTTCGCTGATGCCCGCCGTGGCGGTCGAGAGCGAGACGTTCGATTACGTCATTGACCGCGGCGGCGTGCGCGTGATCTGCCTCGACAGCGCCACCCACGGGCACGACCATGCCGGCGGCGTCAGCGAGGCGCAGCTGAGCTGGCTGCGCGACCGGCTGGCCGAAGTGCCGGATGCGCGCTTGATCGTGGCCGTGCACCACCCGCCGCTGTCGTTTGGGTTCAAGATGCTCGACCTGTTCGGGTTCGCCAACGGTGAAGCGCTGCATCATGTGCTGAAGAGCGCTGCGCCGCGCGTGCAGGTCGTCCTTTCCGGGCATGTGCACCAATCGGTCGATATCATCCAGGATGGCATCTACTACACGTGCGTTCAGTGCCCCACCGGCCAGATCGCGTTCTGGCCTGGCCTCGATGCCGTTTCGCAAAGCGCGCCCGATAACTACGGGTTCAACGTCGTCATCGTCACTGCTGAACGGACGTATGTGCGCCGCTATCCCTATCATTTGAACGGCCGCGGGACCGGCGAAGCCTAGGCCGCTGTCAAAGCGTTGACCGCCGTTCGGCTCGGCAGTGGGCATTCACAGATCGCGCTTTTGCGGTACAGTGAATGCAGCATGACGAGGAGGAACGGCAATGACAACAGCCCATATCGCCATCGATCTCGGGGCCGAGAGCGGTCGGGTCATGGTTGGCGCGCTCGATGAGGGCCGCCTCAGCCTGCATGAAATTCACCGGTTCGCCAACGGCCCCGTGCGCGTGCGCGGCAGCCTGTTCTGGGATGTGCTGCGCCTGTACAGTGAGATCAAAACCGGCCTGCGGGCCGCACAAGATCGCTTCGGCGCATCGATCGCATCCATCGGCATCGATACGTGGGGGGTCGATTTCGGCCTGCTCGATGAAGCCGGCGACCTGATCGGCAACCCCTACTGCTACCGCGACCAACGTACCGAAGGCATGATGGACGCCGTCTTTGAGCGAGTCTCGCGCTGGTCGATCTTTGAACAGACCAGCGGCATCCAGTTTTTGCCCTTCAACACGCTGTACCAGCTCTATGCCATGGCGCAGCGCCGCGCGCCGGCCCTGCAGAGCGCCCGCACCCTGCTGCTGATGCCCGACCTGTTCACCTATTGGCTGACTGGGCGCGCCGTCTGCGAGTTCACGAATGCCACCACCACCCAGTTCTACGACTCGCGGGGCGGCGGCTGGGCGCGCGGCCTGCTGGCGCAGCTTGACCTGCCCCAGCACTTCCTGCCAGAAGTCGTGCCGCCCGGCACGCCGATCGGCCCGCTGCTGCCGGAGGTCTGCGCGGAGACCGGCCTGCGCGAGACGACCGTGATCGCCGTATGCACGCACGACACCGCCTCGGCCATCGCTGGCGTGCCCGCGCAGTCGGGGAATTTCGCGTGGGTCAGCTCCGGCACCTGGTCATTGATGGGCGGCGTGGCCGACCACGCGATCGTCACTGAGGAGGCGCTGCACTATAACATCAGCAGCTTCGGCGGGCCCGGCGGCGTCCTTTATCCGTGGAAGAATATTACTGGCCTGTGGCTGGTGCAGGCCTGCCGCCGCACATGGGAACACGGCGGCGCGCCTTTGAGCTACGATGCGCTGACGCAGCTCGCCGCCGAAGCCCCGCCGTTCGTCGCCCAAATCGACCCTGACCACCCGTCCTTCTTCGCCCCGCCCGATATGCCGGCCGCGATCGCCGCTTACTGCGAGCGCACCGGCCAGCCCGTCCCCGCAGACCGCGGCCAGATGATCCGAACCATCCTGGAGGGACTCGCATTGAAGTATCGCTGGGTGCTGGAGAAGCTCGAACTGCTGGTCAACCATCGCTATGACCGGCTGCATATCGTAGGGGGCGGCTCGCAGAACTGGCTGCTCAACCAGCTCACGGCCGACTGCATCGGCCGCCCAGTGATCGCCGGCCCGGTCGAGGCGACGGCGATCGGCAACATCGCTGTGCAGGCAGTCGCTGCTGGCCACTTGCCCGATCTGGCGGCGGCGCGCGCGGTCATCGGCCGCTCATTCGAGACGAAGCGTTTTGAACCACACGCCGATCCTGCTTGGGAAGCGCAGTACAGCGCGTTCCTGCAAAGGACTGCCGGCCAGTGAGATCGGCCGCGTTGATCCGCGTCGATCAGGGGACACGAAGCGAAACCAGAGCAGCTGGCGCGGGCAAGTTGACAAAGAAATGAAGTTCTTTATAATGTAAGACGGCATCGAAACACAACTTGTAAGGGGAGGCAAGGATGGACTTCATCACTGATCTGCTCGCGGCACCATTCGTCTGTATCGGCTGGCTGATCGTCGGTGCGATCGCCGGCAGCATCGCCCATTCAATCATGCGTTCCGAGTCCTCGCTGATCGTCGATATCATTCTGGGGTTGGTCGGCGCAGTGGTGGGCGGGTTCGTCATCAGTCTGTTCGGCCTCACCCGGCCGCAGGAGGGGCTGTCTGGCGTCATCGCCAGCCTGATCGTCGCGGTCATCGGCGCGGTGATCATCATCGCGGTAGCGCGCCTGTTGCGGGGGAGACCGGTTCGCTAGGGCAGCGCGCATTTCGGTATCGATCCGCTGTGAAAAAATGCATGAAGCCGCCAGACTTGGCGGCTTCAAGTCCCTTAAAACCGGTACAGGTTAATAACGCAGGATGAGTGCGATCCGCTGGTGGTCGGCCAGTGCGCCCGGCTCGACGAAAACGACACGGCCGCCTTTGGCGAGCACAGCCTCGATCACTTCATCGACGGCATCGTCGATCACATCCGGTGCAGTGGCATCCTCAGCGATCGTGATGTGCATGCCGCTTTCATCGACGCGCACGGGGCAGAAATACCCCTCCTCGACGATCAGGGTGTCGCCGCGCCCCTGATGTGCCATCCGCCACACCTCGCCAATCGTCGAAGCAAACCGGCGCGCGCCGACAGCCGCGCCCAACTCATCGAGCACTTTATTGCGCTGTTCGGCGATCTGCGCTTTGGCCAGCGGCCACACGAGCTGCCCCAACTCGTGCGCCGATGTTTTGTCGTGGCTGCCCTCGACCCTGGCGATGATGTGCCCGCCGTACGAAGTCACCTCTTCGAACAGCGAAAGCTGCCGCGTCACGCCGACCAGCACGATCGGCAGCGGGTCATCATCCATGATCTCCTTGAGCGCGGCATCGACATCGCGGAAGAACTGGCGATGCATATCGCGCGCATAGCTCGATGGGTTGACGCCCGGCCCGCCCGGCAGACGCGTCGCGCCGCCCGGCCGATTGTGAGTCATCGGGAACTGCGAGCCGACTGTAACCTCGACCAGCGAGTCTTTGACCCCTTCGAACAGGCGGGTGGGCTGCTCACTGAGCACCAGCGTCCAGTAGCGGTTTGTGCGGTTGACGGCGAAGACGAGATCGCGCGTGGCGAAGGTCTCATCGATGACAACCCGTTCTTCCACTGTGAAGGGAAAGGTGTACGCGTGCGCAAAATCAGCATTGACGAAGATCGCCAACCCGTCGAGCGTATTCTGCCAGTCAACCCGCTCCACGATGCCATCCAGCCGGCTGAGCACGCCATCAACCTCGCGTTTCGAAAACTCCTTGAGCAGGCGGTTGGTCGCTTCGGTGACGAGGTTCTTGACGCGAATCGGATCCTGCTTATTATCGGGCGAGGTGCGGTGGGTGGGCGCTAAGATGGAGATCGACGGATAACCTTTGAACGTTTGCAGCAGGCGCACATCATGACGATTCATGAGATAGTAGACTCCCTTGCAGTGTGCTTTGGCGATGCTGCGGCGAAGTATAGCAGAGCACCTCGAAAACGAATACGCTCCGATCGCGGCAGGCAGCGAACCCTTATTCGCTGCGCCACCTCGTTGTATAATGCACGGTGTAAAGATTCTCACCAATTCACCTCAGGAATTGAACGAATGCGAGCGGGGAGCAGGTGTGCCGATCCTGCGTGAGGGCGAACTGGACATCATCAGCTACAGCGCAGAGCAAACGCTGCGGTTGGGCACGCGGCTGGGATCGCTGCTCAAGCCGGGCGATTTGATCTGTTTATCTGGCGATATGGGCGCAGGCAAAACCGTTTTCTCGATCGGCATCGGCCGCGGCTGGGGCGCAGCGGCCGCCCTCACCAGCCCGACGTTCAACATCGTGCACGAACACCGGCGCTCCAGTGATGACCAGCGCCTGTATCATATCGACTGCTATCGACTGCGCGGGCCGGGAGATGCCGAATCGATTGGGCTTGACGAGCTGCTCGGCGGAGATGGTGCGCTGGTGATCGAATGGCCGGAGCACATCGCCGCGCTGCTGCCGCCAGAACGCCTTTGGATCGATCTGCGCATCCTGGAACCCACGCGGCGCAATTTCACCTTCGCAGCCACGGGCCGCCGTTATGAAGACCTGATCGCTCAATTCCGCGGCCTGTCGTTCGGCACATAAAACTCGGTGCGGAAAATTCGATGACTCTGCTGCTCGCGCTCGATACTGCTACCCATACCCTCAGCCTTGCCCTGCACAGCGGCGAAGAGGTGCTCTACGAGCAAACCTGGCGCACGGCGGGCAACCACAGCGTCGAGCTGGCGCCGGCGGTCAAGAAGGCGCTCGCCCAGTTCGAGCCGGCTGGGCAGCCCGCGCTGTCGGCCGTGGCCGTCTCGAATGGGCCGGGCACCTACACTGGGCTGCGCGTCGGCGTCGCGCTGGCCAAAGCGATCGCGTCGGCGCGCGGGCTGCCGCTGGTCGGCATTTCGACGCTCGACGTCCTGGCCGCCGGCGCGCCTCAAACGGCAGGAACGCTCGCTGCGGTGCTGCTGGCTGGCCGGGGGCGGCTGGTTTGGTCGGCCTATCACTGGCGTAATGGCCGCTGGAAAGCGAAAGCGGAGGCCGCTATCGCCACCTGGGACGAGCTGCTGAGCGCCGTCGACGGGCCGACTTGGGTGACCGGCGAAATCTCCAGCGATGGCAGGGCGGCGCTCGAACGCGCACAGCGCGAGGATGCGCCGATCACGATCGTGCCAGCCGCTGCGCGCTTGCGCCGCGCCGGTTACCTCGCCCAGTTAGCGTGGGAACGCCTGCACGAAGTGGGCGAACGCAGCCGCGAACTGTTCGCACCGGCAGCGCTGGTGCCCGCTTACATCAAAACGCCCGATGCCCCATGACCCTGCGTCTGCGTTATATGAACCTGTCCGATATCCCTACCGTGCTGGCGATCGACCGTCTGTCGTTCGAGCCCGCATGGTCGGCGCGTTCGTATGCCTACGAGATCAGCGAATCGACTTACAGCCACATGGTGGTGCTCGAACACGACAGCACTGAACAGCCCGTCCGCGGCTGGCGCAAGCTGGTGCGCGGCCTGAGCGGGACGTCTGAGCAAGCGCAGACGATCTTGGGTTACGGCGGTTTGTGGCACATCGTCGATGAAGCGCACATCAGCACCATCGCAACACACCCGACTGTGCGCGGGCGCGGCTGGGGCGAGCTGCTGCTGGTCGCCATGATCCAGCGCGCAATCACGTTAAAAGCCGGATATATCGTGCTTGAAGTGCGCGTGAGCAACACGATCGCGCAGCGCCTTTATCGCAAGTATGACTTTGAGACGACGGCGGTCAAACCGAGGTATTATCACAACAATGGCGAAGATGCTTATAACATGCGCCTGCAGCTTGAGGGCAATCATGCTTTTCTCGAGCGCTTCGCCGCCCGCTATGCCGAGTTAATGGCGCAGCACGCGGTCGAGAACACCTTCAGCACCGGCCCATCGCCGCGCAGGTGAAGGCGCTGCCGCCCTGGCTTAACGATCATTAATGTGAAGCTGTTAAACTACAAGCATTTAGGATCGGCCTCACAGCAGCCTCGCCCTTGGCCTTATTGAGTCGCACATCCACGCTGTTTGAGGCCGAAAAAGTGGTTACAATGAAATCATCCACCCGCCGCCCTATCGGAACGATCTATTTCGCGAGTTTCGGATAGCAGCATGACAGAATGGATCATTGAGACGCAAGACCTCGTCAAGCGTTTTGGCAAATTTACAGCGGTCGATGGGCTGTCGCTGCAAGTGCCTGCCGGTTCAATCTATGGTTTTGTTGGGCCGAACGGAGCCGGCAAAACGACCACCATGCGCATTCTGACCACGCTGACGCGCCCCACGGCTGGCCGCGCCTGGGTGACCGGGCGCTCAGTCACTGAAGAGCCGCGCGCCGTGCGCCGCGCCATCGGTTACATGCCCGACGAATTCGGCGTCTATGATGATATGCGCGTGTGGGAATATCTCGATTTTTTTGCGGCGTGCTACGATATTCCCGAAGCCGAACGCAAGCCGCTCATCGAGGATCTGCTTCAGCTCGTCGATTTGACGCATCGGCGCGACGACATGGTCGACAAGCTCAGCCGCGGCCTCAAACAGCGGCTGTCGCTGGCGCGCACGCTGGCCCACGACCCGGCCGTGCTCATCCTCGACGAGCCGGCCTCTGGGCTTGACCCGCGCGCGCGCATTGAAATTCGCGAGCTGCTGGTCGAGCTTTCGCGCATGGGCAAGACGATCTTTTTCTCCACGCACATCCTCGCCGATGTCAGCGAGATTTGCACGCACATCGGCATCATCGAGGCTGGCAAAATTATTGCGCAGGGCAGCATGGCGGAGATGCGCGCTCAACTTCAGCCGCATCGCGAGATCACCGTCACGGTCAAAGATGCCGAGGCCGTGGCGCTCGTCCGTTCGATCGCGGCGCCGCTGCCCGATGTGATCAATATCGTCGATTTGGAGCCGCGCAACGGGCGGGCGCGCGTTCGCATTGACTTCACTGGCGACGATGACAGCGTGGCAGCGCTCAACCAGGCGCTCAGCGTCGGTGGCGTGGCCGTCCTCGGTTTTACTGAGGAGACGAAAGACCTCGAAGCGATGTTCATGCGCCTCACGCGCGGCATCGTCACCTGAACGAGGGCACGCGCATGACGACGATGACACAGGAATTCGGCTTCCATCCTCAAGAGTCGCTGCCGCTGCGCGAGCAGCGCTTGGCGCGCGGCGCGCAGCTGCTGCGGATGAACGCCATCGGCAGCGGGGGCATCGCGCTTAGCGCGCTCGCGCTGGCGCTCCTCGGAGCGATCTTGTTCGGCAGCGATCTATTCTTCGCCGCGCAAGACCTGCTGCTGGCCCGCCATGCAGGCCCGGCCGATGTTGGGCTGGCGATCGTCGTCCTGCTCGGCCTGATCAATGTGAGCGCTTCGCTCGTGCTGTTGGTCGGCGTATTAGCGCGCGAGCTGTGGGCACCACCTGCGCTGATCATCCTGATCCTGCTGAACGGCACGGCGCTGGCCCTGCTTGGTTACACCCCAGGCTTGCTGTCGATCGCTTTGGGGATGTGGGCAGCAGCTGTGCTGCTGCGCGATCTTAGGGCGTTTCGCATCAACCCGGTCATGCTCAAAGAACTGCGTGGGCGCATGCGTGGGGTACGCGCTTTCCTCGTGCTCAGCGTCTACCTCGCGTTGATGAGCGGGTTCGCCGTGTTGATCTATTTGGTGTATAGTTCGGTTGGTCGCTCAGGGTCGTCCGCCGCTGCCGGTGAAGTCGGGCGGGTGTTATTCATGGGCGTGTTTGGCATCGAGCTGCTGCTGATCATCTTCATCGCGCCCGCGTTCACCGCCGGCGCGATCACGGGCGAACGCGAACGGCAAACTTACGATCTGCTGCGCACGACGCTGCTTTCCAGCCCGTCCTTCGTCATCGGCAAGCTGGAATCGGCGCTGGGCTATGTTATGCTGCTGCTGCTGGCGGCCATCCCCCTGCAAAGCATCGCCTTCCTGTTCGGCGGCGTCAGCGAGTTGGAGCTGCTGCTCTCGTTCGTCATTTTGGTCACGACCGCGGTCGTGCTGGGGGCGGTGGGCATTTTTTTCTCGGCGACGATGACGCGCACGCTGGCGGCCAGCGTGCGCGCTTATACCGCCATCGTCATGGTGATGTTCGTCGGCCCGGTCGTGTTCTCGGTGCTGCTCGATATCCTGATCGCCACCTTATTCGCGCCGGGCAGCCCGGTGCGTTCGCCGCTGCTTGAGGCGGTTATGCGTTATCTCAGCGCGCTGCTGGTTGGGGTCAATCCAATCGCCACTGCCCTATCGACGCAGCAGCTTCTTGTCGAACGGCAGACGCTTGGCTTCTGGACGTTCACCCTGACCAGCGACGGCAGCACCATCCCGATGGTGTCGCCGTGGATTCTGTACACCATCATCTATCAAGCGGCCGCCGCTTTGCTGGTGGTGCTGGCGGTGCGCCGCGCGCGCGCCGGCGATTTGACGTGACGTGCGAAATAATGGCACTATGAGGCTTAGCGCTTAAGTGGTGACGACCGGTGTAAAGTGGCTCGATGCGGAGCGCACCATCATCTGTATTTCGCTGGCGGGGCAGTGGACGATCAATGACTTCAACAGCACCATCAATCAAGGCAAAGCAATGGTCGAGCAGGCGCGCCACGCGGTCTATGTCATCGTCGACTATACGCACAGCGGCCTGCCGCCGCTCGGCATCATCTGGCACATGCGCCGCGCAGTGGCCATCACGCCGTCCAATGTCAAACTGGCGGTCAGCGTGACGCACAACACCCTGATCTATAACATCATCGAAACCGTAACCCGAGTTTACACGCCGAAACACTTCGATATTGTCGTCGTTCGAACGATGGCCGAAGCGCTGGCGCTGATCGATGCCGACAGGGCGATAAGCGGTTCGGCTCAACAGAGATAAGGCTTTTTCATGACGACACACGTCGGATTTCAAGATCATCACAGCGCGCTCAGCGATCTGGTTCGCCGCTGGGATAGGCGCCAGCGCTGGGGCCAATCGCTGCGCTGGCTGCCGTGGAGCCTGACGCCAGGCCTCGCTGCTGGCGTCTTGCTGGCGCTTGCCAGCCGAATGCGGCCGTGGCTGCCGGCCGATCAAATCTTGCTGATCGCACTGGCGCTGGCAGCTGTGGGCGCAGCGCTGGCCGCCGGCTTCATCTGGCTGCGGCGCCGTTCGATGCTGGCAGCAGCCCGCCGCTTCGATGTGCTGTTTGGCCTGAACGAACGGGTCTCAACGGCGCTTGAGCTGCTGGAAGGACGCATCCACGCCAACGACGAATTGAGCGCCCGACAGATCGCCGATGCGCGCGCAGCCGCGCGCGCGGCGCGCGTTCACGCCAGTCTGCCGCTTCGTTCAGACCGGCGCGGTTGGGCGCTCGCAGGCGGGCTGGCGCTGCTGCTGATCGTGCTGCTGCTGCTGCCCAACCCGCAGGCCGAAGTCGCCGCGCAAGATGCAGCGCAGGCCGCCGCCATCGAGGAGGCCGCCGAGACGGTGCGCGAACTGCTGCAAACTGCCGCCGCAGACCCGGCCTTGGATGAGGCCGACCGCCAGCAGCTCCTCGAAGTGCTGCAGACCAGCGCCGAGACGCTCGCGCAGGAAAACCTTTCGCCCGAAGAAGCATTCGCCGCCACCTCTGAAGCGCGCGCCGCGCTGAACGAACAGGCCCAGCTCTTCAACCAACGGCTCAGCGATGCGCGCGCCGAACTCAACGCTGCCGCCGAAGCGCTGCGCGATCTGCCAGGCCGGACGCAGCCTCAAACCGAGAACCCGCTCGAGGAACTGCTGAATGCCCTGCGCGAGCTGGCGCAAAGTCTGCCCGCGCTATCAGCACAGGAGCGTCAGCAGGCGGCGCAGCAGCTTCAAAGCGCGGCACAAGCCCTGCAAACCACCAGTCCGCAGGCCGCTGAAGCGTTGGAAGGGGCGGCGCAGGCCCTTGAGCAAAATGACCGCGCCGGCGCAGAAAACCAGCTGCAACAAGCCGAGCAAGCCCTGGAGCAAACCGGCGAGTCGCTCGAACAGCAGCAGGCAGCGGCTGATCGGATGGCGCAGCAGGCCCAGCAGGCGCAGCAGGCGGGCGACCAAATCCGCCAGAGCCAAAGCGATCGATCGCCATCGACGCAAAACGCCATGCAGCCTGAGGCCGGCCTGCCCTCGCTGACCGACCCGGACGCAGGAGGACAGCAAGCGCAGACGCAGGGCGGTCAACAGCCGCAGCAGGAGGGAGCGCCCAGCCAGGCGCAGGGCGAGCAAGCAGGGCCGGGGCAAGATGGGGCCGATCAACTGGGCGCTGGGGCCGGGCAGCAGGCCGATCTAGATGCGGGCAGCGCCAGCGGCCAGCCCGATTCAAGTGCGCTGGAGGGCAGGCTTTCGGGCTCAGCGGCGCAGGCCAGCGCTGGAGATGGCGAGCCCAGTGCGGTGGAGGGCCAGCTCATTGAAGGGGAGAGCCGCTCTCCACACAGCCTCAATAACCCAGACGGCCTTGGCACCCGCCCGTATGAGCAGCTTTTCGCGCCGCGTCGCATCGGCGGGCCGCTGGGCGAACAAAGCTTCGCGCTCGAAACCGGTGACAGCGACGCGCCCGTCATCGAGGGCGATTTCACGCAGAACCCAATCGGGGATGCCCTCGTGCCGTACAACCAGGTCTTCAGCGATTATCGCGCTGCAGCCAATCAAGCGCTGGAAAGCGGCTATGTGCCGCTGGGACTGCGTGATGTGGTGCGCGAGTACTTCACCTCGCTCGAACCACGGTGACCGCTCATGCTGCTTGACCCGAACGATTTTATGTGGTTCATCCTTTTGCTGATGGGCGCTTTGATCGGCGTGCGGGCGGCGCTGAGCTGGCTTCATTCGATGCACGGGTGGGCGCTGCTCAATCCGCGCGCGCTCGATACGATCGCCTTGCAAAACGGCTGGCATGGAGAGGCTCGCCCACTGCCGAACGTCCTCTATCGCTTTCGCGGGCTGTGGCGCGGCCACACCTGGACGCTTGATCTCCATCTGCGCATGAGGTTTCTGCGCCCGCGCGCGCGCCGGGCCGAAGCTTACTTTTTGTGGACGGGGCGGGGCGGCGCGCTGCCACCGGGCGAACAAATCGTGATCCTGCACGCTGGCGATTGGCCGGTCTCGTCGCTGCTGCGCGGTGGCATCGCTGGCAGCTACTTCGATTTCACTTTTCGTCGGCGCATCAGTGACCTAATGCGCCACGGCTTCGTCAATGCGCGGCCCGCTCGCCCGCTGCGCGCGATAGTCGAAACGACCGACCAGCTCCAGGGCAGCGCTGTCGTTTACGCCACCAGCCCGGGCGCAGCGCGCCGTCTCTTCAGCGCGCGTGCGATCGGCCTTCTGCAGCGCTGGCAGGCGGCTGACGAACGCCTGTGGGGGCTGCTGGTGATCTTCATCACCGCCCACGACTTGCAAATCTTCGCCCAGCCGCCCGTTCGCGGCGCGACGCTGCTCGATCGTTTGCGCGGGCGGCCCAGCTTGAAATCCAGCGAATTCGTGCCGATGCTGCTGCGCCACATGATCGAGCTCGGCACTGCCTTAGAGAGCCTGATTTTGGAGCCGACAGTTTACACAAACACTCATGATGAAAGCGCGCCGCCCGACCTGCGCCCGGACAGCGCTTGGGATGATCTGATCTTCGGCGGGCGAGCTGAGATGTGAGTAGCGAGATGTTGAGAAACGAGGAGCCGTTATGACCGAAGCGCTGGCAGCCGAACTGTCGTTGGAGCAGTTCAGCAAACTTGCACGGGCGATCGAAAGCGAGGTGCGTCGCGTCATCGTTGGGCAGGAAGAAGTCATTCGCAGCACGTTGATCTGCATTCTGGCCGGGCGCCACGCCCTGCTCGAAGGCGTGCCCGGGCTGGGCAAGACGATGCTGATCCGCACCCTGGCCGACGCGCTCGACCTGAAATTTTCGCGCATCCAATTCACGCCCGATATGCAGCCGGCCGATATCACCGGCACCGACATTTTGGAAGAGGCAGAAGATGGGCGCACCAAGATTCGCCGCTTTCAACCGGGGCCTATTTTCGCCAACCTGATCCTCGCCGATGAGATCAACCGCGCTACGCCGAAGACGCAGTCTGCCCTGCTGGAGGCGATGCAGGAAAAGACGGTGACCGTGGCGAACCGCACTTACACGTTGGAGCCGCCCTTTTTCGTGCTGGCGACGCAAAACCCGCTCGAGATGGAAGGCACCTACCCGCTGCCCGAAGCTCAGCTTGACCGCTTCATGTTCAAGGTCAATGTGAGCTACCCATCTGTGGCCGAGCTGGTCAGCATCCTCGATCGCACGACGGGCGCGGCCAGCCCAGCGGCCGGCAAGGTGGCAGATGGCAAACAGGTGATCGCGATGGGGCAGTTAGCACTCAACGCGCCCGTGGCCAGCCATGTCAGCGAGTATGTCGCTCGGCTGGTCGTCGCCACGCACCCCGAAACCGCGGAAGCCCCGGAGCGTGTTCGCCAATTCGTGCGCTATGGGGCCAGCCCGCGCGGCGCGCAGGCCTTGATCATCGGCGGCAAGATCAACGCGCTGCTGGAGGGGCGCTTCAACGTGGCGTTTGAGGACATTCAAGCGATCGCAGCCCCGGCCCTGCGCCACCGGCTGCTGCTCAACTTCGAGGGGTTGGCCGAGGGCATTAACCCCGATGACATTATCGCCGACGTCTTAGCTGCCACGCCGAAGACCTGAGATGCCGCCCATCCTGTTCGACGAAAAGACGCGGCGCAAACTTGAGCAGATCGTGCTTTCTGCCTCGCGCGTGCGCGCCGGCGCCATCAAAGGTGAACGCCGCTCCGTCAAGCGTGGCAGCAGCACCGAGTTTGCCGATTACCGCAACTATGTCCCCGGCGATGACCTGCGCCGCCTCGACTGGAATATCTATGCGCGGCTGGAGCGCCCCCTCACCAAACTCTACGAAGACGAGGAAGACCTCGCTGTGCATCTGCTGCTGGATACGTCGCTGAGCATGGACTGGCCGCGCGAGGGCGATCCCGATCTCAACAAATTCGTCTACGCGCGCCGGCTGCTCGCCGGGCTGGGCTACGTTTCGCTCGTCTCCAACGACCGGCTGGTCGTAGCGGCCATCGGCTCTGGAGACGGGCAGCCGCTGCCGGTTTATGGCCCGGCGCGCGGGCGAGGCTACGGCGTGGGC
Source organism: Anaerolineae bacterium (assembly GCA_034434615.1). Taxonomy (GTDB): domain Bacteria; phylum Chloroflexota; class Anaerolineae; order Aggregatilineales; family Phototrophicaceae; genus Flexifilum. The sequence goes on along the minus strand of DAOTYT010000085.1, from coordinate 786 downwards.
CTGCTCAACTTCATCAACGGTTTGCAGCCACGCGGGACGACCGACCTCAACGCCGCGCTGCGCGATTATGCGCTGCGCTCGGCGCGGCCCGGCTTGTGCCTGCTCCTCAGCGATATGTTTTCGCCATCGGGCTATCTCGATGGGATTAATGCGCTGTTGAGCAAAGGCCACGAGATCGCCGTCCTCCATGTGTTGGCGCCCGATGAGATCGACCCGCCCTTGGTGGGCGATCTGCGTTTGATCGATACGGAGACGGGCGCGCCTCAAGAGGTCAGCCTCGATACGGACATGCGGCAGCTTTACCGCCGCCGCGTCGAGGCATGGCGCGAGGAGATGCGCGTCGAATGTTTGCGCCGCGGCATTCACTGTGTGCTGGTGGATACGAGCATGCCGTGGGAAAAAGTGATCCTCTACGATCTGCGCCGGCTGGGCGTGGTGCGATGACGGAGACCGAGCTGAGCCGCATCATCGCCGAGGCCGCCCAGCAGGTACAGCGCGCAGTGGGTGGGCCGGGCATGCGGGCGGCAGACTACCAACAAGCGTTAGGCGCTGAGCTGCGCAGCCGCGGCTTAAAGACCAGCACGCGCGAGGTCGCGCCGGGCACGTATGACGGGGTATCGATCCAGAAGCCAGTGCGCATTCCACTGGTTGTTGAGGATCGGGTTGTCGTCGCCTGCTATGCAGAACCCCGCTACGCTCCTCGCTTCGAGGCTGAGGCATTGGCACAGCTTCGCCTGACTGGGCTGAAACTGGCGCTGGTCATCAACTTTGGCGGGCGCAGCATCC
>DAOTYT010000084.1:0-2031 GCA_034434615.1 Anaerolineae bacterium | reverse complement strand
AATCCTCAGCCACCTGGGCGCTCGGGACGAGGTTGACCCAACCACCAATGGTCAGACGGCCGAAGTTCTGGTGGATGCGGTCGATGCGCCAAGTCTGGCACCGACGAACCGTGCCGCCGGTGAGCTCGCCGGCGACGCGCGCCAGCACTGGGGTATCAGCGAAGAACACGCGCAGCTGGTTGGCCCGGGCCGGCGGCAGCAGCACCGCATCGATCACGTGGATGATACCATTCGAGGCGCGAATGTCGGTGATGGTGACGTTGACCGAGCCATTGAGCACCACGCCGCCATCAACAACGTTGATGAAGATCGGCGCTCCCTGCACCGTCGGCGCGCTGGCCAGCGTGACGACCTCAGCAGCCGGCACTTCACCAGCCACAACATGATAGGTCAGGATATTGGTCAGCGCAGGAATATCCGCCAGCAAGGCCTCGACAGTGCCCGCAGGCAGCGCGGCAAAGGCCGCGTTGGTCGGTGCAAAGACCGTAAACGGTCCCTCACCCGCCAGCACATCGACAAGATCCGCCGCCGTAACAGCAGCAACCAACGTGCTGAAGCGGCCATCGCGCGCGGCGATATCCACGATAGTGCGACCTCCTTGGCCAAAAGCAGGCACAACAGCGACCGCCAACAGGGCGATCAAAACAAGGATGAGAAGTACTCTACGCATATTCAATCTCTCCACCTGTGATTAGTTGCCGCAAAACGCGGCGCATCTCAACGATTGAGAAGGTAACGCCGCTATATAAGAAAATTACTATGAAAACATGAGAGCGCCGTGAGAGCGACTTAACCAGTCACTCTCACGGCGCGAAGGTAATTACCTTACAAGACTCGTATTAAGCACCCTGACCGGCTAAAAAGTCGAGCAAATCGATTTTGGTGATGATGCCAACGACATGCCGCTCGCTCACTGCTGGGTCGTCATCGGTGACCAGTACAACCTCGTTCCTTGTGAAAGCGTTCAGTACTGCCTCAATTGGGGTGTCGCGCGTCAGAGTGGGAACGTCTTTGTCGATCACACCTGCATCTTTTATTGCGATCTCAGCCGCGCTAGCTGCTGGCTGCTGAAGCAGGAAGCTGAGCAAGCTCACTTCACTGACTAAACCGAGCAGATCGCCGCGTTCGCCCGTGACCGGGAGTTGGGAGACGCCATGCGTTTTCATCTTCGCAATTACCGTGCTCACGGGTTCGTCAGAATGCGCAGTGATGATGTCAGAATGCGGCTTCCGCCCCAACACGTTGGAGACGCGCGCCTCCTGGCGTTCATCATCCAAAAAGCGGTTTTCACGCATCCAGTTGTCGTCAAAGATTTTACTCAGGTAGCGCGTGCCGCTGTCCGGCAGCAGCACGACGACCAGCTTCTCTGGCCCCAGCTTGTGTTCAGCGGCATATTGCAAAGCGCCTGCCACGGCAAACCCACATGATCCCCCGACAAAAAGCCCCTCTTCGCGCACCAGCCGGCGGGTCATAAGAAAAGAGTCTTTATCAGAGACCTTAACCATCGCGTCGATTACGCTGAAATCGTAGATCGAGGGGATGAAATCCTCACCTACGCCTTCGACTTTGTAACTGTGCGGCTCTGTCATTTTGCCGGTGTAAAAGTAGTCGTACAGCACCGACCCGATCGGGTCAACGCCGACGATTTGTACATTCGGGTTCTGCTCCTTGAGATAACGGCCAACACCCGTGATCGTGCCGCCAGTGCCCATGCCTGCGACGAAAACATCGACTCGGCCAGCGGTCTGCCGCCAAATTTCAGGCCCAGTAGTATCGTAATGCGTCTGCGGGTTGACGGGATTATGATACTGGTTGGCAAGAATGCTGTTCGGCGTCTCCTCAACGACCTGCCGGGCGACGCTATAGTAGCTCTGCGGATCGTCCGGCTCTACATTGGTCGGCGTGACGATGACACGAGCGCCGTAGGCACGCAGAACGCGGATTTTTTCTTCAGACATTTTATCCGGCATCACAAAGACCGTCTTATAGCCTTTGATAGCAGCGGCGATCGCCAAACCTACGCCGGTGTTG
>DAOTYT010000083.1:0-13244 GCA_034434615.1 Anaerolineae bacterium | reverse complement strand
GCCGCATCGTCGGCGAGCGGCTTGAACACCCGGCTTTCAGCGCGGAATGCGGCGGCCGCTTGACGGTAAGCGACCCGGAGCGCGTCGAGCTGGGGATTCGGCCGGAAAACGTCGGCATTCATTTTGAGCCAAGCGGCGATCGCATCGCCGCGGTGGTGTTCGTCATCGAGCCGCTGGGCGCAGAGAGCGTGATCGACCTCGATTTGGGCGATGGGGTGATGATGAAGGCCGTGGTGCCTTCGCCGTTCCTGGGCGCAGTCGGTCAGCGCGTTTGGCTGACGTTCGACAGCGCTGCCCTCTCCCTGTTGGATTCGGTGACCGATCAGTTCGTCTTTCACAGTTCCGATGAGCGGTTGCTGCGCATTGCGAGCGCGGACGTGGCCGCCAACAGCGCCTGAATTCGGCTGAGCTGCTGCGCTCAGTGAGCCGGGGCATGGGCAAGCTGTCGATCTTGTGCTATGGTAGTCAGGGCTGCAATTTGTAGCTACATAATCACTAAGAGAGAAGGACAATCTGGCAATGACCACAACGACAACCTCCATCAACTGGCGCGCGCTTTCCAACGAGGAGTTGGCCGGCTACATCCAGTACACCAACGTTCGCCCAGAAGCGACGCGCGACGACATCATCAAGCATCTTGAGACTTGCGCTCGCTACAAGTTCAACGCGGCCATGGTGCAGATGTGCTGGGTGCCGCTGGCCAAAGATGTGCTGCGCGGCACGGGCGTTAAGGTCGCCACCTGCATCGGCCTGCCCATGGGCGGCGAAAGCCTGCACGCCAAGATCATGCTGATCCGCGAGTGCTGCGCGCTCGGCGCCGATGAGGTTGACTATGAACCAAACATGGGCCTCTATCTCTCTGGCCTGTATGATGAATTTCGCGAGGAAGCAGCCGCGCTCGTGCGGGCGGCTGAGGGCCGGCCCATCAAGTGTATGCTGGAGTTCGGCTTTTTGAAGACGGAAGAGGACAAGCGCCGCGCCGCCCGCTTAATCGATGAGGGAGGCGTGCACTGGATCAAACAGTCCAGCGGCTGGGGCGCTGGCGGCATCCCGGCAACTGCTGAGGATATCCGGCTGCTGCGCGAAACCGTCAGCCCGCGCTGCAAGGTCAAAGCATCGGGCAAAGTGAACAGCTACGAGCGCGCGATCGAGATGTTTGAGGCTGGCGCCGAGATGATCGGCACCAGCACTGCGCCTCACATCATCGACCGGACGCAGGGGCCGTGGGAGCACTACTAACTCAATGAAGATCGGCAGCGGCGGGCGCCCACCCGGCGAGAAGGCCGGCGCGCCCGCCCTCTCTTGATCTCTCAATGGAAGGACAGAAGCAATGGCAGAACAACCAAACATCATCTTGATCGGCAGCTATCTGGTCGCTTTGGTGATGGATGTCGACCGCATTCCCGTGCGCGGCGAAACGGTGCCGGCGCGCAACTTCCGCGAGGAGTATGGCGGCAAAGGCTCCGACATGGCGGTGCAGGCGGCGCGCTTAGGGGCAAAGGTCGATTTCGTCGGCGTGGTCGGCAATGATGACTTCGGCCGCGCCTTCATCCGCCTGATGGAACAGGAAGGCGTCAATATCGACCTGCTGCACCAGCGCGAGGAGTTAGCCACTGGCGCCGGCTTCATCATCAAATCGAGCGATGGCTACAACATCATCACGGTCGATATCGGGGCCAATCAGTTGTTCAGCCCGGCCGATGTCGATCTGGCTGTCCCGCGCATGCGCCCCGGCTCGGTCATGCTCATCCAGCTCGAAATTCCGCTGGAGACGGCCCTGCACGCCGCCCGCCGCGGCCGCGAGCACGGCTGCACGGTCATCTTCAACCCAGCGCCCGCCCACGATCTGCGCGGCCACGACCTGTCCGCCGTCGATATCCTGACGCCGAATGAGACCGAAGCGCGCGTTTGCCTCGGCCTCGATCCGCACGACCCGACGCCGGACGTCGAGATCGGCCAGCGGCTGCGGTCGATGGGAGCCAAAACGGTCATCCTGACGCTGGGCGAGCGCGGCAGCCTCATCATCAATGAAGATGGCACGCAAAGTATCCCAGCGTATCGTATCGACAACGTGGTCGACTCGACCGGCGCGGGCGACTCGTTCAACGCTTCGCTGGCGGTGGCGCTGCTCGAGGGCAAACCGCTGGCTGAGGCGGCGCAGTTCGCCAACGCCGTCGCCGGGTTGTGCTGCACCCGCCGCGAGACGGTGCCGTCCTATCACACCCGCGCCGAGGTCGAAGCGTTTTTGCGCGCTGCCGTTTTGCGGTAGTTCACTGTAATAGTTTTTGAGTCGCTGACGAAAGAGAGAAAAAATCATGAGACCGAACCGCATTCTCCACCCCGAACTCGCGCAAGCCGTCGCCATGATGGGGCACTCCGATATCCTGCTCGTTACCGATGCCGGCTTCCCGATCCCGCGCGACGCTTGGCGCATCGACCTGGGGTTTTATGAAGGCCTGCCCGATGTGCTCGATGTGCTGCGCGTGCTGCGCAAGGAGCTGTTCGTCGAAGAGGTTCATTTTGCGGGGGATATTTTGACCAAAAACCAGCCGCTCTACACGGCGCTGCAAGAGATTTACACCGGCAGCGGCGCCGAGTTTGTGCTGACCACGCACGAGGAATTGGTCGAGAAGTATGCCTACCGGGCCAAGGCGATCGTGCGTTCCGGATCGTTCAACCCATGGGCGAACATCGCGCTGGTGTGCAGCACCGATCCGCATGCTTGGTTCACTGCCGAAAGCGGCACCGAAATCCTGCCGGCCTACGTCGAACGGCGCAGGAAGATCATGGAAAATGTGCGCCCTGAAGCAAAACCTTGATATAATCATAGACATAGGTCTATAGACATCTATGTTTAATTACCGTCAGCATGTTTAGCTTTTGGAGAGCAGCGACATGATTTCAGCCAAGTACTTGCCCGGCCAGCACGAGCGCGCTAAGCTCATGCGCTATGACACCGCCGTCATCCTAAAACGGTTCTTTTTCGTCGAACAATCGCTCATCGTTACGCAAGCGGGCTGGCTGGCGGCCATCGAACCACTCGATGTGAAAACGCTGCTGCCGCAGCTGATGTGGCAGGACGCCAAGACGGCCGACGACATGCGCACGCGCGTCTTCGAGCTGCGCTACCCCAGCCGGCTGATGGAGATCGGCGAGGAAGGGCCGCTGCTGCGTTTGGTTGACGAAGCTCGCAATGCGCCCAGCGCGCTGGCGATGTTTCAGTCGCTGCTGCGCGTGTTCAAACCGGCGCTGTTGAAGGCCTATCGCGAATACCTCGACCTGGCTGATGAGATCGGCGACGGCCCCAGCATTCGCTTCATGGCGCTGGCCGCCGATGAGAAGGCTGAACAGATCAAGACGCTGGAAAAGCTGCTGCCGCTCATGCAGGCGGCCGACCCCGATGGGCAGGCCGCTGCCGATGCATGGTGCGATGAGCTGCAGCGCCGGCTGGACGCGCTGGGCGGCATCGGGCTTGATCCCGTTGAGGACAAAGCTGGCGACCCGGTCGAGCTGCCCAATCGCAAGCCGTTCGAGCTGGCGCAGGTGCCGGCCCGTGACCGCCGTTTCCGCATCGTGCGTTACTACTGGCCCGATGTAATCGACCCCAGCTTTCCCTATGGCGACGGCCTGCGCCTGCAGCTGCGCAGCGCCATCAGCCATCTCAATGAGGTGTGGGCCGTGGAGACGGGCGGCGCGCTGCTGCATGCCTTCGCCGATGACCTGGGCTGGGAATTCATCATGGATGCCGCGCGCTGGACGTATGACGAGGCGCGCCACTGCCGCATGGGCTACCTGCGCCTGACCGACTGGGGATACCAGCCAGAGGAACTGCCGCTCGGCTCGTACATCTATGACAGTGCCTACGGCCAAGACCCGATCTATCGTTTGGGCATGCTGTTCTTCTTCGAGACGAAGAACATTAAACGCAAGCCGGAGCGCATCAAAAGCTTCACCGAGTATGCTGACGACGTCAGCCGGCACGATATGGACTTCGACTGGGCCGATGAGACGATCCATGCCTCGTATGGCAACCGCTGGCTGAGCGAGCTGCTCAAGCTGCGTGGCGAGCAGAACCCAGACCCGCACAAGATTCGCGAGCGCTGCGGCGAGCTGGTCGATGCGATGGTCGCTCAGGCGACTGACGACGATCGCCGCGAGATCCGTGAGATCGCCGAGGCGATCATCGCCAAGGCCGAGCGGATCGCCGAAAACGCGATCAAGAATTAACCCCATCTCTGCTGTGCGGGCACAGTTCAGTGCGCTGTGCCCGCCCTCTTTTCGCTGCACGAAGGATCGTCATGGCTCAAGTTCCCGGCATCGTCCTTGAAAAACACCAGCAGCCGCCCACGCTTGAACTGCTCGACGTGCACGACCCCGGCCCCGACGAGGTCGCCGTCCGCATCGTCGCCAGCGGCATTTGCCATACCGATATCGGCGCGATTCGCGATGCGCGCGCCGTGCCGATCCTGCTTGGTCATGAAGGGGCGGGCGTCGTCGAGGCCGTCGGCAGGAACGTGCGCCATGTACGGCCGGGCGACCATGTCGTCATCAACTGGCAGGTGAAATGCGGGCGCTGCCGCTGGTGCCTGAGCGGCCGCCAAGACCTGTGCGAAGCGGTGCTGGCGACGGCGGAACCGCGCGTCTTCTGGCGGGGCCAGCCGCTGCATATCCTGCTCAACGCTGGCACGTTCTGCCCGCTGGCGATCGTGCCGGCCATGGGGGCAGTGCCGGTGCGCGCCGATCTGCCGTTCGACAAAGCGGCGCTGCTTGGCTGCGGCGTCGCGACAGGCGTCGGCGCCGCGCTGTACACGGCGCAGGTGCTGCCGGGCCAAAGCGCGGCTGTGATCGGCGTGGGCGGCGTCGGCCTCAATATCGTGCAGGGGGCGCGGCTGGCGCAGGCGGGGCTGATCATCGCCGTCGATGTGAATGAGACCAACCTGGCGCTGGCGCGCGCTTACGGCGCCACGCACACGGTCAACAGCCGCGAGACTGACGCGGTGACGGCCGTCAAAGACCTGACCGGCGGCCGCGGGGTCGAGCATGTCTTCGAGGTGGTCGGCCTGCCTGAGCTGATGGCGCGCGCGCTCGACATGCTGGCGCGCGGCGGTGCGCTCACGCTGGTGGGGGCGGCCGCGCGCGATGCGACGCTCGCTTTCCATCCGCGCCGTTTTATGAGCCAGCAGCAGACGATTCAAGGCTGCATTTATGGCAGCATCCGCCCAGCGATCGACCTGCCGATGTTCGCCGACTGGTACATGGAAGGCCGGCTGAAGCTGGACGAGCTGGTCACGCGGACGGTGCGGCTGGAGGACGTCCCAGCTATTTTAGCCGGACGAGCGCCGGCCGATGGCATTCGCACGGTGATCCTGTTCGAGGAGACGCCATGACCTTCTACCGGCTTGAAACGATGTTCCCAGAGGAGATCGCCGCGCGCATCGCAGCGCGCCCGCTGCTGGTGCTGCCATTCGGGACGATCGAATGGCACAGCCATCACCTGCCCGTCGGGCTGGACGGCCTCGTCGCTGCAGGCATCGGCGAGCGCATCGCCGCGCTGACGGAGGGCGTCTTGTGCCCGGTTTCCTACTGGGCGGTTGGCGGCGTGCCTTACCCGTATACGCTCAATCTGCCGGCCGATCTGGTCGAGCCGCTGTACGTGGCCGCTTTCGAGCAGTTTGGGGCGATGGGCTTCCGCGTGCTCGTCGCGTTCACCGGGCACTTCGGCCTTGATCAAACGCTGGTCATCAAACGCGCCGCGCTGACGGTGATGCGCCGCTCGCCAGTGACGATCCTGCCGCTGGCTGAATACGACCTGACGACCGATGCTGGCTATAAGGGCGACCATGCCGGGACGGGCGAGGCTTCGCTGCTGTGGGCGCTGCGCCCAGAGCTGGTGCGGCTGGATGCCGTGCCGGCCGGCGCGCCCCTTGACGGCGTGATCGGCCCCGACCCGCGCGGCAGCGCCAGCGCGGAAAGCGGCGCCGCACTGCTGGAGCAGATCGCCGGGCGCGCGGCCGAAGTCGCGCTGCGCCTGCTTGACGCCACCACGCCGCTGGAGCGCGCCAGCTATATCGAGGCGCTGGCGGCCGGCGTCAAAGTGCTCGCGAGAACGGCCGCCCAGCGCGCCGTGCTGCCGAAGCAGGATGTGCCCTCGATCACGACGCCGGCTTATCTGGCCTATTTACAGGCGCTGCACCACGGCGATTACCGCGCGGCACAAGGGCATGCCGAACGCAAATATGCCGCGCTCTCCGAGTGAGGGAACGGCAGCCGCTGGCTGCTTGTGGTATAGTCAGATCAACAGCCGGCTTGAATTGAACGATTAATGATCATGCTGCCAAAACTTGACCGCACCCAACCCACCCCGATCTATCAGCAGATTCAGGAGTGGATGCGCGCTAACATCGAAAGCGGCATTTGGGGTGAACATTATCAGCTCACTGCCGAGGATGAGCTGGCAGCGCAGCTCAACGTCAACCGTGGCACGCTGCGCAACGCCATCAAAGCCTTGATCGACGAGGGGCTGCTGATCCGCATTCACGGCAAAGGGACGTTCGTCGCGCCGCGCGCCGTCGAACAGCCGCTCGCCGACAGCCTGACCACATTTTCGGAAAGCCTGATCGACCAGCACATCGCCTTCGAGACGCGCGTCATCGCCGCCGGCGTACTGATGCCAGAACCCAGCATCGCCGCTGCGCTGAAGCTGGAACCGGGCGAGCCGACTTTTTTCCTGCACCGCGTCCGCTCAATCGAAGGACGGCCGGTGACCGTGCTCAAGAATTACGTCGTCGCGCGCTACTGTCCGGGCATCGAGGAACAAGATTTTACGCAGCGCCGCCTGTTTGAGGTGCTGGAAGAAAGCTACCATCTGTCCATTGTGTGGGGGCAGCGAACGTTCGAGGCCCATGGGGCGAATGATGAAGTCGCAGCGCTGCTGGGCGTCGAGCCGGGGACGCCAGTCATGGTCGTCCGGCAAACGTCGTATTTAGCGGATGATACCCCGCTGGAGGCTTCGGTCGTCTGGATCATCGGCGACAGCTTCCGCCTCTCAACGACCGTGCGCCGGCGGGCGCGGGCGGGCGAGGCGCTCACTGGCGACCTGCGCGAGGAGCTTACCCAGAGGCAGTAATAGGCGTTCACATGATCTTCATCATCACACCCTTTTTGTGACCATATTCACAGGCGGGCGTCCCAATCGAGAATTTACTGGCGATGTACGAAACTGTGCTCGAGCACGGTCGCTATCCAATTGCGTGATGAGGAGGAGCTAACATGACCGCAGTGCTGGAAGCCATTCGCAGCGGCGTTGTCGATGGGCAAATGACGCTCGTCGTCGAGAAGGTGCAGCAGGCACTAGACGAGGGTGTTGCCGCCGACGTGATCCTCAACGAGGGCCTGATCGCGGCGATGCAGATCGTCGGCGAAGGCTATGAAAATGGCGACTTGTTCGTGCCAGAGATGCTGGTCGCAGCCCGCGCCATGGATAAGGCCCTCGCCATCCTTAGGCCGCACCTGGCCGCGCAGGGGGTAGAGCCGATCGGCCGCGTTGCGATCGGCACGGTCAAAGGAGACCTGCACGACATCGGCAAAAAACTGGTCTCGATCATGCTTGAAGGATCGGGCTTCGAGATCATCGATGTCGGCGTCGACGTCCCCCCCGAAGCGTTCATCCAGGCCGTCAACGAACGCGGCGCGCAAATCGTGGCCATGTCGGCGCTGCTGACGACGACGATGGTCAACATGAAAGCGACCATCGAGGCGCTGGAAGCGGCCGGGGTGCGCGACCGCGTGAAGGTCATCGTCGGCGGCGCGCCCGTGACCAAGGCCTATGCCGATCAGATCGGCGCCGATGGGTATGCGCCCGATGCGACTGCTGCGGCGCGCCTAGCCCTCGACTTAATCGGCGCGTCGAATTAACTGGTTCGGCTTTCCGTGAATTGAGACCGATCGACCGTTTCCCCGCGTCATGAGGCGCGGGGAAGGTCTTGCAACACACAGTAACCCCTTGCTACAATCATATCATATTATCATTGGGCAGCGGCGGCCTGTTTTGATGTTATGTAATTACGAAAAACTCGCTATAATGAGGTTATGATGAGACCGCTTGAAGGTTTACTTGTCGTCGATTTCAGCCAGTTTTTGGCCGGGCCTTCGGCTGGCCTGCGCCTCGCCGATCTCGGCGCGCGCGTCATCAAGATCGAGCGGCCCGATGGCGGCGACCTGTGCCGGCGGCTGTACGTCTCGAACGTGCGGCTGGATGGCGAAAGTTCACTTTTCCACGCCATCAACCGCAACAAGGAAAGCTATGCGGCCGATCTGAAAAACCCGGCCGATTTGGCCAAGGTCAAGGCGCTGGTCGCCCGGGCCGATGTCGTCATCGAGAATATGCGGCCGGGCGTGATGGCGCGGCTCGGCCTCGATTACGCGACAGCCGCCGCGCTTAACCCACGTGTCGTTTATGCCAGCATCACCGGCTATGGCAAAGTCGGGCCGTGGGCCGGCAAGCCGGGACAAGACCTGCTGCTGCAAGCGCTCTCTGGCGTGACCTGGCTGAACAACGACGCCGACGATCCGCCGACGCCGTTCGGGCTGGCGATCGTCGATATGTTCGCCGGTGCTCACGCGGTGCAGGGCATCCTCGCCCTGCTGGTGCGGCGCGGCATCACCGGGCAGGGGGGGCTTGTCGAAGTCGCCATGCTCGAGTCGATCCTCGATGTGCAGTTCGAAGTCCTCACCACCTACCTCAACGACGGCCGGCAGCCGCCGCAGCGCAGCGCGATCAACAATGCCCATGCTTACCTCGCCGCGCCATACGGCATTTACCAAACGGCCGATGGCTTCATCGCGCTGGCGATGCAGTCCGTCACCCGTTTGGGCGAGCTGTTGGGGTGCGCGCCCCTGACGACCTACACCGATCCTGAGATGTGGTTCAGCCAGCGCGACGCGATCAAACGCCTGCTGGCCGATCATCTGCGCACGCAGACGACCGCGCACTGGCTCTCGATCTTGGAGCCGGCCGACGTGTGGTGTGCCGATGTGTTGGACTGGGAACGGCTGATGGCGCACGAGGGGTTTAAAGTCCTCGATATGCTCCAGACGACCACGCGCGGCAACGGCGTCTCGCTCGAGACAACGCGCTGCCCGATTCGCATCGACGGCGAAAAGCTCACATCGCCGGTCGGCGCGCCGATGATCGGCGAGCATAACGCGCAGATCGACCAAGAATTTGGCCTCGACGCGATCGCGGCGGCTGTAGAAGGGAGGGCGGCCGAGGGATAGATCGTCACTTGTCTGCGCTGAGCTAGAAAACTTTTTACTTTTTAAAGGATGGCTTTTTATGCCTCAGCTTTTTGGAAAGATCTTTACGCCGCAACAGCTTCGCGAACGCGCCGGGCTGATGGCGCAGTTTGCCGGTATCCGCGCCGTCCGCCTCGACGATGGCGTGACAGCCGGCGTGCGCGCGCTCGACTTTTACACGGGCAGCGGCCTGCGCTTCACCGTGCTGCCCGACCGGGGCATGGATATCGGCATGGCCGAGTGGCGCGGCGCGCCGCTCGTCTGGGCTTCGTCGACGGACGTCACCCACCCTGCCTACTACGAAGCTGAAGGACTGGGCTGGCTGCGCGGCTTTCACGGCGGTCTGCTGGTCACCTGCGGCCTGATGAACGTCGCCGTCGCCAGCGAAGACGAGGGCGAGCGTTTCGGCATTCACGGTCGCCTCAGCAATATCCCGGCGCACAACGTCAGCCATGATGCGTTCTGGCAGGGCGACGACTATGTGCTGACCGCGCGCGGCCGCGTGCGCGAGACGCGGGTCTTCGGCGAAAACGTCCTGCTCACGCGCTCGATCACAACCCGGCTGGGGAGCCGGTCGATTCAAATCGTGGACGTTATCGAAAATCAAGGGTTCGAACCCACCCCGCTAATGATTTTGTATCACATCAATGCGGGCTATCCTGTGCTTTCAGAGACGAGCGAGCTGCTGCTCGACTCGACCGTCATCCCGCGCGACTACGAAGCCGAGAAAGGGATCGAGGTCGCCAAGCAGGGCGCCCCCCCCACGCCCGCTTTTAAGGAGCAGGTCTTCCAGCACAAAGTCACGCCTGGAAGCGATGGCTGGGCGAGTGCCACCCTGCTCCACCGCGAATTCGACGGCGGGCGCGGCCTGGGACTGCGCGTGCGCTATCGCCCCGACGAGCTGCCTTATTTCTGGCAGTGGCGCATGGTCGGGCAGGGAACCTATGTGATGGGGCTGGAACCGGCCAACTGCCACGTGATGGGCCGCGGCGAGGAGCGGCGTCAAGGCCGGCTGCCGATGCTGGCCGCTGGTGAAACGCGGACGCACCGCCTTGAGATCAGCGTGGTCACCGGCGAGGGGAGCGACACATAGTGACCGAACGCCGACGCCCTCTCGACCACGAGTTTGTGATGCCCTCCTTCAGCCTGGAAGGCCGCGTCGCGCTGGTGACCGGCGGCAGCCGCGGTCTGGGGCTGGGAATGGCGCTGGCGCTGGCGCATGCGGGAGCCGATATCGCGCTGGCGGCGCGCACGCAGTCGCAGCTCGACGATGCATGCAGCCTGATCGAGGCAGTCGGCCGGCGCGTCATCGCCCTGCCGACCGATGTGAGCAAGATGGACGACGTGCGCGCGATGGTCGAGCAGACCCACGCACAGTTCGGCCGGCTCGATATCCTGGTGTGCGCGGCGGGTATCAACATCCGCCAGCCAGCCATGACGATCGTCGAGGACGATTGGGATCGGCTGATGGACATCAACCTCAAAAGCGTTTTCTTCACCTGCCAGCACGCCGCCGCGATCATGCGTCAGCAGGGCAAAGGCAAGATCATCATCATGGGATCGGGCACGTTCGAGCGCGTGCTGCCGAATGTGGCGCTTTACGCCATCAGCAAGGGCGGGCTGCGCATGCTCACGCGCGCACTGGCGATCGAATGGGCCAAAGATCGCATCAACGTGAATGCGATCTCGCCTGGACGCTTCTGGACCGGCATGACCGATGTCGTTTTCTCTGACCCGCTGCTGTACGAGAGCGCGGTCGAGGTCATCCCATGGGGGCGGCCGGGCGTGCCGTCCGACCTGGCGGGCGCGACGGTGCTGCTGGCCTCAGACGCGGGCGACTATATCACCGGGCAAAACCTGTTCGTCGATGGCGGCATGATGGTCAATTTGGGTACGAAAGGATAGCCGCGCCATGACTGAAACCATGCAGGCGCTCATGCTCACCGCCATCCACAAACTCGAGGTCCTTGATGTGCCAAAACCGACCGTTGAAGCCGATGACGACGTGCTGGTCAAAGTGAAATCCGTCGGCGTCTGCGGTTCCGACCTGCACGGTTACACCGGCCATACCGGCCGGCGCATCCCACCGCTGATCATGGGTCACGAAGCGACGGGCCAGGTCGTCGCCGTGGGGCCGGCCGTGCGCGATCTTCATCCTGGCATGCCGGTCGCCACGCTGACGATCGCTTCGTGCGGCCAGTGCTTGATGTGCCGCTCTGGCCAGCGCAGCCTGTGCGAGCAGCGGCGCATCATGGGCATGAGCGCGCCGGGCGCTTATGCAGAATATGTGCGCTGGCCGGCGAGCAGCGTCATCCCGCTGCCGAACGGCCTCTCTTACGAGGCCGGCGCGCTGGCGGAGCCGCTGGCCGTCGCAGTGCATGCCGTTGGGCTGGCGACCATTCGACCTTACGACACCGTTTTTGTGATCGGCGCCGGGCCGATCGGGCTGCTGACGCTGGCGGTGCTGCGCCACAGCGCCGCCGGCCGCCTCTTCATCAGCGATGCGAGCGACGAGCGGCTGGCGCGGGCGCGCGCCATCGGCGCCGATGTCACCATCAATGTTTTGACCGACGACGTGCGCGCGGTGGTCGATGCGCACACCGGCGGCCGCGGCGTCGATATCGCCTTTGAGGCCGTTGGTTTAACGGCGACCGCCCAGCAGTCGTTGGCCGTCACGCGCAACCGCGGGCAGGTGATCTGGATCGGCAACAACCAGCGCACCATCGAGATCGACATGCAGGCCATCGTCACCCGCGAGCTGAGCGTGATCGGCTCTTACGGCATGAGCGAAGAGGAGTTCAAGCGGTCGCTGGCGATGCTGGCCGATGGCAAGATCCCGGTTGGCCAGTTCATCGATCGACGCGCCGCCCTCAGCGAAGGGCCAACGCTGTTCGATGACCTGTTGGAGTCGCCAGAAATCATCAAGTGCGTGATCAATTTTTGAGGATACGAGGATGAGACTGAAAGACAGGGTAGCTATCATCACCGGGGCCGCATCGGGCATCGGAGCGGCAACCGCCATGCGCTTCGCCGAAGAAGGGGCGCGCGTGATCGTCGCCGATATCAACGATGCTGGTGGCGAGGCCGTCGTCGCCGCGATCCGTGATCGGGGAGGACAGGCGGTCTTCGTGCACGCCGATGTCTCGCAAGATGCCGATCTCGAGCGCATGGTCAACGCGGCCGTCGAGACGTTCGGCGCGCTGCACATCCTGCACAACAATGCTTACTGGACGCTGGCGCAGACCGCCATGGAGACGACGCCCGAGAACTGGCAGCGCACGCTCGATATCACGCTGCGGCCGGTTTGGCTGGCGACGAAACTGGCCGTGCCTCACCTGCGCCAGAGCGGCAAAGGCGTCGTGATCAACACCGGCTCGGTGCAAGGCGTGGTTGGCCTGCCCGGCTATCTGCCCTACCAGGCGGCAAAGGGCGGGGTGGTCGCCCTCACGCGGGCGCTGGCGCTCGAACTGGCGCCGGAGATCCGCGTCGTCTCGATCGCGCCCGGGCCGATCAACACGCCGGCCGTCAACATCAGTGCGGCTGAGGAAAACTCGCTCGATGCCTTGATCGCGCGCGTGCCGCTGGGCCGGCTGGGCGAACCGGTTGAGATCGCCAACACGGCCGTCTTTTTGGCCTCCGATGAGGCCTCGTACATCACTGGGACGACGATCATGGTGGACGGCGGGTTCACCACGCACTGAGTTCTGGGGAGCAAAGCAGCAGCCCCAGCACGCAGGAATACGGTTTTCTAAGCAAATTGGGAGCCAGTTCATGGAAATAGCCCCCGGCATCCACCGAATCGAAGCCCCGCTGGGCGAGCGGTTCGTCTGCTTGTATCTGCTGATCGGCAGCCAGCGCAGCCTGTTGATCGATACCGGCCTGGCCAGCATGATCGGCAGCGTCCTCGCGCCTTACATGGACAGCATCGGCTTTGACCCGGCCCAGCTCGA
>DAOTYT010000082.1:0-2200 GCA_034434615.1 Anaerolineae bacterium | reverse complement strand
CGTATGGGCGCCCATGGGGCGGCGCTGATCCGAGATGGCGATACGATCCTGCATCACTGCAATACGGGCGCGCTGGCCACCGTCGATTATGGCACTGCCCTCGGCGTTATTCGCGCCGCCCACGAGCAGGGCAAACGAATTCACGTGCTGCTCGATGAGACAAGGCCTCGCTTGCAGGGCGCGCGTTTGAGCGCTTGGGAATTGGAACAGCTTGGCATCAGCTACGATATCATCGCCGATACGGCTGCCGGTTACTACCTTCGTTCGGGCGAAGTCAACATCGTCATGTTCGGCGCCGATCGCGTCGCCGCCAATGGCGATGTCGCCAACAAGATTGGCACTTATCAAATCGCGGTGCTGGCTAAAGAAAACGCCGTGCCCGTCTACGCTGTTGTGCCGACATCGACGATTGATCTGAGCTTACGGACAGGCGATGAGATCCCGATTGAGCAGCGCAGCAAAGAGGAAGTGATCGCGCCATTCGGCACGCCGATCGTGCCGGCGCATTATCGCGCGCGCAACCCGGCCTTCGATGTGACGCCATATCGATACTTAACCGGTATCGTCACTGAAAATGGGATCGCGCTGCCCCCATTGGCAGACAGCCTGGCGCGGGCAGTCGCCGGAGAAAAACTGGCCTGACTCAATGGAGCCAGCGCTCAATCGAGCCAGCGAGCTAAAGGCCGGTCGGTGCGACGCGCCTGCCCGTCTTCATAACGCATCAAAAGCGCATAATCGGGATAATCTGAATCAACGCGCGACTGCCACTCAGCAATGCTGAATACCTGCAAACGCCCTTGAATGCGCGCTACACTGATCATAAAAGGCAGCCGCTCGTACAGCGCGTGAACAGCGCTTTCCCCGTGTGCTGGAGCTGCTCGACGCGCAAGCATCCCAAGCGCGCTCTGCAAACGCTTTGCATCGGCAACCCCGCGCACGGCCCAGAGCTGGCGCGGCGCGTCTTGGTTGAGCAGCAGCGGCGCGATCGCCGCTGGCTCGTGGCCGCGCACCTCGTCAAGCAGCAGGCAGGCTGGCGCCCCCGCCAACGCCGCGGCGATCTGACCAGAGAATCCAGTGGCACCAGCCAAGAGAGGATTCGTATTGGCGATGAACCGCTGAACAAATGACGGCGGCCTCAGCTCGCCCGCACGCTCAACGGAAACTGTCGTTTGCCCGGCCGGCAGCAGGTGACTCATGGCGTTGAGAAGCGTGGTTTTGCCCGTTTCGGTTTCTCCGGTGATGATGCAGCCATAGGGAGAGCGAGCGATTTTCGCGATAAGTTCGCTCGCTTCCTCCGTCATCCAACCCTGCTCAACCAGATCAGGCAGAAGCGGTGGCTTTTGCGGATGGAGTCGAATATCAGCATCCAGAGTCACTGCGAAAGGAGGCCCAACGAGGTTTACACAGACTGGGCGTTCTGCGATCGTTAATCCAACTTCAAGCACCCACCATTCCGATTCGGTTTTGATACCCGCATCTGCCAGCAAGCGCCCAATAATGCGCTGAAGATGCTCCTCATCATTAAAGAGAGGGCCTAACGATCTGAGTTCGCCATGACCGAACCTTACGGCTGTTTGGTAAGCCCCTTTAATTGCAATTGTCGTCACACGCGGATCGATGAACAATGGGTCAAGTGGTCCATAGCCAAACAATTCGCTGTAGACCATTTCCAACAGCGTGGCGCGCTGTTCGAGCGACAGCGCCACCGATTCTACTGCGAGCACGTAGTCGGTGGTCTCAATGATCAGACGTCTGCGCTGCGCCGGTTTCTCGATCATCTCGACACTCAGCTTACCGCCGTGTTCAGCATGAAAGGCGTCGACGATCCGCTCTGCCAACGCCGCTAATGAGAATAAACGCGTTCCGCCGCGTCCCGCAACGAAATTCGGCATCTTCGCAGCGCCTGCGTCGTTGGAGCCTGCGGCATTGGAGCTGGATGAGGGTGAGCTGTTCTCGGGTCGATCGGTCATAGCTCGCTCGCGTAAGCACTCAGATCAACTTGTCGCAGATCCGGGTTATCGTTCGGCTTGCGTCCGATCTTGGCCATCGGCCGCCATTCTCCATCGATAAGGACACGAACGACATCCATCGTGAAATCGGTATTGGTATCGGGATCATTGCGCAAGAATGACGAGCCAACCCCATAAGTATCGATTGGGGCACCCTCAGCCTCAAATTGGGCGATCCGCTCGCGGCTTAC
>DAOTYT010000081.1:0-2867 GCA_034434615.1 Anaerolineae bacterium | reverse complement strand
GCGTGGCTTCATCGACATCTGTCAAGTCGAACGCCCGCGTCAGCGTCGTGTCGCTCATATCACCGCGGTTGCTGTACCACATCCAGCCGCCGGTGAGCGGCCCAGCATCGATTAAGCTGACCTCTGCCGGCGCTTCGACGGTGATGGCCAGCGCATTGAAGTCTTCACGTCCCGTAAGCAGGAAGTATGCGGCGCTGTACTGAGCCAGTCGATCGCTGTACTCCAGCGGATAATAGGGCCCAAGCGGCGTTGAAAGGGCAGGCGGCAGCGCGAAGCCCAGCCTCGGATAGCCGTAGCGCCCATCGTCGATATCGGGGCGCATCAAGCCGTTAGCGACCACCCAGTCTGCGAAGAACTCGTTGACGCCCGGTTCTCCAAGATCGCGCAGGACACGGTCGAACGCCTCAAGCCCGCGGACGCTCGTTTCATCGCTCACAGCGCGCACCGCGTCGATGCCGTAGCGCTCGTAGAAATAATTGATGAACATCAATGAAGCGCCGTAATGGTAAATGCGGTCTAAACTCTCCTCCGCCCAGGTGTTAAGCTGTGTGCCCGGTTGCGCCAGGAAGGCATAGGCCATGGTGCCGAAATCGCCATAGAGATAAAGCTGTGTAAATTCTGAGAAGGCCTCGTTCAACCACAGGTCTTGATTGGGGTGCAGGTTCGCGCGAATCATGTGCTGAAATTCGTGAGCGACAATGCTTTCTACCATCGCCAGCGGGAAGCTGCCGCTGATGACATCGGCGTTGAACAGGAACATCTCATGGGCATTGCTGGTCGGCACGGCTTCGCGCGGATAGGTGTTATCGCTGCTGAAGTAAGCCGCCGCCGTCGGCCCGAGGCCGCGCGCGAACAACCCGTAAATGCGAGGATCGCCGTCCACGCCCGGCGAAGCCTCCTCGCCCCACAGCGCGCGCACGTTCGGGTAAACGC
This sequence comes from Anaerolineae bacterium, assembly GCA_034434615.1. GTDB lineage: Bacteria > Chloroflexota > Anaerolineae > Aggregatilineales > Phototrophicaceae > Flexifilum. Next base: position 1,934 of record DAOTYT010000081.1, on the reverse strand, counting down.
GCCGATCGAAGCCGTCGGCAAGCGCGCGCAGGTCGGCATCGTCAATATCGGCCGTTTGATCGACCCACAGATAGATATGTTCGCCGACGACGCGCAGCTCCGCCACGACTTGAAACGCCTCGTTGTCGGTTACGTTCGTCACGTTGAAGACCTGCCGCTCGCCCACTTGCCTGGGGGGCGGGTTGACCGGCGGGTCGGGAATGAGGTCAACCCCATTGAGCCGCTGCGCCAGCTCAATGCGATCGCGCGCTGGCAGTGTGGTCTCGGCCAGCGCTTGCAAAGTAGGGAACTCGATCGAAGTGGGGGGGGCGTCAGCAGCGAAGACCGGCAGGGCAAGCGCGCCTGCCAGCAGCAGCGGCAGCAGCGCGCGCGCAAGTCGAACCATAGGGTTACTCTCCATGAAACTCGATCTGAATGCCTTGCTCGTTGAGCGCTGCGCGCAGCCCCTCCCAATGCTCGGCGCGCACCGCGACCGCCATCGGCCCCAAACGCGCGCCCAAGAAGCGGCGCGTGGCCGGCGCATCCGCCAGCCGGTCGAGGATTTCAGGCGCGGTCGTCCTGAGCACGAGCATACGCTCCAGCGAAACAACCGCAGCCGGGCCGCTTTGCCACGTCTCGAGCAGCCGCAGCACTGCTGGCGGAACCGGCCTATCGCCCAGTGCGCGCCCGAGGAAAGCCGTGATTTGGGTAGGGGTGATGCCCTGGCTGTAGGCGCGCTCAAGGCTGCCGGCCGTCAACCGGTAGGTGAAGACCTGCCCCGCTGCGATCCACTCTGCGAAGCGGGCGATCTGGAAACGGTCGATGCGGCTGACCTTCCGCGATACGGCGATCAGGCCATCGGGGCTGATGCTGATCGCATCGGTCGGCTCTGGCGGGGAAGGCCATGGGCTCGCATTGAGAAAAGACCGGCCGTAGGCGGTGAAGCGCGCCGCTTCATCAGCCAGATCGACCAGCCCCAGCCAGTGCAGCGGCCCGGCGATCAGGTGTTCGAGCAGCGCCCCTTCGACGGCGTCCCAGCTTTCCAACCCGCTCAGGTATTCGCCAGCCTCGTTGCGGATGTACCAAGAGTCGAAATCGCCGTTTGGCCGTTGAAAATCGGCGTTATCTTCCCGCACCAGCTCGATGAACTCGCCGGTAGGCCACCAACCATCTTGGGGCAGCGTGGCCCGCATCATGGTCAGCACGATGCCGCGGGCCGCGACCGGATTGTACTGATGCAGCGTTCCCGCTTCCATCTCCGGGTAGAGGCCGGGCACGTGTGCTAAATCGACGATGTGGGGGCTGTCGCGCCATGCCAGCGCCAGCTGCCGCACTTGCTCCGGTCGTGCAGCCGAAAGCCAGCGGCGCGCGCTGCCGCGTTTGGGAGCGGCGCGGCCGCTCTGCACCTCGATCAAGTCGGCGCTGATGCCGAGGTCGAAAAGGAAGACGGCGCGTTCTAACTCGTTTTTCAGGAAGAAGGGCAGCAGGCGCTCTAGATCAGGCCCGCCGAGGCGATCGCCCTCGAGCAGCGGGGTGTGAAGCTGCAAGTAGGCCAACAGCGTCGTCATATCATCGACGATCGATGTATCGGCCGGTTGAATATTCACGACTTCACCCAGGGGTTCGATCTCAAAAGCTGCTTCCAACGGTTCGTCATCGCCGGCCTCCAGCCGGTGGTAAGCCGTCTTATGAAGCGGAAGCACGTCGCGCAGCTCATCGGGAACATAGACGATGGCTTGTTGGCCCGTTTGTGCGTTCTCAAACCCGCGGCCAATGAGGCCGCGATAATACAGCGCTTCGGCCGGGCTGGCCGGGTGCGCGAGCGGATCTTCGCGCTCCACCTGCGCCGCGCCCATCTGGCGGATCGGTCCGAATAAGCGTTCGAACTTGTTCTGTGGCATTTTGCCGCCAATGCTGACGAGCGTTTGCAGAGCGCCGTGCGCCTGATCGTCAAG
>DAOTYT010000080.1:0-3779 GCA_034434615.1 Anaerolineae bacterium | reverse complement strand
GGAGAGGGACTTGGAAACCCCAGCGGTTCTGCTCCCCTTCTCCCTCAGGGAGAAGGGGCCGGGGAATGAGGGCAGCTGCGTAACATCATTTACGAAGTTCATGGGTTTGGCCGGCTAACAACGTTTTTAGCCAATTTTGGCTAAAGGATTCTTGCAATATTCATGTTAAAGTATGAACATTAAACGCTTCTGAACGGGGAGTGTTCTATGAACCGTGCGTCGCAAAGTCTTTCCTTGCGCTGGCGACTCGTGCTCCCGCTGTTGGCCGTGTTCTTGATCGTGGCGATGGTCGTCGCTTACCTGCGCCCCGTCGAGGCGCGCAGCGCCGCGCAACTGCAGATGCTGGGGCTGCTGGGATCCTCGGTGGCAGCGGCCGTGATCATCGTCGCTTTCCTCTTCACGTCGTGGGTGATCGCGCGCATCAGTCGCGTTCGGGAAGCGGCCGAGGCACTCGCTTCTGGCGATTTTGCCGCGCGTACAGGGTTGAAAAGCGGCGATGAGATTGGCCGGCTGGGACAGGCGCTCGACCGCTATGCCGATTATGTTCAGGAACGCCACGATGCCCTGCGTTTGACGCTGCGGCGCCAGCGCCGCGAGATCGAGCGCTTGACCAGCGTCCTTGAAGCGATGCCGGACGGCGTCATCGTGCTCGATAGTGCGGGCGCCGTGCTGTTCATGAACGATATGGCCAAAACGCTGATCAATGCGCAGCAGGTCGAAAATTCGTCGGACTTGAAGGCATTGACCGCTGCGGTCACCGATGTCCTCGGCCCCTCGCTGGCGCCGGGCTTATACGCACTTGGCGACCCGCGCCTCGTTGAAACTGACAGCCGCATGCTGACGGCGCAGGCCGCTGCGCTGCTGTCGCTGGCGGGCGATCGAGTCGGCACCGTGATCGTGCTGCGTGACAGCACCGAGGAAGTGCGCCGTGAACGCGCACGCGAAGCTTTGTACCGGCGGCTGGCGCTCGAGGTCGAGCAGCCGCTTGCGCGCGCGACTGCCGCGCCAGCGGGCGGGGTAGAGGCTTTTGCGCGCGCGATGTCGCGCCATGCGGTTGCGTTGAATAAGCTGTTGGTCGAACTGCGGGAGGTGACCGCTGGTCTGGATGCGCGCCCTTTGAGCCGCACGCAGCGGCCGATCGCCCTCGAGACGTTGATCTGGGCGGTGGCCAATGAATGGCGTCAAGTCGCCCAGGCTTCCAATTTGCGGCTCGACGTGCAGGTGGAGCAGGCCGGCCTCTATGTGCTCGGCGATGAGCGCCGCTTGCGCTGGGCGATCGGCAATCTGGTCGATAATGCCATCAAATACACGCCGCCCGGCGGGGCTGTGTCGATTGAGATCAAAACCGAACAGGACGGGATGGCGCGCCTGCGCATCCGCGACAATGGCGTCGGTATCAGCCCGGCCGACCTGCCCAACGTTTTCACGCGCTTTTACCGGGGCACGCCGATGACCCCGAATGGAAGGCTGCTGCGCGTCCCTGGCACCGGGCAGGGGTTGGCGACAGCCAAAGCCATCATCGAGTCGCATGGTGGCTCTATCCAAATTAAGAGCAAGGTCGGGGTGGGCACGGCTGTTTACTTCACCCTGCCGCTGACCGCGCCGGTCAGTCTCGCGCTGCCGCAGCGCGATGCCGCCATCGGCGGCGATATGGACGGGGAGACAGTTCGGATCAAGCTCGAGCGTCGGGCACCAGAGGAAGATGAGCACTGAAGCAAACGCGCCCTTGCCCAAGAAGCAGGGGCGCGTTTTTCTGACTTGAAGAAATTTAGTCTGCCAGCGTGATCAGGTACGCGACGAGGTCTGTGAATTCCTGGTCAGTCAGCACCTCTTCCCAGCCGCCTGGCATCATTAAGGCCCAGTCTGGTTCTCCAGCGCGCGGCGGGGCGATCACTTCCAGTGGATACAAAATGGAATGTTCGATGTAGGTGAGCGCGTCGGTGTTCGGGTCGCGTTCGTCTGCGCGGTGTATCAAATTCCACAATCCCGGCCCAATCAAGCGAAGTTGATCAGGGGTGACCGAATGACAGGCAGCGCAGGCCCACTGGCTGCCATCGGGCAGCGGATGCATGGTCACGAAGACGACCTGCCCGGCCGCTGGGTCGCCCGCCGCCAGCGCGGCAGCTAACGGATCATCGGCCGTTTCCGGCGCGGCGATTTCCGGCGCGGCCGGCGCTTCGGTTGGAACCTCCGTCGGCACTTCCGTCGGTGTAGGCGTCGGGGCAGGGGTATCGGTCGGCGGAACCGGTGTCACCGTTGGCGTGATAGTCGGCGTTTCGGTTGGCGTCGAAGTTGGGGTAGCGGTCGGCGCGATCGCGGTGAGATGGTCGACCGTTGCGGCCAGCGCGACTCGCGTTTCTTGTGCTTCGGCCGCCCATTCAGGCGTGGCGACCGTGCCGCAGGCCGAAATCAGCGCCGCACTGAGCAGCGCGACAGGAAGCAGTAAACGATGGGCGAATACGCGCATAAGCTTTCTCTCTGAGCCAATGACATTGTGATGTGTCGCACAAGTATAGCGCAGGCTTAAGGATGCCGCTAGCATTTGTTGTTTGCCCCGGCTCCAAAATTTTACATAATCTGAGCAGCTGAAGCCGCTGCGGAGGCTGTGCGAACACTTAAACAGGTCTTAAATGCGCTTTGGCTGACGATTAAACAGTTTCATGCTATGCTGTACTTGTACGGACAAGTTAGGACATGTTGACTTTTCGGCTTTCCAGAACCAGTTCGCTGCCTTTGCATATTCAACTGCTCGATGAACTGCGTCATCAGATCATGAGTGGCATCGCCAAGCCGCACGATCGTCTGCCCGGGGAGTGGGAGTTGGTTCGCACCCTCAACATCAGCCGTGCCACCATCCAGCGCGCGTGGCAGGCCGCTGAGGACGAAGGCTTGATCTACCGCATCGCTGGTAAAGGCACGTTCGTGGCCGAGCTGCGCCGGCCGGCCGATGCCCGCTGCATGGTTGGATTTTTCATCCCAGAATATCGCGGCACGTTCGCGGTGCAAATGCTGAGCGGGGCTGAGCAGGTGCTGCGCAAACACGGCTACGCTGTGCAGTTCGCCAGCACTGATCGCGATATGAACGAGGAAAATCGCCTCATCCAGCGCTTGATCGACGAGGACGCTGCGGGCTGCATTTTGGTGCCGGTGCGCGGCACGACTCACGGACGGCTGCTGGCCTCTGGCGGTGTGAAGATGCCGATCGTCTTGATGGATCGACCGATCAATGGGTTGGTGCTGCCCTGCGTGCTCAGCAACAACTACATGGGTGGCCTGCAAGCGATGGATCATCTGATCGGCTTGGGCCACCGGCGCATCTTATTCGTTGCTCGTCCTCATCTCGACTTGTGGTCGGTTTCTGAGCGCTACCGCGCTTACCAGGATGCCATGCAGCGCATTGGCGAAACGCCAGAGCCGCCGTTCCTCATCGGCAGCAATGCCGAGATGAGTTCTTACGAAGCCTACCTCTCGCAGGGGGATGACGAAATCATGCCGCTCGTCGAGCGGCTGCGGCGCGATCGTTCGCTGACGGCCATCTTTGCCGTCAACGACTGGCTGGCGATCAAAGTTCAGCGGGCGATCAGCTTAGCGGGCCTCGATAACCCGGCTGATATCTCTCTGATCGGATTTGACGATCTCGATATCGCACAGTATCAGACGCCGCCCCTGACCACGATCGCGCAGAACGCTGCGCTGATGGGCGCCGAAGCAGCGCGCCGCCTGATCACGCTGATCGAAGGTGAGCAGAACCAAAATATCCTAACTCTTTTGCCCACGCA
>DAOTYT010000079.1:0-5820 GCA_034434615.1 Anaerolineae bacterium | reverse complement strand
CTTCCACGTTTATGGCCTCGTCACAGTCGTTGGTTTCGCAATCTCGCTGGGCGCGCGTATTGTGCTCGTCCCCAATGCGCGCGATATTCCCGACTTGCTAGATACGATCGCCACTTTCAAGCCGACGATCTTCATGGGTGTGCCAGCGCTTTATAACGCAATCAATAACCATCCTGATGTCATCTCGGGCCGGGTGAGTTTGAGATCGATTCGCGTGTGTATGAGCGGTTCAGCGCCGCTGCCCCCCGCGACAAAACGCGAATTCGAACGCTTAAGCGGCGGCAAGCTGCTCGAAGGTTATGGAATGAGCGAAGCGCCGACGGCTTCGCATGCAAACCCGCTTTTCAATGAGAACCGCATTGGATCCATCGGCCTTCCGTTCCCAGACATGGATATGCGCATTGTGAGCCTGGATGACGGCGAGACCGATCTCCCCGTGGGAGAGATCGGCGAACTGGTGATGACAGGACCGCAGCTGATGGTGGGCTATCACGGTATGCCGACCGAGACGGCCAACGCGCTGCGCGTCAAGGACGGGCGCACATGGCTGTACACTGGCGATATCGCGCGGATGGACGAAGACGGCTATTTTTACATCGTTGACCGAAAGAAGGATATGGCGCTCATCGGCGGGTTCAATGTATATCCGAATAACGTCGAGAAAGTGCTTGCCGAGCATCCAGCCGTCCTTGAATGTGCGGTGGCAGCGATCCCCCACCCCGATCCTGACAAAGAAGGCCAGGAAGCCCTTAAAGCATGGGTTGTCGTGCGTCCTGATCACACTGTAACGCCTGACGAACTCATCGAACATGCGTCAAAGTTCCTCGCGCGCTACGAAGTGCCAACGCGCATCAGCTTTGTGCCAGCGCTGCCTAAAACAGCAATCGGCAAAACGCTGCGACGCGAGTTGGTGCAGATGGAGCTTGAAGAGCGCGAGCGTGCGCAGGCGGCCGCAGATCAGGGTTCAGGCAGGTAATAACCACGGAAAAAGGCACGCGCAGGGCCGCGGTTGAGATACCACAGCACGTACAGCGGTATGATCAAAGTCGCCAGCAGGCGTCCGCATAACGCCTGCTGGGCAATTTCTCTGCCGGAGTCGATGCCATAGCGCAGGTCGGGCTGAGACAACAGCGGGATCAGCGTGACGGCCACCGTGAGCCCGGTCAAGCCGAGAACGGCAACGAGAAGGACTTGACGAATCCAGGCGGGGCGGCCGCGCCATGCAGCAATACTGATGGCTAGAAAGGCGATACCCAAAAGAGTCTGCGCGACCAGCGCTGCGACATCAACCCCTAAGTAGTCGCCACCCGCCATGATCGGCGTAACTTCACCGTGTTCATCCCCAAGATCAAGCGTCAACGGTCGATTGAGGAGACGGTACTGCACAATCAGTACCATACTTACCTGGACGAGCGGCAGGATGGAATACAGCATGACGCTGGCGAAGATCGCCAAGGAAAGCCCCAGCGGACGTGGTGGTTTTGCCAGCACTTGAGCAGTTTCGTAAGCGCTATTCATAGATAGAATTAGTTCGCTGGATAAGTTGCGTGTAAAATACGAATAGCAAAGCTATTAACAACAGAGCACTTGCCCTTTAGTAGGAATGATATTCCCAATGACCACCTCGACAAGCGATCGCATTCTGAGCCAATTCCTTTTCCATGTAGACAGCGCCCGTTTAACGCTGCTGCACCCAGACAGCCGGTTTCGCTCGCTGTTGATCGCGCAGCTTCTCAACCAAACTGCGACACCTGTATTTTACTACGCACTCGGGCCTGAAGACATTGACGTCGAGGCTTTTACCAGCGGGCTTGATCACGATCTCGCCGCCCAGCATCCCACATTCGGCAGGCATTTGTGCCTGGTAAAACCAGACGCAACCACTAATCTTGACCAATTGACCGATGCGCTCGCGCGCGACCTTGAAGAACTATGCGAAACGCGCTACTACCTCATCCTCGATGAATATGATCGCAGTGATGCAGCCGACGACATTCAAGCCTTGATCGAACAGTTGACGGCCAAACTGCCGGCTCAGTGCCACCTCGTGATCAACAGCCGGACGCTGCCCCGGCTGTCCTGGATCTCATTGATCGCGCGCGGCTATGCGGTCATCGTGCGCGATGATCAGCTCGTAAAGCAGAACTTTTACGGGCCAAAAAGTACGGATGGGCCGCTGCTCGATGTTTTCGCGCTTGGACCGGGTTTTGTACTGCTCAATGATCGGCCAATTGACTCGTGGGAGGGTCATCTACCCCGCCTGTTGTTCTTCTTCTCGCTGGATCGACCAGCCATCACCCGCTCCGAAATTTGCCAGGCTTTTTGGCCAGAGCTGGATACCGACCAAGCAGTCAATGTTTTTCATGTGACGAAACGCCGGCTTCACAAAGCGCTCGCCATGGATGTCTTAGTTCACGAAGATGGATACTACCAGATCAACCCGGCGCTCGAAGTGCGCTACGATGCCGAAATCTTCGTAACAGCCTTAGTGGACGGGCGCAGCCAGGAGGGAGCGGCGGGTCTACCTCACTGGCAGCGGGCTATCGAGTGCTATCGCGGGCCGTTTTTGCAGGGCCATTCTGACGAGTGGATCGTGAAGCGCAGGCACGACTTTCGAGCCGGTTATCTCGAAGCGCTGATCGCACTTGCACGCATCCGGCTCGAAGAGAATCGGCCTGAACACGCGCTTTCACTTTATCAGCGCGCGCTAGGAGAGGATATTTTCCGGGAAGATCTGCACCAAGCGCTTATGCGGCTGTACACGCAGTTGGGTCGGCGCAGCGAGGCGGCCGCTCACTATCAACGCCTCGTGGAAGAAATGCGCCGGCTGGGACACACACTTTCTGAAGAAACGCACGCAGTCTATCAAGAACTGATGGGGTAACCGTGCAATCGACCGTTCCCGATACGATCGGCGACAAACCGGATGCAGCTAAGCGTTCTCGATGATTGACAAACGGTAGACCGCGCTCGCTTCTGGCGGCAGTTCAACGAAAAAAGTTAACCACTCATCGTCAGCCGAAGAAGGCAGCTCAGCTTTGTCAGGCGCATCGACGCGCTCTAGGCAGTATTGGTTTGCGCCAAGTCCTAACTGTGCCCGGCTTAAATGAAAAACCACGGGGCGCGGCGTGCGCGAGTCGCCAAACTCGCTAGTTTCCAGATTTCCAAGCAGCAGATAGATTTGCCCGGCGCTGCGCCACAGATGAAAGGTGATAGTCATCGGACGCGCGGAAATTTCGACGTAACTCAGCCCTGTCGCATGCGCGGCCTCGTTAAGCAGCCGAGCTGTTAGATAATGCGGATGGGTACTGCCGAGCTGATACTTGGGCACAAATGGATTGAACGGCTCCGACCAATCGGGCGGCTGCCAGTAAAACCAGAAGCCGCGCTGTGTGATCAGCGGCGTGTTGGCGCTGCGATAGTGTATTTTCGTATCATCAGCAGGTTCGATAACCACATGAGCGGGCAGGTAAGGGCGATCATAAGGCGGCGTATCCGGCGCGACTCCACTGCTGACGTAAAACCCTGAGGCACATCTCTGGTCAGTCGCGCGAATGCCGAGGGCGTTTTGCACCTGCTCATCGATCAGATCGGCACAGCCGGTCACCAGCACCGGCTTGGAATGCGCGAGCAGCGCTTCTCGAGCACCATCTGGCATCCACTTGGGAGTCTGAACGAGCAGCGCAGAGCGTCGCAGGTCAACGCTGTTCAGCCATTCAGTGCGGGTGATGCTCAAGGCGGGAACGCCCCACTTCATCAGCAGAGCCGCGTGGTCGTCAACCCACTCCGCCGCATTTCGATCTGGCGCGTGCGCGCTCAACCATGCCATCGCCTCTCGATTGTAGACGAGTGTCGCGCCAAAAACCTGCTCAAGCTGCGCTGCGCTTGCCTGCGCTTGATCGAGGTGCTGCCTGATGTAATCGACATCGGCTTCACTCAATAGGGAACGCTCGGCGTTGTTCATCCAAGAGATGTAACTGCCATCGGGCACTTTGATCCCATCGGGCATCACCACAGCAGCATGGTTGAAAGCCCACATCGCCCATCGCAGTTTGTGGGGCACTTGGTGCAGGGTATCCCAAGGTTCCCAACCATCCCAGGTCTCGATGAGGTTGTAAAAGCGACACGGCGTCTCGCGCTGCTGATTGGCCCGCGCGATCATGGCGCCGCGGGTCAACAGATAAGCCGTCTGAAAAGTCCACCCCTTCCAGAGCTGATGCCACCAATCTTGCCAAGCGCCACCCCAGGTTTGCTCAACCCATGCATCGATATAGCCATCAGCAACCAGAGCTTCAAAATCGACACAGCCGACGCGCCAATCGGCTACCGGGCTAATCGCGCTCGAGTACCCGAAGACCCGTTTGTCGGGAGCAGCAAGTTTGACGTATTTGTACAAATCGCGTACGGATTGGCTGAATGCCTCGATGACAGCGGGATCGCTTGGGGCACTCGTGCCGAACGGGCCATTCCGCGTGTAGATCATGGGGCCAGTTAGCCCATCACGTAAATGCAGCGCATCGAGGTTAAGAAAGTTAGCCAGATGCGCCCACTGCGCCCCGAAAAACTGCGGGAAATAAGTGCCCTCAGCAATGCCCATCGGAAACGCTGCGTAAGGATAGCTGTCGGCATGCAGGCGTTTGATCGGGTGTAAATCGGGCATATTGATGAACGAACGCGGCGGGTCGTATAATTCGGGGTGGCGCGCATACCAAGACGAGTCAAAATCATAGATCTTCAACTCTGGCGGCCACACGACATGCGCCCAGCCGACGAACAGCACACCGATCTGCAAACGATCGAGCCCATGGCCGGCTGCCGAACGACGGAGCAGCTCGATCATGTTAGCCAAATCCTGATATGAACGCGCCGCCCATTGTGCAGTGCGCCGGCTTTGTGTTGGAATACGCTGGTTGGGGTCTCCCGTCCACTCAGTGACTAAATCGATCAACCAGCCCACATTGAAAAAAATGCCATAGTCCCCCTTGACCTGTGCAAGCAGCGGCGCAAGACGATCCCAGACCTGCTCAACCTGTCGTCCCAAATCTGCACCTGGATCGAAGTACGACAGATCCATCTCCAGCCAGCGATCATGCACCTGGGCCATCGAAGCTCTCCGTAATCATGCGGCGGTTGAACTCCGCTAATGCGGTCGCGCGATCAGGCATTTTTTGCGTGCCGCCTACCCCCGTGACTGTAAAGCCGGCGACGACTGCGCCAAAAAGCAGAGACTGCGGCCACGGCCAACCTTGCAGCCATCCGAAGATGACACCCGCGTCAAAGGCATCGCCGGCGCCGATCGTATCGACTACTTCTCCGATACGAATCGCTGGTTGATGATGCCGGCTGTCCTGCTGATAAAGCGTAGCGCCGTCGGCTCCCTGCTTGATAATGACGCGGCCGGCGCCAGCCGCGAGCAAAGCCGACCCAGCCGCATCGAGATCGGGCAGCGCAGTGATCCTGCGCGCTTCAGTCTCATCAACGAACAGGAGATCGACATAGGGAAGCACATCGTCAAGGGCCACACCCCACGGCGGATCCATCGGGTGAAGCGGGAACTGTGGGTCCATGGCTGTGCGCAGGCCGCGGCGCCGCGCCTCTTGGAACAGGTCGCGCGTGCTGCTGTGCCAAGCTTGTCGGTAATGCAGGTACCCCCCGCAGTGCAGCAGTCGCGCATCCAGCAGCAGCTCGAACTCGGCGCTGCTGAAGGACGATGGCCACAGCTCATGCGTCGGCAGTCGGTACATCAACGGGCGCTTGCGACTGCCAAAGAGCAGCATGTAGACACCGATGCCGCCTAAAGTGTTCGGAACCATGCGGATC
>DAOTYT010000078.1:0-7571 GCA_034434615.1 Anaerolineae bacterium | reverse complement strand
TACATGCCCGATGTTGGGAAAAGTTCGAGCTGAAGCGAAAATACCGCGACCAGCACCAGCGCCAGAAAAAATCCTGGCACGCTCAACCCCAGAAAAGAGAGAAACGTAAACGTGTAATCGAGCAGCGAGTACTGCCGGACGGCAGACAGCACACCGACGCCAATGCCGACGAGGCTGCTCAGCACGAGCGCTGCCAGCGTCAAACGAACGGTGACGCTGAAGCTGGTGGCGATCTCGCCGGAGACGCTGCGCTGCGTCACCAGCGAGCGCCCGAAATTGCCCTGCAGGATGTTTCCTAACCAGCGAACGTATTGCACCGGCAGCGGCTGATCGAGACCTAGGCTGGCTCGCGCCCGTTCCAGCTGCGCATCATCCAAGTTGTCGAGGCTGGCATAGGCGAGCAGCGGATCGCCAGGCGCAGCGCTTATGAGAAGGAAAGTGCCGATGGTGATGCCAAGCAGCACTGGGATGGCGATGAGCAGCCTTCGTAGCAAAAAAATGAGCATGGATCACCTTAGGGAGCGGGCCGCGAGACCCGCTCCCCCAAACAATCACGAATGGTTAACGGTTATTGAAGCGTCCAGGCGGGCAGGTTCCATGTGATGTAGTTGCCGGCTGAGCCGGTGAACCCCTGAATGCGGTCGCGCACTGCCCACACGTTGTTCTGCGTCATCAGGAACAGGCTGGGCAGCTCAGTGTTGAGGATGCGCGAGGCTTCGTTGTAAATGGCGGCGCGTTCTGCCAGGTCGGTGGTGGCAGCGCCGGCATCCATCAGGGCATCCCACTCGACGTTGCTGTAGCCAAGCGCATTCGCCCAGCCGGCACAGGTGCGGTAGAAGCGGGCGCTCTCGCTGGGGTCGCGCCCGAGGGAACCGCCGACGTTGCGCGCCAGATCCCAGTCCTCGCCGAAGATCGTGGGCAGGAAATTGGCCGCCGTCGTCAAGCGGATCTCGACCGGAATGCCGATCGCGCCGAGGTAGTCTTGCAGCAGGATGCCAAGGCGGAAGCCTTCCTCTCCGGGCTGCGAGACGTAGATCAACTGGCGAAATGCCTCACCATCAGCATTGACGAGCCGGTTGCCAGCCTCGTTGAGCGTCCACCCCGCTTCGGCCAGCAGTTCCAGCGCCCGCTCAGGGTCGTAATCATAGGGCTCCAAGCCGCTGTGATCGAGCCAATCAGGGCCAAAGATCGAGCTGAAAATGCGCGTGCCCTGTCCATCAGCGATCACGTCGATGATTTCATCCCGGTCGATCGCGAACGAAAGCGCCTGGCGCACGCGCACATCATCCAAGGGAGGACGGCCAGTGTAAGCTTCGGCCACCGCCTCGGCCGTGCAGCCTTCGACGACGCGCGGTTCATTCATGTTGAAGTGCAGCACATAGTAGCCCAGCCCAGGCCGCGAGACGACATCGACGCCCTCCAGCGCTTCGAAACGACTGGCTTCCACAGCCGGGATCGCCGTGACGTCAATTTCGCCGGCTTCCATGGCCGCCAGCTGCGCTTCAAGCTCGGCGAAGACGCGGATGATCACATTGGGGATCATCGCCGGTTCGCCCCAGTAATCCTCACGCGCAGCCAGCCGCCAGAAACTATCGCGCACATATTCCGTCAGCAGGTAGGGGCCGCTGGTGACGCTGGGGAACTCCAGATAGGGGTGGTCAGCGATCGCCGCCGGGTCTACTTCGCCCAGAATGTGCCGCGGCAAAATGCCGAGCGTCGCGTTGCCAAGGAAGAGGAAATTGGGCGAGTTGAGCGTGAAGGCCACAGTGCGCTCATCGATCACCTGAATGCCGGTGATCTCGTCGACCTCGCCGCTGCTGTAGGCCTCGACGCCAGCCACCAGCGTGATATCGCCGCGCCCGGCAGGAGGCTGCGGCAGCGCCAGCAAGGCCGGGTGCGATTTCAATTCCCAGGTGAATTTCACGTCGGCGGCGGTAATCGGTTCGCCATCGCTCCAGGTGGCATTCGCGGGCAGTGTGAAGGTATACGTGAGGCCGTCATCGCTGATGGTCACGTCTTCGGCCAGCGCCAGCACGGGGTTCATCTGATCATCAAACCATGTTAGGCCGGGCAGAATGAGGGGAAACACGTAAAAATCGGCCGTGCTGGTGGCCCACAGCGGGTTGTTGCGGAACGCGGTTGTGGTGGGCGCGCCGATGATGACGGTATCCTCCTGCGCGCTCGTCGCTGCGGCTAGACTGAAAACGGCTAGGATAACGATGATGAGCGATACGAAACGTCGATAATGATTTTGAACCATGGGGTCGAAGCTCCTACAATTGAACTGACGAGAGCGGCGATTGATATCGCCAGGGTGGGTTGTAGCGAACGGATTTTAAGAAAGCGTGATCGTCGCTTTAATTTATTTTCAGGATTTTGGTTATAGAATTGAAATTGTTTCAACATCGTTTCTCAGTACGATCGAGCCCATGAATGTGAGAGAGGCTAATGATGCGAAAATCCAGCCGCGGCCCCGCTGGCTTATCGGAGAATGCGCCGGAAGGGCTGCTGGTGCGCCTGGCGGCGCTGCGCGAGAGTTTATCGCCAGTATCGAAACGCGTGATCGATTTCATCCTGGCGCACCAGGATCAGATCGTCCACATGTCGGTTTCGGAGGTTGCGGCGGCTGTAGGGGTCAGCATTGGCAGTGTGGTGCGGGTGTGCCAGCAGATCGGCATGAAGGGGTTTCAGGACTTAAAGATCGCGCTCGCGCGCGAGCTGGTCGAGCCGATGAAGTTCATCCACGAAGATGTGGCCCGAACCGATGATACCGCGACGATCATCGATAAAGTGCTGGCTAGCGATATGCGAGCGCTGGTCGATACGATGAAGGTGCTCGATCCACAAGCCATGCAGCGGGCTGTGGACTATATCCTGCAGGCAGAGCGGGTCGAGTTCTATGGCATCGGCAGCGCCGCCCCGATCGCAGTTGATATCTATTACCGCATGCTGCGAATCGGGATCAACTGCGTCGTCTCGATCGACTCGCACATGCAGGCCGTGAGCGCGTCCCTGACGCATGAAAAAGTCGTCGTGCTGACGATCTCGCACAGCGGCAGCACCCGAGAAACGGTCGATGCCATGCGGCTGGCCAAACAGGCCGGCGCCAAGACGATCTGTATCACCAACTACGGCAAATCGCCCATTCAGGATTATGCCGATGTGGTCTTGTATACCGCGGCGACCGAAACCCTGTTCCGCACCGAAGCGATGACCAGCCGCATCGCGCAGTTGAGCGTGGCCGATGCGCTCTATATCTGCGTGGCGATGGCGCGCTTCGAAGAATCGCTGGAAAACATCAACCGGACGGCCGACGCTTTGGCGATCAAACGCTATTAGGTACTAGGAACGATTGACGCAAAGAACGACTGAGCGAACGTTGACAGAAGTCCGTTTCTTGTCTACACTGTGAGTTATAGCAGAGACATCGAGGCTGTGACTGATGTTGGTTTGCCTGTGTTGTTGCTGTCTGAAGAGGGGGCGTTAGGCGCACTTCAGGCGGCTGAAACGGTAATTTAGCAGCGAAACGACGCGCGAGCAGCGTCGCCGAAGCTGGCAGCGAATGAAAGGCGTAGGACGCCCCGGCGAAAAGCCGGAACACGTTCTCGCTTTTTTGATCGCTGCCAGCTTTTTTCATGACCGTTAGGCGAGATGACGACGAGACGAAAGCGATGACCGTATGACGTTAAGTTTTGAACCGCGGCCCGCCGCCTTAGAGCGCAGGCACGGGCGCGCCATAGAGGCCTTGATCGGCAACACGCCGCTGGTCAGCTTCAGAAACATCACCCGTCACCTGCCGGCTGATGTGCAGATCGTCGCGAAGGCTGAATGGACGAACCCGGGCGGCAGCGTCAAGGATCGGGCCGCGCTCGGTATCATTCGGCAGGCGGAACTGGATGGCAGCCTGCGCCCAGGCAAGGTGATCCTCGACAGCACGAGCGGCAACACCGGCATCGCCTACGCCATGATCGGAGCGGCGAAAGGCTACCAAGTGCGCCTGTTCGTGCCGGCCAATGCCAGCCCAGAGCGCATCGCCATCCTGCGCGCTTATGGCGCTGAGCTGGTGCTGACCGACCCGCTCGAAGGATCTGACGGCGCCATCCGCGCGGTGCGCGACCTGGCGGCGGCCGAGCCAGAGACGTACTTTTACGCCGATCAATACAACAACCCGGCCAACTGGCAGGCACACTACCGCACGACTGGCGTCGAGATCTGGGAGCAGACGCGCGGCGCAGTCACCCATTTCGTGGCAGGGCTGGGCACCAGCGGCACCCTGATGGGCACCGGCCGGCGGCTCAAAGTGTATAACCCGGAGATTGAGATCGTCGCGCTGCAGCCCGATACGCCTTTCCATGGGTTAGAGGGGCTAAAGCATATGCCCACCGCCATCAAGCCCGGCATCTATGACGAGTTTTTTCCAGACCGGCAGCTCGGCATCAATACGGAGGCGGCTTACGAGATGGCGCGGCGGCTGGCGCGCGAGGAAGGCTATCTGGTCGGCATCAGCGCGGCCGCGGCGATGGTCGGCGCGCTGACGATCGCTGAAGCGCTGGCCGAAGCCGGCCAGCCGGGCCTGATCGTCACCCTGTTCCCCGATAACGCCTATAAATATCTCAGCGAGTCGTTCTGGCAGGCTTGACCAGCGCGGCAGGATTGCCTACAGGTTTTAATCGTGACCGACGACAAATTCGCCATGTTCACCGAGCGCTATCGCTCGGGAGACCTGCCATGGGATACCAACATCACCCCGCCGGAGATCGTCGCGGTCGTCGCCGAGCTGCCGCCCGGTCGGGCGATCGACCTCGGCTGCGGCACGGGAACCAATGTGCGCTACCTGCTCGAGCATGGTTGGGAAGCGGACGGTGTCGATTATGTTCCGGAGGCGATCGAACGGGCGCGGCGCAAACTGGCGGGTTTCTCGCTGGAGCGCTGCGCGCTTTTCTGTCATGATGTCACTCGCCTCGATCAACTTGGCGGGCTGCGGGCGCCTTACGATCTCGCGATCGATATCGGCTGCGGGCAGGGGATCGCGCCGGCATTTCAGGCTCGTTATGCGCAGATCGTGGCGGGGCTGCTGCGGCCAGGCGGGACATTCATGCTCTATGCGCACTGCCCGGTTGAAGAGGCGGGGTTCGGCTGGCTGGCCGAAGAGGTTCATCGGCTGTTCGAACCCTCGTTCACCCTGATTTGGGAAGCTTTTAACGCCGACAGCGCTTCTGGCCACCCGGCTGGATGGTATCGCTTCGCGCGGCGCGGGTGAGCCGGCGCCGCCGCGCCCAGCGCGCGGGCGGCCTCAACGCGGGATACGGTATAATGGTCGCAGACGCGGCGATTGAGGCTGCGTTGGGGCATCGCGCGGAGAAGGGATAGCACGCACCCGCTCATGGACGGGTCTTTAGCCTTAGCAGGGCTGGCCGCTGCGCCGATCATCGTTGAGGGCGAAGGCAGCGGCTCGATCGTGGCGCTGCTGTTTTACGTCTCACTGGCGATCGGAATTTCTTTTTTGTGCTCGGTGCTCGAAGCAGTGCTGCTTTCGACGACGGTTGCGCATGTCGAGATGATGGCCCAAGCCGGCCGGCGCAGCGGGCTGATCATGCGTCGGCTGAGAGAGAACGTTGAGCGGCCGATCTCCGCCATTTTGACGCTGAACACGATCGCGCATACGGCCGGGGCAACCCTGGCCGGCGCGGAAGCTGCGCGCATCTTCGGCGATCAGCTCGTCGGGCTGATCTCGGCCGCGCTCACCTTCATGATCCTCGTCTTTTCGGAGATCATCCCCAAAACGCTCGGCGCCGTTTACTGGCGGCAGCTCATGCCGTTCGCGGCGTATGCCATTCAAGCGATGCTGTTCGTGCTGGGGCCGCTGGTGTGGGGGTTTGAGCAGCTGGGCCGGCGGCTGCGCCCCGAAGATGACGAGCCGACCGTCAGCCGCACCGATCTGGAAGTGATGGCGCAGATCGGCCAGCGCGAGGGCGCGCTGCAAGAGCGCGAAAACCGCATCCTGACCAACCTGCTGCATCTGCATAACGTCAAAGTCTACGACATTATGACGCCGCGCACCGTGGTCATGGCGCTGCAGGAAGACATGACGATCGCCGAAGTGATGGCCGAACACCCGAACCTGTCTTATTCGCGCATCCCCGTTTATCGCGAGACGATCGACGATGTGACCGGCTACGTGCTGCGCCACGATATCGTCAGCCGGGCAGCGAGCGATCTGGATGATGTGAAACTGGCGAGCTTCCGGCGCGACATTCACATGATCCCGGAGACGCTCGATGTCGCCCGGGTTTTCGACGAATTCATTCGCACCAAAGAACACATCTTTCTCGTGCTCGATGAATACGGCGGCATGGCCGGCATCCTGACGATGGAAGATGCGGTTGAGTCGCTGCTGGGCATCGAGATCACCGATGAGAGCGACCTGGTGACCGATTTGCGCCAGCTGGCGCAGCAGCGCTATCAGCGCAAATTCATCCAATCGGGCGAGACGCTGGACCTGCGCCCGGAAGATCGCAAAGACGTGAACGCCAGCGGCGGCGCAGCGCCGGGCAGTGAAAGGCCCGGCCAAAAGCCGGGCGTCTTCTAGATTGGCAGTCAATGGGCTGCGAGGGAACGCTTAAGTCGTCTGCATCTGGGCGACTTGGCTGTGACCGCTGGCGGGCGGGCCGACGGTGACGCGGCTGACATATCCCTGACGCTGAAGCACAACGCCGGGCAGGCGAGAGGCCAGCGCCTGCACCGATGCCTCAAGCAGGCCGGTACGGTTGAACGCCTCGACTGCGGCATGGCTTTCCCAGACGACCAGCAGCAGTGCGGCATCGGGGTCATCCACTTGCTCAAGGAAATATGCGCGCATAAACCCGGGGCGCTCGCGCAGGCGGGGCAAATATTCCTCTTCGACCAGCTTTCGCATCTGCGGCATGGTGCCAAGTGGAACACGGATGGTGGTAGCCTGTGCGTACATTGCTCCCCTCCTTAATCATTTTTTTAATTTTAACACAGATCGCTTTTTGTGCGCAATCTGTACGGTTATCGTAACCGAAAAGCGCCGCCCTTTCATGGCGATCGAGCGAAAACCTGAGATTAATCATAACCTGTTCATGACAAGATGATGTTAGAATGAAAGGACAGCAGTTTTCCGCATAGTTTTCAGGATAACAGATACATGAACTTGCGTTTTCCTCCCCTCGCCGTGTTCGCCTTGCTGGTCAGCATGCTGGTCTGCACACTGATTGGTGTCTCATCGGTCAACGCTCAACCCGCCGGGCCATCCGCCGCCGAGGTGATGATCGCGCGCATGGTCGGCCTGCCCCAGCACCGGACGGCTGACGGCGCTTTTGTACTGGGAGAAACGGACGCCCCGCTGACGCTGATCATTTTCTTCGACTGGGCCTGCCCGCACTGCCAAAGGTATCACGATGTTGTTGAGCTGCCGCTGCTTGACCACATCGAAGCTGGACGGGTTCGCCTTGAACTGCGCGCGCTGCCGACGGCGGGCGGCATGTTCACGGTCTCGGCTGCGCGGATAGCGGAATGCGTCGAAGCACAGGTATTCGGGGGGTTCCGCT
>DAOTYT010000077.1:0-11220 GCA_034434615.1 Anaerolineae bacterium | reverse complement strand
GATCCTGATGTCGGCCTGATCGAAGGCGACTCGCGGCGGCTTGAACAAATCTTTGTTAATCTGCTTGGGAATGCCATCAAGTACAATGTTGATGAGGGCGAAATCCTGATCACCGTTCAGGCAGAAGGCAGCAGCGTCCGCGTGTCGGTCCGCGATACGGGGATTGGGATCACGCCCGAAGATCAGGCGATGATCTTTGAGCGCTTCTTCCGCGCCCACGATACGAAAATTTCGCGCATTGAAGGCAACGGCCTCGGTCTTTCGATCGTGCGTTTTGTCGTTGAAAAGCATGGTGGCAGGATCTGGGTGGAGAGCACGCCCGGAAAAGGATCAGTTTTTACATTCGAGCTGCCGCGCAAACAGGCCAAGAATGTCCCCGATGGAATGCGCGAAGGCCAGCATAAATATGCCAACGACGATTTGCCGTCGTCACGTTCACTTCGCGTGCCAGTTCAGGAGACCCTTGATGGCGTTGACGATGACACTCAGGAAGCGCCGCACGCACATCGATTGGATGATGAGGATGCACTGAGTTCGGGTTGATCGTCTGCACAGGAAGTATCTCCGTCGCGCTTGCCTTGCGTTGTGACAAATAGTACAATTCAAGTGTCTGCTGTTGTTCGCTCTGCCACATAGTTTGGAGGCCCCGCGTGAGAACATTCATCATCACAGTTGGTGTGCTGTTTCTGCTGGCTGCAGGCGGCGGGTTAACTGCGCTGCTCATCACCAACCAGGGGAGCGGGTTAATCCCAATCTTACAGCAAACAGCAGTGCCAGATGCTTCTGTGGCGCAGGTGGCCCCCTGGCAAGCAGAGCAGTTCTTCTTACTGGTTGCTTTTTTGCTGTTCAACTTGATTGGTATTGGGGTGACGATTGCGCTCGTGTTCTGGCTGCTTGACCGGGGAATTCGCAAGTCAAAACTTGAGGCCGAACAGGCCGCAAAATCGGAGATAGCGGTTAAAAACTAAGGTTCTGCCTGTATGGATCCCATACGCGCTGAGACCTTCACCTTTGCAGACGCGGCTAAGTGTGAATTATTGGAGCTTGATTTAACTGTATGAATTACAAACACTCGCGATTGTTCACCACGCTTGCGTTCACTACGGTCATGTTAACGATAGGACTAATCGTCTTTGGCGCAGTCGTTCGCGTGACTGATTCGGGGCTGGGCTGCGGCAACGACTGGCCCTTATGTAATGGCACTATTTTTCCGCCATTAGATAATTTGACTGCGTGGATTGAATGGCTGCACCGTCTGTTCGCTGCCCTGATTGGTATGTTCGGGTTAGCGACCTTGGCCATCGCCATCAAAGCATATCGCACGCGCAACCGTCACGTTCTAATGGCGACGGCGGTCGCAGCTGTCCTTTTTCTGATCCAAAGTGCGCTTGGCGCGCTAGTGGTGGTGCTCGAGCTGCCGCCGACGATGGTTACGCTCCACCTCGGTGTGGCGATGTTGCTGGTCGGTGCGCTGCTGGTGGCGCTGCTGTTCGTCGCTTATCGGCCGTCGGTAAAGACGCCGCGCGATCGGTTCTCGACGCTCGCTTATGTGACGACGGCGCTGTCGCTCGTCATCATCCTGACCGGGGCGCTGGTGCGCGGACGCGGTGCGACGCTGGCCTGTATTGACTGGCCGCTGTGTAATGGAGCCATCATCCCGTTAGGACAGGGAGAATTGGCGCTAGTCCACATGCTGCACCGTTATGCGGTCGTCGGTTTGGGCATCGCGCTGGGGCTGCTGGTTTGGTTGGCCTTCACGCAGCGACCTGCGCCTATCGTGCGCAATCTCGCAGCCGCCTCGTTGGTCGTTTATTTGATGCAGGCTGGTGTCGGCGCGTTATACGTCTTCAGCGCTGCCGCGCCAGTGTGGGGGGCTGCACATGTGATGCTGGCGGCGATTACATGGGCGCTGCTGGTATCGCTTAGCGTTATCGAAACCATGAACAGCCAAGATGGAATAGGTGAAACAATACCGGTATGGCAACCACAGTCCGACGTGGCGGCGAATTAAAAACCTCAAATACTGCCCTTACGCTGAGAACCTATCTCGAACTCGCTAAGCTTCGCATTGTTCTGCTTCTGCTCTTCACGACCGTGACGGCCATGATCATCGCTGCCGATGGTCTGCCGCCCGTAGCTGTTCTGGTGCCAACACTCATTGGCGGCGCCCTCTCGGCAGCCGGGGCCAGCGCGATCAACCAGTATATCGATCGCGATATGGATGCCTTAATGGCGCGCACGGCTCGTCGTCCTATTCCGTCGGGGCGCGTCGCGCCGATCAATGCGCTCTTATTTGGTTTGGTATTGGTCACGTGGTCGACGTTGATCCTCGGCTTGTTCGTCAACTGGTTATCGGCTTTTCTAGCGCTGGGCGGCGCTCTGTATTACGTCGTCATCTACACGATTCTGCTCAAACGCAATACGGTGCTCAACATCCTGATCGGCGGCGGCGCAGGGGCAATACCGGTGCTCGTCGGCTGGGCAGCCGTCACGGGGACGTTGTCCTTTGAACCCCTGCTGCTGTTCGCGATCGTCTTTTACTGGACGCCGCCGCACAGCTGGGCGCTCGCGCTCTTGGTCAATGCCGATTATGCACGCGCTAACGTTCCGATGATGCCCGTCGCGCGTGGAGAAGATGTGACTCGTCAGCAAATTCTGTGGTATTCCGTCCAACTCCTGATGGTCAGCCTGCTGCCGGTCGTCTTTGGGATGTTGGGTGGAATTTACCTGCTAGCGGCGCTGGCGCTTGGCGTCGGTCTCATTCGCATGGCGTTGCGCCTTATCCAAAACAAAGATGGCGCGACTGCCAAGCGCACCTATAAGTATTCGACAGCCTATCTGGCGTTCTTATTCTTGGCGATGATCCTTGATGTCGCCTTGTTATAGGTTGAAACATCTGTGGGTAACACAACGATCCGTTTAGAATGGCCAGTCGTTTTGGTCATCGTCATCTTCATCGTTTTTAGCGCGTTGTTCGTGATTGTCTTCTTGAGCGGCGGCGCCGCGGCCGAAGAACAGCCCGTTGTCCTCACTGCCGACACCTATATGGACGAAGTGAACCGCTTGCTGGAAGGTGCCGACCCAGCGCGTGGCCAGGTCTTTGTCGAGACGTATGGTTGTTCTGCCTGCCATGTCCTTGGCGGAGAGCGTGTTGCTCCTCCGTTTGAGGGCTTGGCCACTATCGCCGCCGAGCGCCGACCCCCATTGACCGCCGCGGCCTATATTTATGAGGCCATCATCTATCCTGGAGTGCATCTCGTCGAGGGCTACCCCAATTCGATGGTGCAGGATTATCGTGAGCGTATTCCCCCCGCCGATCTGGGAGATATCATCGCCTACTTGCTGACCAAAGAGTAGGATGGCGCGTGTATCTCGATGCGTTCACGCTGGCGGCACTCGTCGATGAGTTCATGGATTGTCTGGTCGGCGGCCGGGTGCAGGATACGCTCGCGGTTGATGAAACCGGTATAGGCCTTGAAATTTATGCACGGCACCAGCGCCAATATCTCTATATTAGCGCCGATAACCAGCGTCCTCGCTTGCATATCGTTCCAGATAAGCTGCGCCGTGGCCTCGCGAAGCCGACGCAGCTCGGTCTGCTGCTGCGCCGCAAGGTCGAGGGGGGTGTCGTCGTCCATGTCAGCCAGCCGCCATGGGAACGCATAGTTCAGATCGATATTGAAGGGCCGGAGGGCGAGCTGGCCCTCATTGTTGAGCCGATGGAGCGGCGCAGCAATATCTTGCTGGTGCAGCGTGGAGTGATCCTCGACTGTATTCGCCGCGTCGGCCCGGCAGATAACCGCTACCGCGTCAGCCTTCCGGGGCAGCCCTACATCGCACCGCCCCCGCAAACTGGAAAATTAGAGCCCGGCACGATCACGGTTCAAGTGTTGAAAACGATCTTGGCCGAAGCTGCCCATACCAAGCGAAATGCGCAGCAGCTTCTGAGCGCGAACATTCTCGCCGTTAGCCCGCTGCTGGCACGCGAGGTGCTGCATCGCGCAGGTTATGCGGTCGATGCACCAGCGAACGCGATCGCCGCTGATCGGGTTTGGGCTGCACTTAATGAAGTGTTCGAACCGCTGCTGCGCCGCAACTGGGAACCCGGCGTCGTTGCTGGTGAGCGGGGTATCGAGGCTTTCAGCGTATATCCACTGCGTTCAATGCCGGGCTGGCATCGAGTTGAATCAGTGAGCGCTGCGCTCACACAGTTCTATGACACGCCAGTAGGGCAGGAGGCCTATCGCGCTGCGAAGCTGCCGATCGCGGAGGCGTTGGAAGAAGCGCGAGCCAAACTGGGCGCGAAACTCGCTTCTCTCCAACGGTCGTTGACGGATGACAGCGATCGGGAGCGGCTGCGTCAGAGTGGCGAGTTAATCCTCGCTTACCAGTATGCGATTGCGCCCGGACAAACAGAACTGCGCGCATCCTACGATGCGGATGGCGCAGACTTGGTGATCGCTTTAGATCCAATGCTCTCCGCTGTAGAAAATGCGCAGCGTTACTTTGAGCGCTATCAAAAAGCCAAGCGTGCCCTTGAAGATGTGCCAGCTTTGATCGAGACGACGAGCGCTGAGTTGGCCTATCTCGAGCAACTGGCGACTGACCTCGAACTGGCTGCTAATTGGCCGGAGATTGACGAAGTGCAGGCAGCGTTGGAGGCAGCCGGTCATTGGCGCGGAAAGAAAACGATCAAACCGCGCTCGGGTAAAAGCGTGCCGCTGCGCGTGGTCACGCCTGAAGGTTTTGTCATCTGGGTTGGGCGTAACAGCCGCCAGAATGAACAGGTGACGTTTGAGAAAGGCAGCCCGTCCGATCTCTGGCTGCATGCCCGCGGCGTGCCAGGCGCTCATGTGATCATCAAAAGCGATGGACGTTCGATTCCGCCATCGGTCATCGAGCGTGCGGCGTCGCTGGCCGCCTATTACAGCGCTCGGCGTGGGGATACCCGCGTCGCAGTTGATCAAACACTGCGCCAGCACGTCCGCAAAATCAAAGGCGCTGCCCCTGGCATGGTGATCTATCGTCATGAAACCACCCTCATGGTGCAGCCAAAAGAGCAAGCCGACGACCTTTGATATAATCAAGCTTTAACAGTCAGGACGAAAGGGCACCCTCATGCAGCAGCTGTCTCCACCCCCGCTCACCGATGTGCGTCTTCAGGATTACGATCCGGATGACACAGGGGGCTTATCACGCGAGGAAGCGAGCGAGCAGCAGAACGCGCTTCAAGACCGCATGCTCGCGCTGCAAGAGCGGCTGTTTGCGGAAAGGAAAAAGGCGCTGCTCGTGGTGCTGCAAGCCATGGATACGGGCGGAAAAGATGGCACGATTCGGCGCGTCTTTTCTGGCGTCAATCCACAGGGAGTGGTTGTCTCTAACTTCAAGGCGCCCACCGCCGAGGAACTGGCGCGCGATTACCTGTGGCGCATTCATCTGCGCGTGCCGCCCAAGGGCTACATCGGTATCTTCAACCGCAGTCACTATGAGGATGTCTTGATCGTGCGCGTGAACGAGCTGGTGCCGAGAGCAGTGTGGCAGCAGCGCTACGATCAGATCAATGCTTTCGAAAAACTGCTGGCCGATACCGGCACGCATATTTTGAAGTTCTATTTGCATATCAGCAAAGGCGAGCAGAAAAAACGCCTGCAAAGCCGGCTTGACGACCCCAGCAAGCACTGGAAATTTTCGCCTGATGACCTGCCTGTGCGCGAGCGCTGGGACGATTATATGCGCGCTTACGAGGACGCGTTGAAGTTGTGCAACACGTCTTATGCCCCGTGGTATATCGTGCCGGCGAATCGCAAGTGGTATCGCGATTTAGTGGTAACGCGCGCGATCGTTGAAGCGTTGGAGGCGATCGATCCGCAGTTTCCTGAACCTCAAAAGGATCTCAGCGCCATCGTCATCCCCGATTGAATTCATGGGGCGGCCCGCATGACATGGCGAGCTGCCGCGAGCACCTGCGCCGGGCTGAGATCGCGCACACAGGGATGATAATTGGGGTCGTCGCTGCCCCAGTCCAGCACTCGGCAGGGCCGGCATCCGATCGACGCTGTGAGGATAGCATGGCGGTCGCTGGGACCCCAAGGGCCAAACTCGGCTGGATCGGCCGGCCCGAAGAGAGTTACAGTGGGGGTTCCCACGCCCACGGCGAGATGCAGTGGCCCACTGTCTGGTCCTAAAACGATGCGCGCGCGTTCAAACAGGGCAGCCAGCGAGCCAACATGCGTGTCTCCGGCCATCACGCAGACCGGTGCTTTCATTGCGGCAATGATCCGCAGGATCATCGGAAGTTCTTTGTCAGTGCCCGTGAAGACGACGATAGCATCGAGCTGGCTGGAGAGTGCATCGCCTACTAGCGCCCAGTGTTCTTCTCGCCACTGTTTCACCCATGTGCCAGAGCCAGGGTGCAAGGCGATGATCGGTCGGTCGAGAGGGTACTGCCACTCGCTTAAATAACCGTCAACCCATGCGCGATCTTCGGGCTCAACCCGAAACACCAGCGGCAGGCTGGCTGCATCTGCAGGAGCATCATCGCGCTCGAGCAGCGCATCGACTAGGCGGACATTTTGGCGAACGGCATGATATTGCTCGTAAGGAACAGGTTCGGTCAAAAATCCGCGGACCTCATCGACAGCGTAGCCGACTCGTCTGGGAATACCCGCAAGCTGCGCCAGCAACGCCCCCCACCAGTGGTCGGGCCGCAGCACCAAAGCGCTTGAATAGCCGATCCGCCGTAAGCCGCGCGCGGCGCGCCACGCCAGGAGGTAGGGCGCGCTCAAGCTGGCGGTTGTGCTGCGCGCAAACCCCGGAAAGGGCAGCGTCAAAACGAGATCGATGTCAGGGTTATCGGCCAAGACATCGGCTGACCACGGGCCGACAAGCGCATGCAGTTCTGCTTGCGGTCGCTCGGCACGCAGTTTGCGCAGCGCTGGCGTCATCAGCAGAACATCACCCAGATGGTCAGGCCGAATCAGGAGGATTCGTTCCCGCTCAGTTTGGCGCCGCTGCGTTGGGAACGGCACTTTAGCCGCGCCTGAGAGGAGCAAACGGCGAACGCGGTGCTTAAGCGCGGGCCGGTGAAAGGCTGCCGTCATAGCCCGGTTGCGCAGCACCAGCGCCTCCCTATCCACGGGCGATTTCCTCATGGATCGCCAGCAAGCAGGGAATAAGGGCAGACCAGTCGTAATGACGTCTCACAGCGAATTGAGCCGCTGTGCCCAGCGCGCAGCGACGATCGCGATCGCCGAGCAGCGCGATCACGGCGTTGGCAAATGCTGCTGGCGTATCTGCCAGCTCGAGGGCGGTTTGGGCATCAGCGACTAACCCTGCCGCAGCGACCGGTGTCGCGACGATCGCGCAGCCCGCGGCCATCGCTTCCAAGATCTTCAGGCGTGTGCCGGCCCCCATTCGCATCGGCGCTACGTAGACATGGGCGGCGCGCAGATATGGCAGAACTTCCGCAACCCATCCCGTAATCTCGATGCCGGGCTGGCTGGCTAGTTTTTGTAAGCTGTGGTGCGGCTGCTGGCCGACGATAAACAGTTTCACGTGTGGATAATGGTCGCGAATGCGCGGAAGGATCGCCTCGCTGAACCACAGAACGGCATCGACGTTTGGGCGATAGTCCATCTTGCCGGTGAAGATCAACACCTGCTCACCCAGATCAAGCTGATGACCGTTTGATTGATAGGCGCTGGTCTCAATGCCATTGGGCAGCAGATAGACTTTGCGATCAGGACGGAATGGTTCGAGCGCGGCGGCATCTTCTGGCGAAACTGCGATCACAGCGGAAGCTGCCGCCGCGATATTGCGCTCGAAACTGGCGATGCGCCGCGCCTGCACGTGCGAATAAAGCTTTGCCGGTAGGGCGCGCAAGCCCGTCTCGGTTTCCGCGATGCGCCGCTGTAAGACGTATTCAGCGTTAAACGCATCATAGATCAGGCGCGCCTTCGGTTGAAGCTGACGTGCCTGCGGTAGATAGATCGCCATCTCCAAGCCTTGAAATTGGATCAAATCAAAGACCTGTTCGCGCAGCAGGTGTTCCAGCCGCTCACGGAAAGCTGCGCTTTCCAACCGTAGAGCGATATCAGGCTGGCTGCTGAGGGTCAGCGTCGCCAGCCGCTGCCTGAGCGAGCGGCTGGGGGCGGGCAGGGTTTCGATACGCTGGCACAGCGCGGCCAGCGGCGTGTCTTCGACTTTGGCGCCTCCATCGTGAAAGCAAAGCAAGCTGACGGCATGACCAGCAGCCGCCAGCCCCCGAATTAATCCGAGCGTTCTGAGCGCGCCGCCAGCATGGGCGGGATATGGTAGGGATGAAGCGATCAGCAGGATTTTCACTGCACAGTCTCGTAAACGTTAATGGCGATGCGCGCCGCATCTTCCCAACGAAATTCCAGCGCGCGCTTTGCCGCGGCGCGCTCCTGAGCGGCGCGCCATTCATCATCAACCAACACTCGCTCGAGTGCGTTTGCGATTGTGGTCGGGTCGTCCGGATCGATCAACAGCCCGACCGGGCCGACCACTTCTGGCAGCGATGAGCGATTCGAAACGATCGGAACCGTCCCACACGCCATCGCTTCGGCCGCCGGCAGCCCCCAACCTTCATAAAATGATGGCAGGATTAGCGCATCGGCCAGCGCATATAAACTGGGCAGGTCTGTCTGCTCAACGGCATATCGCCATTGCAAACGCTCGCCCAATTTCAGCGTCTCGCTGTAGCGCTGGGTTTCGTCGAACAGCCAGCCTGGCCGGCCTGCTAAGATCAAGGGCGGGGCATCGGGGAGACGTTCAAGCAGCATTTTATAGGCCTCAAGCAGCCCGCCGATGTTCTTGCGAGGTTCAAACGTGCCCACGAACAAAAAGTATCGTTCTGGCAGCAGCAGGCGCTGACGAACTGCTGCAAGCGTTTGAACGGGTGGCCGGCGGAAGGATTTATCGATCCCTGGTAAGTGTACGGTTACTTTGTCTTCCGGCACATGAAGAAGGGATTTAATATCCTGTTTGCTCGATTGGCTGATCGTCAGGATGTGATCCGCACGCGCGCAGGCGGCATGGATCTGTGCGTTGTAATAACGCCGGCTTTCTGCCGTCAGATGCTCCGGGAAGCGTAAAAACGTCAAGTCGTGCACCGAAATGACGTGGCGGCGGGCGCCGCGCAGGGGAGGGATAAAATCCGTTGAGTGAAGCACGTCGAGGTTCAAAGGGATCAATTCTAACGACAGCGTGAGTCGTTCCAGGCGATGGTGTGCAGGCGTCCATGTCGCGAAGTGCCGAAAACCTGCTGGCGCACTGCTGCGGCATGTTTTGCGGCTTTCGATCCATGTATAGCGATTGGCGCGATCGATGTGAGCGATCGCCTCTGCTAAGCCGACGATATAGGTGCTGATTCCACCAGTTCGATAGTGGAGCAGGCGCGCATCTATCCCAATATGCATGATGGACAGTATAGCCAGCGGCCATCGGCATGTCTAGATAACTGCTATCGAGGCAGCCGGCCCAAATGCCTGCTGAGCAGCGCTTCGAGGGCGCCGCGGCTGGCCAACGCGCTTAAAGCGCTGCTGAGCGCGGTGGCCTGATCGGGCCGGTCAGCACGCACAGCCATCACAACTGGCACCGTGGTGACCTCGATCATGTGTCCATCCCATTCTGGGTGGTGGCGCAAGTAGAGATGCGCAGCGACGGAGTCGATCAAGGCAGCGTCGGCTTCGCCCAACCGAACGGCGTTGAGCGCATCGGTGGACGTTTCGTACCGAAGCAGGGTAAAGGGAGCGATTCGGCGGCTCCAGCGTATCGCTTCGCTGTGCGCTTCGGAACCGAATGCTACGGCGAGTCGATGCCCGCCCACTTGCCTTATGTTGTCGATCGCCTCTGACTGTGGGCTAAGTAAAATCAGTCCCGCGTTGAAATAGGGCTGTGTGTATAAAGCGACGCCGCCGCGCGCAGGATCTGCACGCAGCGCGGCGATCAGCACATCAACCTGTCCTGCATGCAGCGCATCGTAGAGACCATCGAAGCCCAGAGGTACATAGCGCAGCGTCAAACCAAGCTCAAAGGCGAGCGCGACGGCGAGATCAACATCGATGCCGGTGAGGTGCGATCCGTTGAAGGAAGCAAACGGAGGGTAACTTGGGTCGATCCCTACGCGCAGCTCATTGTTTGGGAACAGGTCTGGGTTCGGGTAGGGCTTCTTTTCTGGAGCCGCGATGAGATCAACCAGCGCCCCTAACAAAATCACCAGCAGCGCTGTCACGATTGCGAACCCCAGCGCCGCAGTCAGGGTTCGGATGGGGAAGGCAGCCATAATCCCTCGGCCGGCGCTTCGCCGCGCGCATAGGCCCGTACAGCGTAATAAATTGGTTTGCGTTGGAAGTCGGTCGTCACTAAAGTGAAGTAATCGGGATAGTTGAGGGTCGGCACCGGATAGCGCAGCACCCACAGGCACAGCTGTTCCGCCCATGGCCATGTTTCTGCGGCCAATGCAAACGCTTCAAGCGTGTAGGCGATGCGCTGAGCCGGTGTCACTGCCAGCGCCCAACGGGGATGGTCATTCCAACCCATCTCGGTGATGTAAACGGGTTTGCCAGCATCACCGTGGCGCTCCATGATGGCTCGCAGCAGCTCAGCACGTCGAAAGTTGAGGCGGTCGGGCGCTGGTGGGCTGCTGGCCGGATCAGAGAAACCATACGTATGGATCGCCAGCGCGTCGAAAAAAGGCGCAGCTCCGGCTTGATACAGCGCCTCGAGGTAAAGCAAATCGTCAAGGCCGGCCGGGCTGCCGGCTGGTTCGAGCGTAGGCGCCAGCCCGGCCGCCAGGATTGTGACATCGGGATTGGCGGCATGGGCCAGCGTATAGACTGCTTCGAGCAGCGCAACATACCCGGCCGGGTCGACTTGTTGATAACCCCATTCAAAAGCCAGGTTAGGTTCATTCCAGATGACTAAGTGGTTGATGCGCCCGGCATACCGTGCGGCAAAATCGGCGACGAAGCGAGCGAATGCCGGGTAGGAAGCAGATGGCAGTGTGTTCAATGTCGTGAAACCATCTTCGTGATCGGTTTGTGCCCAGCTAGGGACCAATCCCATCCGCGCGATGATGCGAATGCCTTGATTTTCAGCATGGCGAACAATGCGGTCGACATTCGTCCAATCATAGTGACCCTCTCGCGCTTCGACGTAGGCCCACGGAAAAAACTCGACGATGGTACC
This sequence comes from Anaerolineae bacterium, assembly GCA_034434615.1. GTDB lineage: Bacteria > Chloroflexota > Anaerolineae > Aggregatilineales > Phototrophicaceae > Flexifilum. The sequence continues at coordinate 9 of DAOTYT010000077.1, read as the reverse complement.
GGCGCCCAT
>DAOTYT010000076.1:0-3449 GCA_034434615.1 Anaerolineae bacterium | reverse complement strand
CTGGTCTTTGTTCAAAACGACGACAGCTTGCGCCCCTCTCAATTGCCCAGCAGCCATACGCACCGCTGTGATGAGATCTCCATTGGCGCCATCTGCTGCGTAAAGGGCGATGAGTTGGGCGATCACCTCGGAGTCGGTTTCCGATTGGAAACGGATTCCTTCGGCTGTTAATTTCGCCCGCAGCTCGAGGTGGTTCTCGACGATGCCGTTGTGTACGATGACGAAACGGCCATCCATGCTCACGTGAGGATGCGCGTTGTGTTCAGTTGGCGCGCCGTGCGTCGCCCAGCGAGTATGGCCGATGCCGACCGTGCCATGGGCAGGACGTCGCTCAAAGCGCTGGCGTAGGTTCATCAGTTTCCCCACGTCGCGCCACAGGTTAAGTTCCCCATTGTTGAGGACAGCAATTCCCGCTGAGTCGTAGCCGCGATACTCGAGCTGCTGTAATCCATTCAGGATCAGCGCCGCCGCCTCGCGAGAGCCGATATAGCCCACGATACCGCACATGATCTGTCTCCTTTATAGAAATGTGCAACTACAGCGAACGGCAGGCAGCCGGGCGGCGCAGTCCAGCATCCTGCGGGGCTCGATCATGTCGAGGTTAATGAGGCCACATGTGCTTCATTTGTGCTGCGGGTTACCCCGCAGGTTTGGCCAAGCACTTATTTGAGGGGAGTTATGGGAGATTAGGACGGTGGCTGCGTCCTGACGGCATCCGCTGATCACTCGATTTTCTCGCACAGGAAAGCATTGTTTTCCCCGCGCGATTAGTCTCATCTCGCGATGAGAAACCGTCACCTCGTCACCCCACGATGCGTAAGTGGGGTCATGCGCTGTCTCGCTCCCCTTGTCGTCCGCCGAAATCCTCCTTAAGCTGTTCCTTTTCACTATCATACTAGCGTTTACTGGAGAGACATGCAAGTAAAAAATTGGCCAGAGCGCATTGGCATCTGCTCACCACTGCGCCGTTGAGCCAGTGCCCCAGTCTATGGTATCCTCTAGACGTTACCAGCGACGTGGATGTACAGAGCAGTGCCCTACAAATCGAGCGGTGGTCGGCGAAATAATGTCCAGCTTGGCGTCGGCCAGTCGATTTGGGCTGGCACGCCCCCGCCGGCGATCCCGGAACGAGTCTTAGATGGCATCCCTGGTTGTCTCGCTTGGCTGGCCCTGCTGCTCTCAATCGTCTGTGCGGTCGTCTTTCCGCGCGCCCTGCTGGTCGTCGCTGTCCTCGTCGCTTTTTATGCAGCGTTTCGCTTCCTGCTGGCCGGCATTGCCAATTACATGGGGCTGCGCAAGATTCGCGCCTGGGAGAAGATCGATTGGCGCGCCCGTTATGACGAGACGGCTGATGCTGATGCCCTTGATTGGGACGATGTTTTACACGTCGTCATCATCCCAAACTATAAAGAGCCAGTCCCGGTGCTGAGTGCCACGCTCGATAACCTGGCCGCGCAGTACGAAGCGCGCGAGCGTCTCATCATCGTGCTGGCGATGGAAGCCGCCGAACCCCACGCGAGCGAGAAGGCTGAAGGCCTGCGCGCTCGTTATGCGCACTGTTTTGCTGGTTTCTACTACACGGTGCATCCGCGCGGGCTGCCGGGGGAGATGCAGTGTAAGTCTGCCAATCAAGCATGGGCCGCGCGTTGGATCAAGCGAAAGTTAGTCGATGAGCGCGGCTTCAACATCGACCACATCCTCGTGACGACGATGGATGCCGATACCCTGTGGCATCCGCAACACTTCTACGCGCTTACTTATCTTTACGCCGTCAACCCGCAGCGCGATCTGCGCTTCTGGCAGGCGCCGATCCGCTATCATGGCAATATCTGGCAGATCAACCCCCTGCTGCGTATTGTTAATGCCTACGCTACTGCGCTGGAGCTGGCTTATCTGGCTGCGCCGTGGTGGATCCCGATGCCGATGTCCTCTTACGCGCTCAGCCTGCGTCTGCTCGACTCAAGCGGGTATTGGGACCCGGATGTGATCTCAGATGAATGGCACATGTTCATCAAGGCTTTTTTTGCGCGCGGCGGCGAGGTGCAGTTAGAGCGTGTCTTTCTGCCGTTTTTGGCTCAGGCTGTTACCGGCGAGAATTTATTTGAAGCGCTGCGGAATCGCTATCTGCAGACGCTGCGTCACGCTTGGGGCAGCAAAGAGGTTGGCTACACCATCGCCAAGATGATCGAACATCCAGAGATCGAGTTTTGGCCAGCGTTCCAACTGCTGTTTCGGGTTACCCACGATATTCTGCTGGCCGGCCCGGGTTGGGTGATCATGACCCTCGGAACGCAGCTTCCGCTTCTCTTGAATCCATGGCTTTTACAGCTAATGCTGGCTGAAGGCATCCGCAATCCCATTTTTCTGCTTGTGCAAATTGCTTTCGGCATGGTATCTGTTCTCGGCATTGTCTTCTGGTATCAAGACGTCATTGTGCGCCCGCCGCGCCCCAATCGCCCAACCTTAGGAGAACGGCTGATGACCTTCATCAGCTTTCCGCTGCTGCCAATTTTGACACTCATTTTGGTGGCGCTTCCCACCTTACAGGCGCAAACGCGCCTGCTGATGGGAGTGCCCCTCCAGTTTCGCGTTTCGCCTAAAACAATTTGAGCAGCCGCTTATCGAGAGGAAAAGTTATGGCGAAAGTTGGCTATATCGGTCTTGGCATCATGGGGGCAGCGATCGCCCGCAATTTGATCAAGGCTGGCCACTCACTGGTCGTGCATAATCGCAGCCGGGCGATTGTCGATCAACTTGTGGCCGAAGGCGCTTCTGCAGCTCATTCTCCACGTGAAGTGGCCGCATCCGTCGAATTTGTGTTCACCAATTTGCCCGATACGCCAGATGTTGAGAAGGTGGTTCTGGGCGAAGATGGCATCATCGAAGGCGCGCATGAGGGCCTCATCTACATTGATAACAGCACCATTAAGCCGGAAACCTCCCGCCTGCTGAGCGAGCGTTTGGCTGAAGTTGGCGTTGCAGCGCTCGACGCGCCGGTGAGCGGTGGTGATGTCGGCGCTCGCGACGGCACGCTGACGATCATGGTCGGTGGCCCGCAAGCCGCTTTCGAGCGCGCCTTGCCGCTGTTTCAAGCAATGGGCAAGGCTGCTGTGCTGGTGGGCGAGAGCGGGGCGGGACAAATCGCCAAAGTCTGCAACCAAATCATCGTTGGGGCGCAGATGGTCGCGCTGGCCGAAGCGCTCATCACCGCCCAAAAAGCCGGCGTTGATCCGCTGCGCGTCGTAGAGGCGATCAAAGGCGGGGCAGCCCAAATGTGGACGCTCGACGTGAAGCCTCCGCGCTTGTTCGCTGGCAACCGCCAGCCTGGCTTCAAAGCCTATATGCAGCACAAAGATCTGGGCATCGTCATGGATACGGCGCGCACGTATGGCGTCCCCCTGCCCATGTCTGCGGTTGTGATGCAGCTGTATACCGCCATGCTCGATTTG
>DAOTYT010000075.1:0-16512 GCA_034434615.1 Anaerolineae bacterium | reverse complement strand
CTCGCCGTCATTGCCGAGCAGAAGGATATTCATCAGATCGTAGCCGCGCCGGTCAAGCGGTTCTACCGGGGTCGGGATGGCAGTGGCAGCCACCTGATCGGGGTTGGGCTGGCCGTAGATAAACAAGGTTGGCAGCGGCCGCGGTGTGACCGTGATCTCGAAAACGGGCTCGGGAGTCTCAGTTGGCGCGGGCGGGTGCGGCGTGTTGGTAGCAAATTGAGCGATCGCTGGCGCTCCCGGGTCAGAGGACTGTTCCGCAGCGGGCTGGCGTTTGACCAAACGAACGAGCAACTGTGAGGCCTGATCGTCTGCAGCGGGAGTCCCCGTCAGCGTCTCGGCAAGCGCGCTGGCAGTCGCTTGATAAAGTGGCGCGCGTTCGGCAACCAGCCGCTGTTCGGATAGATAGCGGAAAGCCGACTGAGCAATTGAATATGCCGTCAACGCACTGGCGATGATCAGCACGAACGGCACCACGCGAAACACGACGAAACTGAAGGCGCGGCGCATTCGAGAGGGCTTAGCTTGTCCCATTCCCGCTCCTGAACATCGAAAAACCTCTTTCAACTCAGGCGCAAGTGTAGCACAGCCCTTAGACCAGTTTAATGCCCTATTCGAAGATCAGTGGGATCACGCAGGGTGAAAGGGCGTTTCCGGCGCGATCGACAACGGTCAAACGAACCCAATAAGCGCCCGGCCCGTAAAGGCGGGTGTTGATCTGCGCCACAGTGCCGAGCGCGACCGGAGACTCCATGCGCGCATAGAAATCAAAGTCCGGGAGTGCGTTCGGTCGAACTTCGATCAAGTGGTAGGCATAATTGACCATATTGGCGGTGCCCACAAGCTCGAAGGTTCCGCTCACCCTCGCCCCACGCGCTGGCCCCGTGATCTGCGCGCCCGGGTCGTCACATCCCAGCGCCGGCGGCGGTGGCGGGGCAACTGGCGATATTGGCGTCGGCGTCACGTCCGGCGGGCGTGCTGTGAAGGGGACAAAGATGATGTCGCCCGGGGCAAGCTCCAGATCATACTCGAGACAGCTCGCAGCGAGCACTTCACCAACGCTCGATCCTGCATCATAGGCGATGGAGAACAAGCTCTCCCCTGCGCGAACCTGACGCGGCATCCAGCCTATCGGCGGCAGACAGTTGTACAGCGCCCCAGCTGGGATCACGGTCGGGATCGGCAGCTCTGCCTCCAGCAGAATCGCGGTCGGCAATTCGAGCGGCGCTTCGGTAGAGGTCGGCAAAACCGTCATGGTGGCCGTGAACGTTGTGGTGGGCGATGGAGTCCGAGTCGGTGAGGGGGTGGCGGTGGGCGTCGTTGTAGATGTCGGCGTGAGGGAAGCGGTTAAGCTGGGCGTAGCGCTGGGCAGCGGCGTATTCGTCCATGTCACTGTAGGGGTCGCCGTCGCGGTCAGCGTCGCTGTCGCTGCGGCGGTGGCGGTCGCAGTTGGCGCTACTGTCTCCGTGAACGTGGCAGTGGCGGTCGGAACGACAGTATAGGTCTGCGTCACCGTCGGAGTGGACGTAAGTGTCTCGGTTGGAGCTGCCGTTTCCGTAAAAGTGGCGGTGAGCGTTGGAACGGCAGTGTTGGTGTGTGTCCCCGTCGGCGTCCAGGTGAATGTCGCAGTCGGGAGAAGCGTCGGCGTATTCGTAGGCACAGGCGTCGGGGTATCGGAGCTGACGATCGCAAGTGCGAGCACAGCATCGGCCGTCGCCGTCAAAAACTGGACGATGCGCGTCGCCTCTACTGCAAAAGTCGCCGCGACATCGACGATTGGTGTTTCCGTAGGCGCAGCTTCCAGCAGCGCCTGCGCGAGCGCGGTGGCCGTTCCGCCGGAGAAGAACTCACCGCTCTGCGTGGGCAATTCCGCCAGCGGCACGGCGGTATCAGTCACTGCGGGCGCAATGGTCGGGCTTGCCATTTCTGGAGCGAGCGTTGGCATCACGGCAGTGAGAACCGGCTCCTCGGGAGTCGCTGGCTCAGTCACAGTGGACGTGATGACAGCTCCCTCCGCGTCGTCTGCTTCTTGCACAATGCTCACCGCAGGCACGTCGGTCGGCGGCGGTTCCGGCGGAATGCTGGATAGAGTCAAGATGATGCCGAACGTGAGCGCAAAGGCGAGCACTGCCACGACGACGATCGCGACAGTGATTTCACTTCCAAAATCGCGACGCATTCCCTAATGCTCCACTTCAGGGGTGAGCTGCACAGGCAGCGCAACATGAAAAACTGTGCCGACACCGGTTTCTGTTTCCAGCCAAATTTCGCCATCATGCGCTTCAACCAGCGCTTTTGCGATAGCAAGGCCGACACCAGTGTCACCCAACCCCTGAATGAGCGGGTTCTCAGCCTTGTATTTGCGAGCGAAAACGTACGGTTGATCCTCTGGCCCGATGCCACCGCCACGATCTCCAACCGACAGTTTCAAACAGGGAACAGGCCCGGCACCCGCACGCGACAGCATTTCGGCACGCGCCGAGATGTACAACTCACTTCCTGCAGGAGAGACTAAGTATGCATTGGTGAGCAGCTGGCCGATGATCTGATCGATTGCGCCCCGATCGGCCGAAATGAGCGGCGCTTCATCATCGAGCTGAAGATGAACTGTCAGATCCTTTTCGCGGAGTTGGTTTGAAGCTCGCGTGATGGCATCTTCGATCAGTTCGATCACATCGACCTGCTCAGGTTTCAGTTTATATCGCCCAGCATCAAGCAGCGCAAGCTGGATCAGGTCGTTTAGCATAGCCTCTAAGCGATGAACGTTAGCTGCCACCCTTTGCATAAACTTGCGCTGCATCTCTCCCAGAATGCCAGCGGACTCGTTCATGATCAAATCCACATAGCCCATGATTGAGGTCATCGGTGTGCGCAGCTCTTGAACCATACCCAGCATCACCTCAGGGTTATCGGGCCGGTAAACGACCTGCGGCTGGTTCGCAGCTCGAATCCGCATGACTTCCAGATGTTCCTCGACCGCCGCAAGCTGATTGCGCGTCTCGACCAGTTCGCGTTCCAGCGCGCCGCGCTGCGCCGACAATTCGTCGATCATGGCCGTCAAAGCGCCGACGCCATCTTCTCCCAGCTGTTGAAGCCGGTCGCGATCTCCCTCAATGCGCGCGAGAAGCTGCTCGCGTTCACTTCCAATCGCACTGTGTTCAGCGACCAGCCGGTCGCGCTCGCGCATCAACCGCGAGCGCTCATCGATCAACTGTTGAATCTGAGCGCGCAGCAGCCGCTGTTCCTCATGGGCTTCAGTAAGCTCCTGTTCAAACGCGGTCGCTTCGGCAAGTAAGCGAGTGTGCTGCTCGCGCATCGACTCTAAGCGCATCAATAAGTCATCACGCTCTGCTCGCAGCTTATCGCGCTGCTTGGTAGCCGCTTCACGATCGGCAGCCAACCGCGCCAAATCGTGCTGCAGCGCTTCGATCTGCCGGTCGCCGGCTGCCACCCCGATCAGGGTCGCGTCGCCGCGCCCGCTCAGCAGCGCATCACGTTCTCGGCGCAGGGCCTCGTTGCGCGATTGCAGCGCGGCACGCTGTTCGTAAAGCTGGGTGATCAAGGCAGTTAACCCGGCCGCGCCATCGGGCACGCCAAGGGCGTTGAGCTGCGTCTCAATATCGTGCAGCATCGTGCTCAAACGATCGCGTTCGACCTCGGTGCGCGTCTTCTCCTCAGCCATACGGGCAAGCAGATCCTGCACAGCGTCTGGCTCAGCCAGCTCACTGTGCTCACGCATAGCTTGAAGCTGCGCCTGAAGCCGATTGCGTTCAGCGAGCAGGTCTTCTTTCTCGCGCCGCAAGATATCGACCATCGACTTGACGATCACGCCGCTGTCGTCGGTGGTCAAACTGGCGAGGGTCGTCTCCGCCTCGCGCAGCCGCGCTGCCAACCGTTCTCGTTCCTCTAACAGACGCTGGTGTTCCTCGTTAAGTAAAATGATGCGCTGAGAGATCGACTGCCCCTCGGCGGTATCGCTGAGCGTCTGCGCGACGCGGCTGCGCTCGTCATCAAGCGCCAATTTCAGCTCGGTCACCTGCCGCGAGAGCTGCTGGATCTGATCGCGCGCAGTCTCCAGCTCGCCTTGCAGTTCCTGCCAGACGGCGATGAAGCTGTCGTCTTCTATCGCATCTGGCGAGACTCCTTGTATCATCGCCTGAATGACACGGCTTTCGGCCTCGAGCCGAGCATCGCGCGCGGCATTGCTCAAGGCGAGTAAATTTGCTGAAATAATGCCGATGCCCTTCAACAGCTCCTGCTCGGCCTCGGACAGTTCGCGGCCAGCATAAGGCAGCCCAACGAGCAGGACGGCGAGCAGCTCGCGCTCATGGACGAGCGGCTGAAAATAAGTGGGACCAATCGCCTCAATATCGAGACGGGTATATAGATCGCGCAGTTCTTCGGGATTGCGGTCAGGATAAAGGGGGCGCTGCAAACGCCGTTCAATTGCATTGACCAGCGTGGGTTGGTCAGTTAGATTGAGCGAGATACCAGTTAGCGGCCGGTCAAACGTGCGATCAAAGCCGCGGGTTACATCGGCATAGTTGGCATCTTGCACGACGAGCAGCGCGCCGACATCCGCCTTCACCGTTTGCAGCACAGCCTGTACGATCCGATCAGGGATGCTGTCGGGCGTTGCCTGTTCCAGCATCAGGCCGAGCGCTTTCATCATCAGGGCAGACTCGCGCTCTGCGCCAGCGGTACGCACTGCATCGGGCACAGCCGTCGTCGTGCTGTTTGCGCCAGCCGAGACTGGAGCGGTTTGAGGCAAGATCGGGCTGTCTAAACTGGCGATGATCATCCGATAGATCACTACAGGCACGATGAGAAGCGCGGTCAGAAACGTCAACCGAGGCAGGCCAGCGTAATCGCCCTCGAGCGTTCCCTGCCAAAACTGAAGCAGCGCGCCACCATAACCGATTAGGATGAGCGCGAAGAATAGGGCTTTCAGCGGCGCATCGACCACTTCACGAAAATAGGCAAGCGTGAGCAGCACCCCGAAGAGAGCAAGGACTGCGGGAATAAAAGCCCATGCAACACTATAGGAACTGGTTGCGAACGACTGGTTCGCAGCCGCCCCCACCCAATCCAACGCCGTGAACATGAAACCGATGATAACTAGGCTTAATAGAGCGGGCAGCAGCCAGCGCGAAGTGCGATCCCAACGCGCGCTGTCGGCGGTCAAAAATGCCCATCCCATCAGCAGCGCCGTGACGACATGGGCCAGTCGTTCCGTGGGCGGCAAGATGACATTCGCACTCTGGTTGGCAAGCAGCGCTACCATAGCCCCAATCATGAGCAATGCCCAAACGACCACCACACCACCCGCAGCCATCGTATAACGCTGAGGCGGCCGTTCGCGCTTGCGGCGCATGCGCTGGCCTAAGGCCATGAACAAGGCCACTTGACTGAGGCCAAATACGGCAAGATAGTAGAATAGATCACCCGGCGGGCGAACGAGCAGATTGATGAAATCGACGGATGCGTTCACAGCGGCCCACCTAAAGATAGAATCTTGCAATAACAGTATACCATGATCATTTTTCCCACACCTAGCGACAGAGGTCACCCCCGGTGCCCAAGCGTAGGGCTTCAGCCGTTGACGTTGAGGAACTCCGCCGCTAGACTCGACACCATGATGATACAATTAGTTCTTCATCAAACATCCCTCGTTCGTTTGAAAGACTCAATTGCGTTATCCGTGTTAGGAGTATCATGGCCACAGGACTAACCGGTCTAGGGACACGCAAACGTTCACGCCGGTTTCCACTTGTGCCCCTCATGGCTTGGCTGTTTATCTTTCTTTCGGCAGGGTTATTCTCGTTTGAGCTAATCCGCTTCAGCCAGCAAGCCGATACCATTTCCGCAGACGTTACCGTCGCGGGCGTTAACGTGGGCGGATTGTCGCCAGCGGAAGCCGTTGCCCGTTGGGAACAGATCTTCGCGCAGCCGCTGGTGCTCTGGTACGACTCCAGCCCTATTTTGCTTGACCCTGCGGCGATAGGATTTCAGACCAACCGCGAATCGATGCTGGCGGCTGCCCGCGCCGCCAGCGTGAATGAAGCGTCGTTCTGGCCGCGCTTTTTCAACCACCTCACCGGCGTCGAAAGCCGGGAGGCGCTCAACATTGAACTTTCGGCCACTTATCAGGAGGCGCAGCTTGAGCGTATCCTACAAGATATCGCAGCGCGCTACGACCGCCCTCCGGGGCCAGCCGATTTTGATGTACAAACGCTGACGATACGACCAGGGGCAACAGGCTTCGTGCTCGACATAGAACGCGCGCTGCCTCTGATCGACCGCGCCCTGCGCAGCCCGACCGACCGGCAGGTTGTGCTGCCGGTCACAGGCACCGATGCCAGCCGGCCTGATATTCGTGCCTTGCGCGAGCTGATCATCGCTTATCTTGACTCGCAAGGCTTCATCTATGATGGGCAATCGACGGTCGCTTCAGTATTCATCATGGATTTGCAAACTGGCGACGAGGTTCACATCCTAAGCGACGTCGCGTTCTCGGCTGCGAGCACGATCAAACTAGGCATCTTGATCGACTTCTACCGCGATCTGCTGTTTCAGCCCAACGACGACTACGCCTTCCTGATGGCACAGTCGCTGCTGTGCAGCAATAACAGCTCGTCCAATTTGATCATGCAAATCATCGGGCGCGATAACCTGTTCGCTGGCATCGCCCAGGTGACGAACACCATGCAGTACATCGGCGCGCGCAACACCTACATTTCTGCGCCGCTCTATCTGGGGGTGGAGCAGGTGCTTGGCTCGATCCCGGCGCCGCGCACTTCGCCCAATCCCAATTTCAACACCGGCGCCGACCCATATAACCAGACGACGACGGAAGACCTTGGCACGATGCTGACCATGATCTACGACTGCGCCTACTACGGCTCCGGATTGATGGCGGCTTACCCCAATGGAGAATTTACGCAGAATGAGTGTCGGCAAATGCTCAACCTGCTGGCGGCCAATGATCTCGAACGACTGCTGCAAGCGGGCATCCCGCCTGGCACGCCAATTGCCCATAAAAACGGCTGGCTCCACAACGTCCATGGTGATGCCGGTATCGTTTTTCCGCCCAATGGCCGCAACTATGTGATCGCGGTATACGTGTGGGAAAACACAGAATTCTTCAGCTATACACGAGCGTGGCCGCTGATCGAAGGCATCTCACGAGCCGCGTGGAACTTCTTCAGCCCTGAAAGTCCACTGATCGCGCCACGCACCGATATTCCGGACACTGCGCGCGACTGTGCCGATTTTTCACCACCCTACGGCCAAGTGAACCTTGACGACATCAATGCATGGCGCGCTGGTGGGGCCTCGATTCCATGACGACACTTAGGGAAATCTCACGTGTCTACTTTAAACTTAATAGTACTGACGCGCAGTTGAGCTAAGAGCTAAGATGGATCTTGGAATCACAGCTTTATTGACAGTCATTTTTGGCCTGCTGATGTTCTTCATCCAGCGAACCGAGGCAAAAAAGCGCCTGGTCGTCACGCTGATCACACTGGTCGCGCTTGAGCTAATCCGTCGTTATGTTTGGTTCCGCGATGTGCACACCGAAGGCTGGGTAGCTTTCGGCACTGCCTTTCTGCTTAATTTTCTCTTCTGGCTGCTCATCGGCCGCTATAATCCAGTTGGCAGCAGCGACAGGATCCAAGTGATCGGGATGGATGATTGATTAACGCAGGCTCGTGCTGGTAAAAACGACAGCGTGCGATGACCAGATCGCACGCTGTTGGCAGATGGTCGACTGCACCTTCTAACCAATGATGTTGAGCGGGATGACATCGGCGCTTTGCAGCATGACGAGGCTGGCGCGAGCGGCCACAGCCTGCGACATTTCGACCAGCGCGCGAGCGGCGGGCGATTCTGGCGTACTGACGATGATCGGACGGCCATAGTCTCCACCGATCCGTACCTCAGCATCGAGGGGGATACGGCCGAGAAACGGCACTTGACGCTGCTGTGCCAACCGCTCGCCCCCACCCGTCCCAAAGAAATCGCCGGCCATATTTTCGACGATGCCAAGTACTGGCACATTGAGCTGATCAAACATGGCCATGCTGCGAAGCGCGTCAGAAACGGCCACATCTTGCGGCTGGGTGACGATCACCGCCCCAGTGAGCGGAAACGACTGCGCCAGCGACAGCGGCGCATCGCCCGTGCCAGGCGGCAGATCGACGATCATGTAGTCCAATTCGCCCCATTTCACGTCGGTGAAGAATTGGCGGATCGCGCTGTGCAGCATCGGGCCGCGCATGATCATCGGCTTGCTGGGATCGATCAGGAAACCGGTGCTAATGACCTTAACGCCATAAGCCTCGATCGGGATCATTTTGTCGCCCTCGACGCGCGGCCTTCCGGTTTCGACACCGATCATCATTGGAATGTTAGGATTAAGGATGTCGGCGTCGATGAGGCCAACCCGCGCCCCCGCTTCTGCGAGCGCAATGGCCAGATTGGTCGAAACGGTGCTTTTGCCAACCCCTCCCTTGCCGCTTGCCACCGCGATGATGCTGCGCATCGGCACTTCAAGGCGACCGAGGATACGTCGATCGGTCGGCACTTGCGCATCCCAACGAATTTCAAGCCGCTTGATGCCGGGCACCGTGCCGATCACGGCAGCATTGCAGCGCTCTTGAAAGACATTTTTCAAGGGACAGGCCGGGGTCGTCAGCACGATGGTGAACTTAGCCGTCTCGCCCTCAACGACCAAATCGCGCACCATATTCAGCGAGACGATATCGCGATGCAGCTCAGGTTCAATGACGGTGCTTAACGCCGCCATGATTTGGCTTTGAACGTCACTCATTTTTAACTCCCATTACTGACGAGCTTAAAGGCGTTTACAAAATAAGTATAACCATAATCAGAAAAATGGTCAGTGACATTTGTTACGTTGTGCTCGTTTCATCAAATACATAAAATACATAGCGCTGCGCGACCTGCCAATAACGAGAGAAGCGGCGCAAATCGAGCGGGCGATCGTAATCAAAAAAAGATGGCTGCGGATAGGCCTCAACTGCGAACTGTCGATCAAGACGGGCGGCGATCTGATGAAAGCGCGGTGCCGGGCTGGCGGCGGTACAAACACGCTCAGCGCCATGTTCACGCGCAAAAGCGGCCACCTGCTGCGCGACATCGCCGCGTCGAATCGTCACTGGCAGCTCGAGCAGACACTCATAGATGAACACAATCCGCTTCAAACTGATCGTCTGTAAACGCAGCAGTTCCTCATCCCAAACGAAAACGGCTGGGGCCGCCGGCTCGGCTCGCAGCGCGGGGTTTTCGGGACTCAGCGCATCGCCATGCACCCACACCACGGCCTTTACGTCTTCATGCCTGCGCGATGTCATCGCCGCTGGCTGGCGTCCTGTTGAGAAACGCGCAGTGTAAGTGCGGTTGGCTGGCTCCGCTTGATCGAACGTCGGTCGGAATAATCGCGCCTGAAGGTCTTCATAGGTTCCTTCGAACGGACAGCGCCCACGCACTGGGCAGCAGCGACAGTAACGGCCATCACTGTAACGCTCAAGATTTTCTCGATTGAAGATATACGGCTTATGGCTGAAGGTGCTGGCGACCCACTGCCAGCTCAGGTTATTGCTGGCTGGATCGCCATCGAGCAGATGCGTGAGAAACCAGCGCGCCCCGGCCTGCCAGCGAACGCGCCGCCAATGAACGATGTAGGACGCCATCCACATGCGCGCGTGGTTGTGCAAATAGCCCGTCGTGCGCAGTTCTTCGCTGAAAGCATCGATGCAGGCAAGGCCAGTCGCCCCAGAGACAATATCGTCGGGCAGGCGATCCTGATAATCACCCGCTTGCCAGCCCGTTTTGTAAGATTCGCGATCACGCCAAATGCCATCCCCTAATTCGAGGTAGAGCCGCTGCCAATAATCGCGCCACCCCAGTTCGTTGATGAATTTTTCGACATCGCGGCGGCGATCGACCTTGTGCAGGGCGGCATCGCGCACTTCGGCAAGGGAGAGCACCCCATGCCGAATATATGGCGAAAGCCGCGAGACCGCGCCGTTGAGCGAATTACGCGTGGCAGCATAGCGCGCAGGTTGAATGCGATCGAGAGCAGCGAGGGCGGCGCGGCGACCCCCGCGCGTCGTGGAGACATGATCGTCGATCGCCGCAGCCTCGGGGAACTGTTCGCGCAGATAGGCAACCAAATCTTCGCGATCAGCAAAATCGCGCCGCATATCCCGTGAGGTCGTAGTCACAGCATCCTCCGGCGCTGGCGACAGGCACTGCTGCAATATTTCACTTCATCCCAATGTCGCTCCCATTTTTTGCGCCACGTGAAGGGGCGCCCGCATACTTGGCATATCTTCGTTGGCAGATGAGCTTTCTTCACACCGCGCATGGCTGTTGATCATGATACGACGAATACGATCACAGTAGCGACTAACGCTTAGGCTGATATGAAAATTTGGCGTGTGGTCGTTCAGCAGCGTCAAACCAAACAAAACCCGGCGGTGCTGCCGGGTCTTGATACAAAAGCATGTGGTTGGAGGCCGCGACTTAGCCACCGCCCTGTTCGCGAGCGCGTTTGCGAGCGAGCGCCTCTTCGCGCTTGCGCAGCCGTTCGGCCTTGGCGGCTTCTTCATCCGCAGCGGCGGGCGCAGCGGGAGCTGCTTCAGCGACAGCTTCCGCCACCGGTTGCACGGCAGCCGCGGCGCCTTCAGCCGTCTTTGCTGGCGCAGGCGGAGCAGCAGGGGCAGCAGCAGCCTTAGCCGCAGCAGCTTCGGCCTTTTTCTTTTCTTTGATCACGTCGGGGTGCTCCCAGCCGCCGCGCGCTTCTGCCTCTTCGACCGCTGTTGTGGGCGCAATCGACTTCCAGTAGCTGAACGGCTTGGAGAGTTTCTCTTTGTCGTAAATGTGATGCTCGGTGCGATCGTAGCTGGCTAGTTCGTAGTCATGATCCATCTTGATCGCATCGAACGGGCAGAACTCAGCGCAGTAGCCACAGTTCATGCAAATGTCGATATCGATGAAGAAGGCCTGCGGTTCTGGCACCGGCCGCTTGGTTACGGGGTCTTCGCCACGCACGATCCAAATGCACTGCGGCGGGCACACTTTAGCGCAGATACCACAGCTCGTGCACCAATCGTGGCCGGGACGTTCCGGATGATCGGGATCTTCGACGACTAAGAAGGGAATGAAGCGAAAACGCTCTGGCACCGCCAGTTTTTCATCTGGATATTGAACCGTGAATGCCCCCGAGGCTTTCAATCCCTGACGAGCCCCAAAGTTTTCCTGCCCCATGTACTTGCGGCCAGCGTAACGAATATCATCAATGAAGGTGTTGATGAAATGCTGAATGGTGACCCCGAGGCCCTTCAGGATGCCCAATCCGTACATACAATCTCCTTCACAAAGCGTGAAGCTGCTAAGCTGCGTTTTTGCAGTATCTATCGATCTGTCTCGCCAAGCACGATATCAATACTGCCTAAAATGGCAACGACATCGGCCACTTTTTGCCCCTGACACATTAACCCGAGCGGCGTTAGATTGATGAAGCTGGGAGCGCGCACATGGTAACGCCACGGGTTTTGCGGGCCTTTGGGATCGCCTTCCGAAACGACGTAATATCCCAGCTCGCCCTTCGGATTCTCGACACGGCCATACGCCTCACCAACCGGCACACGCGGCATGTAGATCGCTTTGTTGCCGGAGAAGATGCTTTCACCCTTAGTTCGCTCTAGCCGCGGCAAAATCTGCTTGAGGATGCGGACGCTCTCGCGCATCTCATCAAGGCGAATCAGGTAGCGATCATAGATGTCACCGTTGTAGCGCACGCATACATCAAAATCGAGCTCCGGGTAAATGCTGTACGGTTCGGCGCGGCGCACATCGTAGGGTACGCCGCTGGCGCGCAGCAGCGGCCCCGCAGCGCTGTAAGCGATCGCCAGTTCAGGAGGCAGATACCCCACTCCGATCGTGCGCGCCTTGATGATCTCGCTGTCCGTCAGCAGTCGATCGAGCTCATCGATCGAACGCGGAATGCGCTCGTTGATCAGCTCGGTCAAATATTCCATCGTGTCGAAATCGCGCACGCGGTCGTTGACCAGATTGGCAACGCCGCGAATACGCTCCGGCAGGTCTTTGCAGACGCCTTGAAAGCGCATGTAATTGCACATCATGCGGCTGCCGGCGGTCGCCTCGAAGAAATCGAGGATCTTTTCACGTTCGGCGATGGCATACAGCGCGGGCGTGAAGAAAGCGCCGAGGTCATTGAGCAAGAAGCCAATCGCCCAATAATGGTTGACGATGCGGGTCAGCTCGACCATCAACACGCGGATGACCTCGGCTCGATATGTCGGCGGCGCATAGCGGGCACCAGTGGCCAGCAGCTTTTCAACGGCCAGCGCATAGCCGAGGTTATTGCTCATGCTGGAGATGTAATCGAGCCGGTCGGTGAAGGGCATATTGTGGAGCCATGCGTTCCGCTCGCCGATCTTCTCGTGATTGCGATGCAGATAGCCCATCACCGGCTCGAGCGACTCAATGGTCTCGCCATTGAGGGTGACGACCATGCGGAACACCCCGTGCGTGCTGGGATGGTGCGGGCCGAGGTTGACGACCAATCGATCGGTGCGCAGGCCATCGGCCGACTCGAAATTGGAGACGTTCACGCCGAGGCCCATTCCGCTGTACAGCGATTGTTCGGAAGTATCGCTCAGATTTGCCAGATCGATGTCGGCCGGGTAGCGTACATTCTTACCGAAGGCGTTAAGTTCCTCGGCACGGCGAACGTAACCTTTGGGCCAGCGGCTCTCGAACGGCTTGTGCTCTTCTTCGTAGTAGGCCTCTTTCCAGTCTTTGCGCATGGGATGGCCGTTAAACCCATCCCACAGCAAGATGCGTTTCAAATTAGGATGCCCGGGGAAGACGATCCCAAACAGGTCATAGGCTTCGCGTTCCTGAAAATCGGCCCCTGGCCAAACGCTCACCAGCGACGGCACCTCGGCGCGGTCGCGCGGCGTTTGCGCTTTGAAGACCAGCGCCGGCCCGCCCGAAATGCGATAGGCGTGGTAGACCATTTCCATATGGTCAGAGATGCCGTAATAGTCAACGGCAGTCGCGCTGGAGAGATAATTGAAGCCCAGTTCATCACGGATGGCCTGTGCGACTTCGACCAGCGCTGCGCGGTCAACGATGATCCCGCTGTAACCGCTGCGGGTGTCATCGCGAACCGCCTCAGGGTACTTGTCTTTCAGATAGCCGATGGCAGCTTCGACATCAGCCGCTGCCAGTTCTTCAGGAGCGAGGATAGGTTTATCTGCCATGGTTACTCCGCAGCACCTTGCTTTGCGCGCTTGCGGGCCAGCGCTTCTTCGCGCTTGCGCAAACGCTCTGCCTTTTCAGGATCGATCTCTGCGACTTCAGCAGCGGTCGGCGGGGCAGTTACCGCTGGCGCCGCCGGTTTGCTGGCTGCGACCGCTTTCTCAACATCGGCGATCACGGCCGGCGGCAGCTCACGGACGCCGAAAGGCTGACCGGCCGCCGCCAGCTCTGCCTGACGCCGAATCAGTTCCATTTGACGAGGATCGATGATATCTGGGCCTAACACCGGCACGGGCACCGGATCGGACGGGCCAACCCCATACCACGGCACATCGTCGAAGTTTGCCAGCGACTGCCCGTCGATCTTCTTTTGAAGCGCGATCAGCCCATAAAGCAGCGCCTGCGGCGTGGGTGGGCAGCCCGGCACGTAGACATCGACCGGGATATATTGATCAATGCCGGAAACAACGTTGTATCCCTCTTTGAACGGGCCGCCGCCGCTAGCGCAGGCGCCCATGGCCAGCACGTATTTGGGTTCCGGCATCTGATTATAGAGGCGCACGATCGGGACGACCATCTTCTTGGTGACTGTGCCAGAGACGATCATCAAATCGCTTTGCCGTGGGCTGGCACGCATCACTTCCATGCCGAAGCGAGCCACGTCATAGCGCGATGCCGCTGTGGCGATCATTTCGATCGCACAGCAGGCCAAACCGAACAACATTGGCCACATTGAGGAGCGGCGGCTCCAGTTATAAATGCGGCTGAGGCTGGTGATGGCGATGTTTTCCTGCAGATCATTTGGAACTGGAAATTCTGGGCTGTGCAGTTCCGGTAGTTTAAGCCCACTCATCGAGCGCTAGCCTCCTCGTACCACTCTCGTAGAATCTCATTCAGGATTCCTTCGTTGACGACCGCCGGATCGTCGGCAAAATTTGGCAGCGCGATGATCCATTCATAAAGCTGGCCAATGCCAACGGTCTCCAAGTCTATCCCTCTATGCGCTTCCATTAAACTGAGGACGATTTCATAGGAAGAGTCCCAATACAACCCGTTCACAATGAAATTAACCTACCTCATTCACTAGTCTAACATAGGTTAGGCCAAATTCCCTGAGAAAAAGTTGAAAGTCATCAGCGAAATTCATAGGCGCTCACTCGCGATTATCGATCTGCGCGCGCTGTAAACGGCCGCTGTAATCAACGTACACCGACTTCCACTCGGTAAAACTGTCCAAAGCAGTTTGACCCGCTTCGCGCATGCCGTTTCCGGTGCCGCGCGTACCCCCAAAGGGAAACTGTATCTCTGCGCCCGTCGTGCCGTGATTAATGTAGACAATGCCGGTGGTCAGGTCGCGAATAGCGCGAAACGCCGCATTCACGTTCTCGGTGAAAATACTGCTGGATAAGCCATAAATGACGCTGTTGTTGACCTCAACAGCCTGCTCCAGCGTATCGACCTCAATGACGGACAGCACAGGCCCAAAAATTTCCTCACGGGCAATCGTCATTTCGGGCAAAACATCGGCAAATAAGGTCGGTTGGTAGAACAGCCCCTGCCCTAATTCAGCGCGCGCGCCGCCAGTGATGAGCGCAGCGCCCTCACGCTTGCCGACGCTGACGTAATGCTCCACCTTATCCAATGCTTTCTGATTGACCAGCGGCCCAACATCGACCGTGGGATCCAACCCATCGCCCAGTTTAAGCGCCTGCGCCCGCGCGCGCAGCACCTCGATCAACTGACCTTTGATGCCCCGCTGCACGATCAAGCGGCTGGCTGCTGTGCAGCGCTGGCCCGTTGTACCGTAGGCGCTCCACGTGATCGCTTTGACCGCGAGATCAAGATTAGCATCGTCAAGGACGATAATGGCGTTTTTACCGCCCATCTCCAGACAAACTTTTTTGCCGAGCGCCGCCGCCTGCGTATAGACCCTTAAGCCGGTGACCGTTGACCCGGTGAACGAGATCACGCGCACATCAGGATGAACGACCAAAGCTTCGCCGGTCGTCCCCGCGCCATGCACCAGGTTGAGCACGCCCGCTGGCAGCCCCGCTTCAGCAAAAACAGCCACAAACTCCGCCGCAGTGCGCGGCGTTTCCTCGCTTGGCTTCCAAACGACGGTATTGCCCGCCACCAGCGCAGGCAGCATCTTCCAACTGGGTACAGCGACAGGGAAATTCCACGGCGTCACGAGGCCAACCACCCCGACCGAGTCGCGCAGGGCCATGCCGAACTTATCGGGCATTTCGACTGGCGCGGTGTAGCCGAGCAGGCGGCGCCCCTCGCCGCCCATGTAGTACGCCATATCGATGGCTTCCTGCACGTCTCCGCGCGCTTCCGAGATGACTTTGCCCATCTCCTGCGTCATGGTTCGGGCAAGCGCTTCTTTACGCGCCTCCAAAATCTGCGCGACGCGAAAGAGAACTTCACCACGACGCGGCGCGGGCATAAGCCGCCATTCCCGATAAGCGCTCTTGGCAGCGGCAACGGCTGCATTGACGTCATCGGCACTGCTCAAGGGCGCGCGCGCGAACAATGCTCCAGTCGCCGGGTTGAAGCTGTCAAAAACTTCCCCTGAACGCGCGCTGACCCAATCGCCATTGATGTAATTTTTGACAGAGTCAACCATAAAACATGCTCTTTTCGCTGCGTTTGAAACAACTTAAACGGGCTAATTTTTCAGAAGACAGGCGAGGAAAGTATAGAAAGCGACCGTATGTTTGTCAACGATTTCACAAACCGGCCGCTTCCGTCACCCCGCGCACTTCAGCGCCCGCTGTTGAAATGGTCGTCACCTGCGTCGAGTTGTCAAAACCCGCCTCGGTATACAAAAGCGCCATTGCATCGGCGGCGGCGAACGCAGCAGACTCTAAGTTGCAGACCGCGATCAGCGTCGGCCCTGCCCCGCTGATCGCCAAGCCGAGCGCGCCAGCGCGCTTTGCGGCCGCGCGCGCCTCGCCAAGCAGCGGCATCAGGTGCGCACGCGCGGGCTCAATCACTTGATCCATCTCCATTGCAGCTGCGATCGATGCGATGTCATTTGTATAGATGGCGCTAACGAGCCGCGCTATGCCGGCAGTTTGCGCTACTAACGTCCGCAGAGGGACGGAAGCGGGCAGCGCAGCCCGCGCTGCCCTGGTCGGCACCTCAACCGCGGGCGTGACCAACGCCAGCCACAGCCCAGCAGGAACCGGCAGG
>DAOTYT010000074.1:0-18519 GCA_034434615.1 Anaerolineae bacterium | reverse complement strand
ACGATCGCGGCGAGGCGCGCATCCGCTCGTTCGATGTAACCCAGCGCAATCGGCAGGTCGCCGCGCCCGGCGGCCGCCTGCGCCCGCATGAGCACTGCGGCCGCCTCCTCCAGTTCGATTTGACACAGCGTGCCCTGCCCGCGCGCCGGGAGCGCGGCGAGCGCCAGCAGGCCGATGACGAGGCACAATCGGGCAAAACGCATGACACCTCCTTAAAACAAAAACATGCATATCAAGGCCGATCAGCAGCATGATTATGCCGGTTTCAGTTCCAAAAGGGTAATTTGGCCTGAAATTTCTGCTCGAAAACCCGGCGGGGAGACTGGCGCACCTTAAAGGCGCGATGAGCTTTTCTGAGGTATGCTCACAGCAAGAGCAGTGCGCGGCGGTCGTCTCCCTTTAAATTAAACAAAGCTGCGGCGCAGTGAGGAAGCAAAAGGAGAACATAATGGCGCAGTTTGAACGCCTCACCGTTTATAACACGGTGTTGAAAGAGGGTCTCGTGCCGTTATTTTACCAAAGCGATTTTGAGATCGCGCGGCGCGTCGTGGCGGCGCTGGCCGAAGGCGGCGTGCGCTTGGTCGAGTTCACCAATCGCGGCGACCATGCCATCGAAGTGTTTAGCGAGCTGGTGCGCCATGCCCTGCGCAACCATCCCGAGCTGATCCTGGGCGCCGGCTCGATCGATGATGCGCCGACGGCAGCGCTGTTCATCGCCCACGGGGCTAACTTCATCGTCGGGCCGACGCTGAACCCGGAAGTGGCGCGGCTGTGCAACCGGCGCAAGATCGCCTACATGCCCGGCTGCAGCACAGTGACCGAGATCGCCCAAGCCGAAGAGTTGGGCGCCGAGATCGTCAAATATTTTCCCGGCAGCCTGGGCGGGCCAGAGTTCGTCAAAGCGGTGCTCGGCCCGCGCCCGTGGACGCGCATCATGCCGACCGGCGGGGTGAGCGCCGACGAGGATAACCTGCGGGCGTGGTTTAGCGCCGGGGTCGCCTGTGTGGGCATGGGCAGCAACCTGGTGCGCAGCGACTGGGTGAAGGCGCACGATTACGCCGCGATCGCGGCTGCGACCCGCGCCGCGCTCGACCTGATCGCGCGCGTGCGCGGTGGTTGACGACCGGTTGCCATCGTCCCTATAATACGAGCATCCGCACGATCGAGTCCCGCCCGCTGCGGGTAGAATGAGCGTTCCCCAATGGATAAACGGATGATCGATTTTATTCGCGCCCTGCGCGCTGCCGGCGTGCGCATTTCGCTGGCCGAAAGCATGGACGCGATGCACGGAGTCGAGACGGTCGGCGTCGGCGATAAGGGCGTCTTTCGCGCGGCGATGAAGACGACGCTGGTCAAAGAAGCGCGCGACCAGGCCACGTTCGATTATTTCTTCCCGTTGTTCTTTGAACAGAACAACCCGCCGATGGAGAACATTCCCGATAAGCTCACGCCAGAGCAGCAACAGATGCTGCAGGCGGCGCTGCAATCGCTGATGGGCGATTTGCAAGCCCTGCGCGACCTGCTGCGCCAGCTCATCGACGGGCAGCCGTTCAGCCAGCAGCAGCTCGAGCAGCAGGGCCAGCAGGCTGGCCTGCCGCAAGCCAGCGATTTGAGCCATCGGTCGTGGTTCGAGCGGCGCATGCAGCGGCAAATGGGCCTGCTTCAGCTTCAGCAGATGATCGAACAACTGCTGGCTGAACTGGAACAAATGGGCATGGACGGGCAGGCCCTGCAGGAACTGCGCGACCTGCTGGAGCAGAACGCCGAAGGCTTGAGCGAACAGGTCTCCCAGTTCGTCGGCGCTTCCCTGGCCGAGCAGCTCGCCAACCGCGAGCCGCAGCCCAAACCGGATCTGCTCGATGTGCCGTTCACCCGCCTCAGCGATGCCGAGGTCGATCAGATTCGCGCCGAGATCCGCCGGTTGGCCGCGCGCCTGCGCAGCCGCGCGGCGCTGCGCCAGCGCCGCGCCAACCACGGCACGCTGGACCCGCGCCGCCTGATGCGCGCCAACATGCGCTCCGACAGCGTGCCGCTGGAACTGCGCTACCGCACGCGCCACGTCAAACCCTGTTTGGTGCTGATCTGCGATGTGAGCACCTCGATGCGCTACTGCGCCGAATTTTTGCTCACGCTGATCTACGAGCTGCAAGACCAGGTGGCACGCACCAACAGCTTCATCTTCATCAGCGACCTCGTCGATATCAGCATGGTGTTCGCCGAGGCGGAGCCGCAAACGGCCGTCGCGCGCGTGCTGAGCGAGAACCGCCCCGGCTATTACAATACCGACCTCGGTGCCAGCCTGGTGACGTTCAAGCGCGACTATATGAGCTGCATCACGAGCAGGACGACCGTCATCGTGCTCGGCGATGGGCGCAACAATTACAACGACCCGCGCTTTGATATCGCGCAGGAGATGATGCGGCGCAGCCGCCGGCTGATCTGGTTCAACCCGGAACCGCCGTCGCAGTGGGGCACGGGCGACAGCGACATGCTCGGCTATGCGCAGGTCGCCAGCGGCGTTTACCGCGTGAGCAACCTGCGCGAACTGGCCGCCGCCGTCGATAAGATCCTCGTCGACGGGTAGCGGCGGCCGTCCGTCGGGTGCAGTTTGGCAGCTCGTGCTATAGTCGGCGCTAGGGTTCATTCGTGGTTTCACCCGCACAGGAGGACGCGCGATGGATACACACCAGGCGCTGGAAGCGCAGATGCTGCATCAAGACCAACTGCTGCGCAAGCAGAACGTCGTCGGCGTGGCGGTCGGCTTCAAAAATGCGCTGGAAGATCCCCGCGACGAAATGGCGATCGTCGTGCTGGTTGAGCAGAAAGTGCCGCTGGCAGCCCTGAGCGCCGAGGACGTGATTCCGCGCGAGGTCGATGGCATGCGCACCGATGTCGTCGAAGTCGGCTATCTGCGCGCCCAGCAGTCGCAGCGCGAACGAATTCGGCCGATCATCCCGGCGGGCGTCAGTATGGGGCATTACCAGGTGACGGCCGGCACGTTTGGCGCCGTAGTGCGTGATAGGACGACCGGCCGCGCTTTACTGCTGTCGAACAACCACGTGTTCGCGAACAGCAACGATGCGACCCCCGGCGACCCAATTCTGCAGCCTTCAGCCATGGACGGCGGCCGTGATCACGACCGCGTCGCTCGTTTGGAGCGTTTCGTGCCGCTGCGCTTCATCGGCGATCCGCTCACCGATGGGCCGCCCATCGTGACGCCGAAACCGCCGTCACCCAAACCTGATGAGCCGGCCCCGGGCGGGCCGGGGCTGCCGCCGGTGGGGACACAGCCGAGCGGCTGCGTTCCTCTCATCGCCGCGGTTGGCAATTTGATCGCCGCGCTGCTCGGCGCGCAGGAACGCCTGATCCCCGTCCCCTCGGCCATGGCGCAGACGGCCGCGCTGACCAAGACCGGCGCTTACGCGCCGCTCAGCGCCGCCACGGTGCCCGAAAATCGCGTCGATGCGGCGGTAGCCATCCCGCTTGACGCTTCGATGTTCAGCGATGATATCACGGCCATTGGCATCGTGAAGGAGACCAAAGCGCCCGAATTGGGCATGCGCGTGCGCAAGTTCGGGCGCACGACCGGGTATACCGAAGGCACGATCACGTTGATCAATGCGACGGTCAACATTGCCTACAGCACGATGCGCGGTCCGCGCACGGCGCGCTTCACCGGCCAGGTCATCACCACCTCGATGAGCGAGGCAGGGGACTCGGGGTCGCTAATCGTGGACGCCACGGAACAAAAGGGGGTTGGCCTGTTGTTTGGCGGGTCTAACCTGGCGACGATCTTCACGCCGCTTGACGAGGTGCTCAACGCGCTTGATGTCACCCTGTAGGGGGCTTTATGGGCGACCAACACGAGACCTTCGATGCGCAGATGGAGCGGGTTAAGGCCGTGCATGCCCAGTACAGCGAATGGCTGCTGCAGCTGCCGCATGTGTTGGGGCTGGCGATTGGGTATGCGACCTGCTGCGACCAAGACACCGGCGAGCTGGCGCTGATCGTGTTGGTCGATCAGAAACTGCCCGAGGCGCTGCTGGCAGAAGACGAACGCATTCCGCATGAGATCGATGGGGTGCGCGTCGATGTGCGCGAGCTGGGCACGTTCAGCGCAGGATAGAAATCTTGCCCGTCATCTGCTAAATTGGTGGCGCAAGTTCGTGCAAGTCAGGAGTCGCTTCGTATGTTTGGAGTCGCAGCGGCGGCGCGCAGCTTTGTGCGGCGCCGATGGAGTGGGGTTCTCGCCCTGCTGTTCGCACTGACGGGATGCTCGCTCAGCTTTGCGCCGGCCGAACTGCCAGCGCCGGCATTTGAAGGGCCGCCGGTCGTTCAGATCGTATCGCCGCCCGCCAATGCTACCTTCCGCGAGGGCGTGACTGTGCAGGTGCAGGCGCTCATCAGCAATGCCGGCCCCGATATCGACCGGGTTGAAGTCGCCATCGGCACGACGATCATCGCGACGCTGGCCAACCCCAATGAAGATGGCGCCCCTGCCTTCAGCATCGCGCAGGGCTGGCCGGCTGCCAGCCCCGGGCTGTATGAAGCCACTGTGACCGCCTTCCGCGCCGATGGCAGCAGCAGCGCGCCGGCCTCGGTCGCCTTCACGGTGATTGAAGCGGCCGAGGCGACCGATGAACCGCTGGAGACGCCGGCTACAGCCGAGGCTGGCCTGTCGCAGGCGACTGCTACCCCGCGGCCCACCCGCGAGCCCGTGGCCCCGCCCGCTGACCCGACGCAGCCGCCCGCCCCACCGCCGACGCCGACCGCGAGCACGCCGACGGCGTCCTTCGCGCAGAGCATCAACGTGCGGCGCGGCCCGGGCACGATCTTCGCCCCGCCGATCGGCAGCTTTGCGGCCGGCCAGACGACGGAGATCCTCGCTGTGAACCCGGCGCGCGACTGGTACAAGGTGCGTTATTTGGGCGGCGAAGGCTGGGTCTTTGCTGGGTTGACGACGGTGAGCGGCGATATCTCGACGCTGCCCGTTGACCCCGGGCCGCCAGTGCCGACGGCGCCGCCGGCGACCGCCGTGCCGCCGCCGGTCGTTCAGCCGGTCGATCCGGTCGCCCCGCCGCCGCCCGCGAGCGGGTCGCAGGCGAATCTGGTTGCCGGCATCGTCGAGCTGACCCCCGGCCAGCCGCAGTGCAATCAGACGTTCCAGATCGGCTTCGACGTCGCCAATTTGGGCAGCGAGCCGACCGCCAGGAGCGGCACGGTTCTGGTGCAAAGCATTCATGTGGGCACAGGGCAGGTTCAGCAGGAAACGATCGGCGGATTTCCGGTGCTTCAGCCGGGCGAGACGTTCCGCGTCGTGATGTTCCTGACCGTCTCAACTTACTTCAACGAGGAGCATCGGCTCGTGCTGACCATCGACCCGAACAACGAGATTCCGGAGACGGAGACCGGCGATAACCGCCGCGAACTGACGTACATCTTGCAGCAGGGCAGCGCCTGCTGATCGGCCGGCCCGCTTTCTGAACCGCACAAGAAACGGCGCGCCCTCATGATTAAGTAGGGCGCGCCGTTTTAATTTAGGCTTATGGCTGCTGTGCCGCCTCGTTCAGGAAGCGCCGACCGCGATCGTGCGGAAGATGTAGCCCTGCGCGCTGAACGTCTCGAGCACCGTGCGCAGCGCCGCCACCGTTTGCGACCGGTCGCCGCCGCCATCGTGCATCAGCACGATCGAGCCGGGGCCGGCGTGCGCGATGATGTGCGCGGCGATCTGCTCAGCGCCCGGGCGCCGCCAATCCTGCGGGTCAACCGTCCACAGCACTACAGCGTAACCAAGGTCAGCGGCATACTGGCGGGTGAAAGCGTCGGTCGCCCCGTAAGGTGGCCGCAGGTAGTGCACATCGCGATCGAGCGTGAATAGATCGCCGGCAGCAGCGAGCAGAATTTCGCGCGTCCGTTCCACCTCGCGGAAGAAGCCGTCATAGCCGAGCGTGGTTAGATCCGCATGGTCGAGCGTATGGTTGGCGATATAATGGCCGGCTGCGGCCGCGGCGCGGATCAGATCGGGGCGCGCCTGTGCCTGATCGCCGATGACGAAGAAGGTCGCTTTGGCGTTGAACTCGGCCAGCAGATCGAGCACCTGCGGCGTGTACGGCGATGGCCCATCATCGAACGTCAGGTACAGGATCGGGCTGCCTTCCGGCGTGTAACTTGGGAGCTGGTTGAGATCGGGCGTTCCACCGGGCGAGACGATCGGCGCTGGCGGGGTCGGCGGCAGGGGCAGCGGCGTCGGCGTGGCCGGCGGCCGTGGGTTGAGCAGCGCGCTCCAAGTGGCTGGGTCAACGATGCCGGTCGGCGTCAGTCCCTGGCTCTGCTGAAAAGCGACGACCGCCTGCCGCGTTGCTTCATCGAACAGCCCAGTTTGAGCGATCAGCAGCTCGTCGAGAAATCCGAGCTGCGCCAGCCGCAGCTGCAGCGCAGCGACGCTGGGGTTGATATCGCTGCTGCCGATCGTGAAGCGCAGTCCCGCTTCGCCATAGGTCATCCGGTCGTACTCAACGGCGACGAGGAAGCCATCTTCAAAAGCGAAGACCAGGCGCTCCGGGAGATACAGGTTGATGATACGATCTTCTGTGATGCGCTCGATCAGACTCACGACTGCCCGTTCGCCGTCAACTTCCCAGAACCCGTTCGAGATGACCTGACCGCGGTTCTCATAGTTGAGGGTTAACGAAGCTGCGCCGTCGTATTGAAGCTGCATGGTGACGGTGACCAGGCCGCCGGCGCCGGCGAAAGACAGGACGTAGGTGCCGGCGAAGTTGGCCGTCTCAGTCGGCTGGGGCGGCACATAAAGCGTTTGCCCAACAAGGATCACATCGCGATCAGTCAGGCAGTTGGCCGCGACCAGCGCGTCCACCGTCGTGTTGTAACGACCGGCGAGATAGAAGAGCACATCGCCGGGTTGGACGGTGTAAGGCTCCCAGTCAGCACGGGGCGCGCACTGCGCGGCGCTCGGCCGCGTGGGGCCAGCGATCAACATCACGAGCATGAACAGCAGCACGATGTACCCCTGGCGCATAACGCCTCCTTTCATTAACTAATGTTAATTTGGACAGCTTGCCAACGATAGTGCGCCTGAACAGAACAAAAAGACCTCCTGAAGTACTGCCGGATGGCGGCTCCAGGAGGTCTTTGTTCTGTCAATGTGGGCTGTTCGATCCCATTGTCGCTTACGGCTGATCCTGCGTCTTGAGGTAGGCGACCAAGTCAGCGAGCTGCTGGTAAGTCATGCGGTCACCGAAGTTGAGCGGCATGACGCCAGCCGGGTAGCCAGGCACAATATAGTCGTTGGGGTGGATGATGCTCTCGACCAGGTACATCTCGCCTGTGTAGCCGGCCAACTGCGGCTCGGCCAGCCGCACCTCGAGGGTGCGCGTCCAGGTGCCTTCGGTCAGCGGGGCGACGGCCGCAACCATGTGGCAGCCTGCGCAGGCATACTGAGCACCATTGTAGAGCGCTTCACCCGCCTGCGGGTCGCCCACGAACTCTTCGAGGTTGACCATGATCTCATCGAGCGGGGTGCGGCTGCCGACCACTTCGACATCGGCCAAGACGACCGAAGCGCTGTCGATCGGGATGCGCGGGTGCTGGCGCACCGCAAGCAGATCCTCGATCGTCCAGTTCGAGCCTTTGTCCCAGTTCATGATATAGAGCGTCAGGTCTTCGAGCTGGTCGGAGCGCAGGGGGCCGCCGGCCGTCTGCGACCACGCCACCATCGCCTGCGGCCAGTAGTCAATGCTGGTTGGGCGGCCATGAACGAGCGTGGTGTAGATGAAGTTGTGCAGCGTGCCAACCCAGCCCAAATTCTTGAGCCGGTCGGGGCGTTCTGGGTCGTAGCCGAGGTCGATGGCGGGCTGCATCTGCTGGAGCAGCGCCGCTTCGTCAGCATCCAGCTCGGCCAGCCGCGCCTGAATCTCGGCAGCGCGCGCATCCGTGATATCTTCGTTCAGCTCCGCCTCGAGCGCGGCCCGTTCCTGACGAATCGGCGCCAGATAATCGTAGCCGAACAGGAGCGGCGTATTGAGCGCAGGCCCCACGCCTACCAAGCCGAGGCCGTCGGTGCCGTGGCAGCTCGAACAGTTGGCGGTGAACAGCGCTGCGCCGCGTTCGATGGCGCGGGCCTGAAACTGTCGGTCAAAAGCCGCCATGCGGCCTGGCTCGTTGATGGCGATCCAGCCCATCAGAAGCAGGATGGCCAGGAACGAAATCGTGCCGACGATGATACGATGCTCAATCCGCTCAATGAGCAAACGTTGTAAATTCACGGACTAGGCTCCCGGTGCATCAAAATACTGCGCATTTTCATGGATGAAGATGTGCTGGCTGTTGACGCGACGGACAGGATTGCCGTCGGCATCGAGCACGAGCAGCGGCTGGCCCTGCGCATCGAGCACAGGACGGCCATCCTGCATCTGCACCTCATCCCACGTGATGATCACATCGATGCGTCTCAGGTTGCTTTGGTTTTGGGTGATGATCACACCGCCCCAGGCATTGTGCAGTTCATGCTCAGCACGGCGCAGCTCTTCAGCGAAGAAGCGGATGGCATCGCGCAGGCGCGGTGCATCGGCCGGGATGGTCGTGAAGTTGAGGCCGCCAGGCAGCGACAAATGCTGCTCGATATCAAGGTGGGTGAGGACGAGCCGCGCATCGCCCGTTTGATCGAGCTCCATGTTGAACGCCGCGACGACATTGGCAGCATCGCCCGCTTCGGCCGCGAACTCGCGCGTGGTGTACATGCCGGGCACGAGCTGGTTGAACGGCGTTGGGCGCAGCTTGCCCATGTGGTTGTGCGCCGGCTCCATCACCAGTTCATGAATGATTTCCGCATCGGCCGAGGTGCGCACGCCAAATTCTGGCAGGCCCATGTAGCTCAGGATCACCAGCAGTGACAGCATCACGCCGGCGACGGAGAACGCGAAGCGGCGGTGCGCGAAGCGGCGGCTGGGCGTGGTATCGAGATATGGCATCACCATCAGGAAGACGACGACGACCGTCGGGAAGATGATGCCCCACAGCACCTTGTCACCCAGCTTAAGAGCGCCCTGAATCCACAAGAAGTACCACGGCGCTGTCGTGCCGAGCGGCGTCACCTGCGGGTCGGCATGGTTTTCGAGCGGCGCGTGGAAGAACCACGTTACCAGCACGACCAACACCAGCGAGGTGACACCGATCCACATGATCTCGCTGGTGAGGATATCTGGGATGAAATAGACGCGCTTATCGAGCGGCACACGCTTGGCTGTGTCTTCGCCGATATTCTCCTCGCGCGGGGGCAGGCTGTGGCCATGCACGATCACTTTGTAATAGTGAACGCCAGTGAAGATGAACAGCAGCGCGGGCACCGCTAAGACGTGGAGCAAATAAAAGCGCAGCAGGCCGTTAGCGCCAATATCGGGGCCGCCGCGCAGCAGCAGGTTCAGGTTCGTGCCGACGACTTCCGGCGGGGCCGCTTCCACCATCGACGCGCCGATCGTCACCGCCCACAGCGCGAGCTGGTCCCACGGCAGCAGATAGCCGCTGAAGCTGAGGAACATGGTACAAATGAGCAGAATAACGCCGGTGAACCAGGTAAACTGGCGCGGCTTTTTATAACTGCCTGTGAAAAATGTTCGTAACATGTGCAGGAAGACGATGAGCACCATCGCTTCAGCGCCGAGGCGGTGCAGGTCGCGCATGAACTGGCCAAGCGGCACGTTGCTCATGATATCGAGCATGTTCGAGTAGGCGATCTCTGGCGACGGCGTGTACCAGATCATCAAGAACATGCCGGTGATGGTTTCGAAAAAGACGAAATAAGTTGAAAGCCAGCCTAAGCGAAAAGTGGGATAAACGCCAGTCACCGATCGGTGGAAATAGCTGGGGCGCATGTGCAGCCAGAAACCGTCGGCATGCGGCTGCAGGCGCGGGTTCGGTTTACGCGAAGCAGCTTCACCGCGCAGCGCTTCGCGGATGTCTTGCACGTTCATGCCCGCAGTTGCGCGTTCCACGACTTCATTGACGCCTTCATAGATGGCGCGCTTGAGTCCCTTTTCTTTCACATCATCCAAAAATGATGGAAACGGGAGTACCGACATTCCATTAGCTCCTTAAAACTTATCGAACGACTTTGCTATCGATCGAACGATGGGATGATACGGAACCACGACTTCTGCCCAGCTAAATTTGGCCAGCGCGTTGAATGCGCCGCCCTGTATCGACCTCAATTTTGGCGATTTGGCGGCCATTCAGCGGGATCGGGTCGCCTTCCGCATTCATCTCGGCAGTAGTGCCGTCGGTGAAGATGATGCGGGTTGCGAAGCGATCCAAACTGCGGGGCGCAGGGCCTTCAATGAAGCGGCCATTCAGCTCAAATCTTGAGCCGTGGCAGGGGCATTCAAACCGGTTGTTGACATCTACCCATTTCGGCAGGCAGCCCAGGTGCGTGCACACGCCGTAAAGCACGACCAACCCCTCTGGCGTGTTGGAGACCCAAAAGCGGCCAGAAGGCTCGCTGACCGGCGCGCCGCCTGGGCTGGGAATGCGGTCTCCCGTGATGTTGAAGACGCCGCCGAAGGTGCCTTCGCGAAAGCGCGGCAGCGCAAACCAGATGAGGCCAGCGGTGGTACCGCCAAAGAGCAGCACGAACGAGGCCCCCCAGATGTAATAGAGAAACTCGCGGCGGTTTGGCGCAGCAACTTCAACCTGCGCTTCTGCCGCCCTCCCCTGTGTTGGCCGGGCGACAGCCGCTTTGCCCTCTCCGGCGGTAATTGTTGCCATAATACTCTACATCCTCCTGCACTTGCTCAAAGCATGCACTACCACTGGTTGAACGCCAAATTGTAGCGTAAATTCACAAACGCACAACTTGGCGTAATGATAGGGTTTTGCTAAGACAAGATTCTGTTGCTCGCTTATGTGCCTTTGTAAAATGTATCACAAGCCGTGGATATTTGTCAAAGAATACGGGATTAGAAATTCGCTTAAAGCCGCGCATCGCCCGCTTTACCTAATGGAGGCACAAAGCCGGCTTTTTTGTGCCCGGCCAGCCCAGTTTGTTACACTCATAATGACAAGGGGAGCGCTGCGAGTGTGGGAGGGACAGAGGATGGAACCGCAATACACGCTGCGGCTGTTGGGTCTAGAGTGTTTGCAAGCCCAGGAACTTGATGGAGACGAAACCTACCTCACGCTAAATGATCAGCGGATTTGGGCGGCTGCCCCCGATAAAATGCTGGGAACGCCCAACCAACCGATTCATGTCAGCCGCTACGATTTTGCTGCCGGCCGCAAGCTCACCGTCGATGGTTGGGTTTCGATCGATGCCTTTCAGCCGAAGCGGTTCATCTTCACCGGCTTGCGCGGGCAAACCCTGCTGCGCTTATGGGATGCCGACATTTTGACCAGCGACGACCTGCTCGGCGAAACGCCGATCAGCGCCCGCGATGGCGCGCACGGCCAGATCGCCGTCATGTTCGCGCGCGACGGGGCGCAGTACCGGCTGAGCTATGCGGTTGATGTTGATATCGAAGCGCGCTCGTAGATGCCAGGCGCAAGTGCGCGGCGCATTTGCGTCGCGCATTTGCGCCGCTGCGGCGCAGGGGCCTGCTACAGCTGGAAGCCGCCGGTCACATGGACGATCTTCTGCTGGTAGTTCTGCACGTATTCTTGCAGCTTCTCGTGCAGTTCGTTCCAATCTGCGCTGTCGAGGATGCCGCGCATCGTCTCGAGATCGCGCGCCATGCCCTCGGTCATGATCTGCGGGGCATCTTTGGTGCGGCTGTAGACGGTGTACCAAGCGCCGGTCGGTTGTAGGCCCAGCCGCTGGATGCCCGGCACCCATTCACGGACGACGAATTCAAAATACTCCTGATCTCGCCCGGGTTTGATATCCCAGTTCATCAGCAGTTTGACGCTCATTTAAGCCTCTTTCGCCAAACTCTGCGCGTGCAGTACGATCACCTGAAGCTGTTCCGGCAGATCGGTCGCCGTCACCTTGAGCGAGTCGGCCTCTTGAATGCGCGTGACGCCCATCGCCTTAAGGAACTTATCGATGGGATCGAGATTATAGCGCAAACCGGGCACATGGTAATGCATCGGCACGATGAAATGCGGCTCGATCAAAGCGACGACTTCGGCGGCCTGCGCGGCCTTAAGGCCCATGCCGCCGCCCACCGGCACGAGCAGCACATCGACGACCCCGATCTCCTGCACCAAGGACTGTGAAGGCACATGGTCGAGGTCGCCCAGATGCATCACTTTCAGATTGTCGTAATCGAAAAGATAGGCGACGTTGCGCTTGGGCGCGGGCACACTCTCATCGTGCAGGCTCAGCCCGGTGATGAAAACGCCGCCGATCTCGTACTCGCCCGGCCCGCGCACCACATACGGGTCAGCCTTGACCGCTTCGACGTGGTTATGGCCGGCGGAGTCGTGGCTGATGGTGACGACATCAGCTTTCAGTTTCAGTTCCGGCAGCCCAGTCGCGGGGGAAAATGGATCGGTGACGACCGAAATACGCCCGCGCTCGGTAATGCGGAAACAGCTAAGCCCATACCAGGTGATTTCCAAGGGACACATCCTCTAGATTGCAGCGCTGGCGCTGCGTCAACTAAGGGTAATTATAGCGTATTAAGGGAATGGTTCCAACTCGTCATAGCGGGCCGTTCAGGCGGCCGAGGGCGGCTGTCGCACCGCCGCTGAGGCGCAGCGCGCGCGATGTTCGCGACCATTTCAGTGAAAAGTGAAAACGCCATTAAAAATAATTTAAATGGTCAAAATCTTTATTGACTGCCGCTCACTTTACTCATAGAATCAGGATAGATGATGAAATGTAATCATGAAGACAGCCGCGGGGCGCAGCCCCTGCGATAGCGAGTAACAGTAGGAGGTAATGCGATGTACTTCGATCTGAAATCGACGACCCTGCTGCAAGAAGAGCGCATCCGCGAAGCGCAGCGCGATGCGTTGGTGCGCGAGGTCCTTAAAGAACAGAGCAAGGAACGGAAAGACCATAATTCAACGCTGGCATGGGTTGGGCAGCGCATCGCAACCGTTGGCAAGCAGCTCATCAAGCGGTCTGGCAAGCCGGTCGATGACACCTCGCCCAGCCTGAACTGAGTGCGCATGGCGGGTGATGACCTAGAGACGGGCAGAGTTCAGCCCGATGCCGAAGCCGAATTTGTAATCACATCGCTGGAGACGCTCAAGGTCTTCTCTGACCCGCTGCGCCAGCAGATTATTGAAACGCTGCTTGACGGTCCGCGGACCGTCAAGCAGATCGCCGCCGAGCTAAACATCCCCCCAAACAAACTGTATTACCACGTGAACCTGCTCGAAGCGCATTCGCTCATTCAAGTGACCGATACGCGCATCGTCAGCGGCATCATCGAAAAGCAGTACCGCGCCAGCGCGCGCCATTTCGCCATTGAGCGTGCGCTGCTGTCGCCGGGCGGGGCGCCGGGCGGTCTAAGCGCCGCGCTCGATGCGCTGCTGCTGCCGCTGCGCGAAGATATCCTGCGTGGCGTCGCTAGCGGGTTGATCCAAGTGGGCGACGATGCGAATATGGCGCGCCGGTTTCGCATCTGGCGCGCGCTCGGCAGGATGACTGAAGCCGAAGCGACGGCGTTCTACGCGCGGCTGGAAGCGCTGATCGAGGAGTTTGAAGCCACCCGGCCTGGCTGGCGCGGCGAAGCGGCCCGCAGCGGCCAAAACTACGCCCTGCTGATCGGCATCGCGCCGGTCGCCGGCGGCGGCGCCAGCCCCGAAACGTCCTCTGACAGCGCAGCGCCCGATGCCGCGCCTCCCTCTGCCTAAGCTGGGATATGACATTATTCCACCCCCACCTGTGACGGATTGCACTATCATTTCGCGCCCGGCTGGGCTTTAATGAGGGCATCTCCAGAGACACGAACGGCGCAGCCGTTCCAGAAAATCAGCTAGTAGCCGGCTTAACGGCTGGATTACTACCTGCCCTCAAAGTCAGCGTGAGAAATGGGCTGGCACCGGAACACCGATCCCCCGGTGAACCGTTCAGGGCAGACTACAATACCTCTAGGGCTATAACAGCCTCCCTCATCGCAACGCCGGGGTGTGCTCGCCGCTAAAAAGCAGCCCCGGCGTCTCTTTATAGTATGCGCGCGTGATACAGACATTGCGCGCGCCAGCGTTTTCCACTTCCGCGTTACAATAGGGTAAGTGCGCTGCATGTTGGCAGCGCAGAACGTGCGATGATGGATAGGATGTTATTTGATGCCCACTATTGATTTGATCACCGAGATCCCAGGCCCGAACAGCCGCGCGCTGGTTGCGCGGCGCGAAGCCGCCACGCCGCGCGGTGCCGCCAAGGCGACCACGATCGCGGTCGAGCGCGCCGAAGGCGCCGTCCTGATCGATGTCGACGGCAACCGCCTGCTCGATTTTGCCGGCGGCATTGGCGCGCTGGCCATTGGCCACTGCCCGCCGGCCGTCGTCGAGGCGATCCGCGCGCAGGCGCAACGGCTGATTCACTTGTGCGCGATCGTTGGCACCTATGAGCCGTATGTGCGCACCGCCGAGCTGCTCAACGAAGTGACGCCGGGCGATTTTCCGAAGAAGACCGTCCTGCTCAACAGCGGGGCCGAGGCGCTGGAGACGGCGGTCAAGATCGCGCGCAGCGCGACCGGCCGCCCTGCCGTGATCGTGTTCGAAGGCGCTTACCACGGGCGCACCAACCTCACGCTGGCGATGACCAGCAAATACGGCCTGTTCAAAAAAGGATTCGGGCCGTTCGCGCCAGAGATTTACCGGCTGCCCTTCCCTTACGTTTACCGGCGGCCGGCTGGCATGAGCGAGGAGGCGTTCGTCGACGACGCGATCGCGCGCTTGGAATATGCGCTGATCGCTCAGGTCGATCCGCAGGCGGTCGCCGCGATCGTGATTGAGCCGGTGCAGGGCGAGGGCGGCTTCATCCCGACGCCGGCCCGCTTCCTGCGCCGCATCCGCGAGCTGTGCACCGAGCACGGCATCGTCATGGTGGCCGATGAAGTGCAGTGCGGTTTCGGGCGCACTGGGCGCTTGTTTGCCATCGAACATTACGGCATCGTCCCAGATTTGATCGCGACGGCGAAGTCGCTGGCGGCGGGCATGCCCCTGGCTGCAGTGACTGGCCGCGCCGAACTGATGGACGCGCCGCACCCCGGCGGGCTGGGCGGCACGTACAGCGGTAACCCGTTAGCCTGCGTCGCTGCGATCGAGGCGATCGAGATGATCCGCCAGCCGGCGTTTCTGGCGCGGGCCGAGGCGGTCGGCGCGCGGCTGCGCGCGCATCTGGAGGCGTTCTACAACGAGATCCCGCTGGTGGGCGATGTGCGCGGCCTCGGCCCGATGCTGCTGGCTGAATTGGTGACCGACCGCGAGCGTAAGACGCCCGCCGCCGCCGAGACGCTGGCGGTGACGGCCGAGGCGCTCAAACGCGGCGTCGTCTGCATGCGCGCGGGCATCCTCGCCAACGGCATCCGCCTGCTGCCCCCGCTGACGATCAGCGACGAGCAGATCGACGAGGGCATGGCCGTCATTGGCGAGGCGCTGCGGGTCGTCGCCCGTCAGGCGCAGCCCGCCTAGCCCGCGCCAGCGCTGCGGCCGCGATCAGCACCCCAGCCCAAACAATGGCGCCGCCGATCAGCGCTGCCGGATACCACTGCGGTTGGTAGGTGAAGATCACCTCGCTCGTCCCGGCGGGGATCGCGACGGCGCGAAACATGACATTGGCGCGCAGCACGGCGGCTGGCTCTCCGTTGACGGTCGCCGTCCAGCCTGGATAGTAGGCATCGAGCAGCAGCAGGTAGGCCGGCGCGTCCGCCTCGACGTGGACGGCGATCTGCTCGGCGCTCACAGCGCGCAGCTCCGCATGTCCCTGTGCGGCATCTGTCTGGTCTTCGCCGCTGCCTGCGATCACGATCGTCTGCCGCGGGTCGAACGATGGATCGCGCATGAGGGCGAGCGCTGCTTCGGTCCCGGCCTCGTCGTCGGGGACGAAACGCGCCGCTCCCACAACCAGCGCGCGGGGCAGCACTGCCTGGTTCTCGTACAATTTGATGTCGCTGGAGAGGACGCGCTCCCACGGCGCGAACGTCGTCGTCTGGAAATCGCCAGTCCGTTCGTCGACCAGCGTAACCGCCTGGGCGGCGACCGGCGTCTCGCCGCGCAGCTGCAGCGACTCAACCAGCAGCGGGGCGGGCAGCGGCAGCCGGGCGAGCACAAAGCCGTCGATTTGGGCGCGCGGCGGGGCCGGTGCGAGGTCGACCGCCGCGCCATCGAGCGAGATCGCGGTGGCAGCCGGAGAGCTGCAGGCAGCATCCGGGCAGGTGAAGAGCAGATCGACAGCCGTCGCTTCGAACGGCGGGCTGACGGCGATCGTCTCGGTGCTGGTTGGGCCGATCACGCGCTCGAAGGTCGTATCGTAGGTGACGCCTTCATGCCATGGATCGTACAGCTTATCGACAATCAAATAGCGGACGCCGAGCAGGTTCAGCCAGCGCTGTTCGGGGATGCAGGCCCCGCGGCAGCCCGCCGGCCGCGCCAGGACTTCGCGCAGCCGCCCATCGATCGTGCGCGGCTCGCCGGCGGGCAGCAGCAGCGACGTGAAGGCGGTGTAATGCGCGGTGGGCAGCAGGCCGCCGTCGAAGCCGTCGGCGCTGGGCAGGCCATAGATCAGCGGCAGGTTGGGGGCCAGCGTCTCCTGCAGCTTGATGGCGGTGAAAGCCGCTGCGACGGCATCCTGCGAAAGGCCGAGGCGTTCAAAGCGTGCTTCGAGGGCGGCGCGGTCGCCGGGGTCGAACCGCAGGTCATTGATACTGAGCAACCGGTCGGGCGTCTGCGACGGGCCGGCCGCCGCATCGCGCTCGGCATAGGCGAGGAGCTGGCTCGCGGTGAACCGCTGCGCGTAGTAGACCTCCGGCGCCGTCGGGTCGTTGGCCGGCAGGGCGCGCGCGGCCAACAGCAGTTCGAGCAGAGCGGCGGCCAGCAGCAGGCCCGCGGCAGGCCGCGCGCGGCGCAGCCGCAGCAGCGCGATCAGCGTGACCAACGCCACCGCCCATCCGGCGATCGTGACCGGCTCCGGCAGAGAGACCGGCGTCAGATCGGGCGAGCGCAGGGTGAAGGCGCTGCCAAGCGCAAGCGCACTGACGACAGCGACGATCGAGATGAGCACGGGCACACGCGGGCGCTCCCCGTTCAGGCAGCGTTCGAGGCCGAGCGC
Organism: Anaerolineae bacterium; assembly: GCA_034434615.1. Lineage (GTDB taxonomy): Bacteria > Chloroflexota > Anaerolineae > Aggregatilineales > Phototrophicaceae > Flexifilum. Next base: position 1,286 of record DAOTYT010000074.1, on the reverse strand, counting down.
GGCCAGCATCGCAGTGCCCAACGCGAACAGCGCCAGCCAGCGCGCCGGCACGCGGAACAGGTTGAAGCCGGGCAGGCTTGCCAGCGCCCAATAAAGCGGGTTGTACAGCCCGAATGCGAACAGCAGGCCGGTCAGCGCGAGGATGCTCCACGTCCAGCGCGGCGGCAGCGGCCGCGCCCAGCGTGGGCCAGCCGGCGGTACGATAGATGGCGACGCGCGCTCCAGCGCGCCGAGCAGGGCCAGCCCCAGCCCGATCACGCCGATGTAGGCGACATATTCGCCGAAGATCAGGCGGTCGTAGCTGGGCAGCAGGCCGCGCCCGAGCACAAACGGGCTGAGCGAGAAGGCCGTCGCTTGATTGGGATTCAGGCCGCCGCGCCGGTTAGAGACCTCGGTCATCTCGATGGTGGGGATGAGCTGTGGGGCGGCCAGCAGCAGCGCCAGCGCGGCGGCGGCCGCCAGCGTCGGCAGGGCGCGCGCGCGCCGGTCGCACAGCGCGTAGATCCCCAGCCCAACGCTGGTGATGAAAACGGTCTGCGTGTGGCCGGTGAAAAACTGGAGCGCCAGCCCGATCGCCAGCAGGGGCACGCCGGCAACTGGCGCAGTGATGGCGCGGCGCAGCAGCAGGAACAGCCACGGCATCCACGCCAGCCCCTGAAGCTGGTTGATCTGCTCGATGTGCGCGCCGACGTGCCCGCCGGCCGCGAACAGCGCGGCGGCCAGCAGCGCGGCCCAGCGCCCAACGCCGAGCGCGTCGCGCGCCAGCAGGTAAGCGCCAAGCGCGGCCCACACGAGGTGGATCAGGATGCTGAGGCGGATCGCCTCAGGGGCGGGCAGGCCGCTCAACGGCCAGTTTGGCGGGTAAAACGCCCCGATCTGGCTGTTGGCCAACAGCGGCACGCCGGCGAAGAGTTCCGGCGCCCACAGCGGCAGGCGGCCAGCGGCCAGCGCCGCGCCGCGCGCTTCCCAGTAGGGATAGAAATAGCTGAAGGTATCGCCGCGGGCGAGGATGCGATCGGTAAAGGCGAGCGGCGCGAAGGCCAACAGCACCAGCGCGACCAGGATCGCCAGCGGCGCGAGGCGAAGCAAACGTGAAGCGAACAGGCGAGCGTTCCTTAAGCGCGGGCCGAGCGCAGCAGCGAGCTGCGCTGCCAAGAAGCGCTATGCTTCTTTGCTCTCGGCCGCCTCTTGCGACTCCTGCGCGATCTCCTCGGCGGTATGTTCACCCGGGTTCTCGATCTGCTCTTCGACGATCTCCTCAATCGTGGGCTGCTCGGTCGACGTGC
>DAOTYT010000073.1:0-10070 GCA_034434615.1 Anaerolineae bacterium | reverse complement strand
GCCAGCTTTATCGAGGAGTCCATCAGCGGCGTGGCCCGTGAAGGAAGCTTGGGCGGCGTATTTGCGATCGTCGTCATCCTCACTTTTCTGAGCAGCGGAGTTTGGGCGCTGCGACCACGCCGCATTATCGCTATGCTCATGGTTGGTTTGCTCTTGGCTGTGCTGGCGCTGGTCGTCGTCGTTAATGCTAACGCCTACGGCGGCGATTTAGCACGGGGCTTCGAGAATACCGATGTCGTTCTGCGCGTTCTGCTCATCGTCGGGATTTTAGGCGGGTTGTTCACGCTACTGTGGCCCGGCCGGCTGCCGCGGCCGGCGTGGCGCAGCACCATCGTGGTGGCTGTGAGCATCCCATTATCGATCTTGACCGCCTTCACGCTCATGCGTTGGCTGCCGCCTACTGTCAACGCTGCGCTGTCTCCATTCGCTGAAGGATCGCCCATTTTGACCTTCTTGCTGCGCCTCTTCCCAGCCAACCTGACGATCAACATCATGACGCTTTCGGGCCTGACAGTCGCCATTGGCCGCGTCGTCGATGACTCGATCGTCGTGTTGGAAAATATCTTCCGTGAAGTGCAGGCCGGTGTCGACCGGCGCGAGGCGATCTTGAAAGGCGCGCGCGATGTTTGTGTGGCTATCTTTGCCGCGACCATGATCACGGTGATCGTTTTTCTACCACTCGGCCTGACGGGCGGCATCATCGGCGAATTTTTCCTGCCGTTCGGTTTGGCCGTCAGCTACTCATTGATCGCGTCGTTCTTCGTCGCGATCACAGTTGTGCCGGTGCTGGCCTACCTGTTCCTCGATAAGAAAGAAATCTCGGGAGAGGGCGTCACATCTTTGGAGCGGCTGTATCTGCCTGCTCTCAAATGGGCACTGTCGAAGCCGCTGCACCGCACCATTGTGATCGGCCTGGCATTCGCTTCGCTGGCGCTCAGCGCGCTGCTGTTTTCCACCAGGCCGCAGGCCTTCTTACCCGCATTTGGCGAACCGCAGGTGTCGGTCTCGGTGCGCCTGCCAACGGGAACCTCGATCATCGAGACCAATGCGCTGGTCGAACAGTTTGAGGCCTATGTGGCCAGCCAAGCGCCAGAGGGTTCAGTGCGGCGAATTTTGACGACGATCGGCAACAGCGGCGTCAGTTTCCAAACGCTGCTTCTGGGCACCAGCACCGTCAATGAAAATGTCGCATCGATCAGCATCTCGGTGGAAAACCCAGCCGATCTCGATGTGCTGACACAGCAGTTTCGCGAGGCAGCCGAGACGATCTTCGGGACTGGCAACGTCACGGTCTCGGCAGCCTCTTTGAGCGAGCAGGGGTTCGGTGGGTTCTCGCTGGTGTTGGCCGGGCCGCAGGAAGAGCTGGAGGCAATTAACGACCGCGTCATCGAGGTTTTGAACAGCGTGCCTGGTTTGGCCAATGCCAGCAGCAATCTGTCGGATTTGGTCGCCGACGGCGGAGACGGCCCGGCGCGCTACATCCGCATCGATGGCGAATCGGCTGTGCGTTTTCGCGCGGAGCTAGAGACGGATGACACGTTAGGCGTCACAGCGCAGGCGAAAGAAGCGGTGCTGGCTCTACCCGAGCTGCCGGCCTCCATTCGTGTGAGCGAAGGTTTCGAAACCCAGCTGCAAACGGAAGGCTTCGCCAATCTTTTCGTCGCGATGGGCATCGCAATCGTGATCGTGATCGCCGTTCTGATTATCACGTTCGGTTCCACCGTGCACTGGATGGCGATCATGCTCAGCGTGATCGTCGCCCCCGTGGGCAGCGCTGTTTTACTCACACTCACCAATCGTGTACTGGGCATCTCTGCGCTCATCGGCCTGCTCATGCTGATCGGGCTGGTCGTGACCAACGCTGTCGTGCTGATCGATCGTGTGCAGGCGAACCGACGTGAACGCGGAATGAGCGTTTATGACGCGCTTATCGAGGGCGGCAGCCGCCGTCTCCGCCCGATCCTGATGACGGCGCTGGCCACGGTCATGGCGCTGCTGCCGCTGGCGATCGGCTTATCGCGCGGCGCGATCATCGCGTCCGAACTCGGAACAGTGGTGATCGGCGGGTTGGTCAGCAGCACCCTGCTCACCCTGATCGTGGTGCCCGTCGCTTACTATATGCTGGCCCCACTGCACGAGCGATTCGTCGGCCTGCTAGGCGGTAAGCGGCGTGAAACATCGGTCTCAACCTCTAAGCCTGTCGAAGTGACGAAATAAGCAGGAAACAAAAACGGGGCGCCTGATAGGCGTCCCGTTTATTTGACACCTCTAAAAAGTGGAAGCTAAACCGTGGTGAGCTCGCGGTTAGGCTCCACCAGCTCGAGCCGCCGGCCCACGACTTCAAAGGCGCGCAGCGCACGGTCAAGATGTTCGCGCGTGTGCGAAGCCATATAGCTGGTGCGCAGCAAGCTGCTGCCAGGCGGAACGCCAGGCGGAAGCACCGGATTGGTGTAAACACCCTCATCGACCAATGCGTGCCAAGCCATGACCGTGCGAAAATCATCGCGAATGATGATCGGGATGATCGGGGTGTTGCTCTTGCCGATATCGTAGCCCAGTTCGATCAAACCACGGCGCATGTAGTTCGCATTATCCCACATGCGTTGGACGATTTCCGGCTCAGTTTCCATAATCTCCAACGCCTTAAGCGCCGCAGCAGCGTTAGGCGCAGGCAGTGCCGCCGAGAAAATCAGCGAGCGCGCATGATGCTGAATGTAGTGAATTACATCGGCGCTGCCGGCGATGAACCCGCCGATCGAAGCGAAGCTCTTGCTGAAAGTCCCCATGATGAGATCGACTTCATCGGTCAACCCGAAATGCGCCGCGGTGCCGCGGCCACCGCCGGTCACGCCGATCCCATGCGCGTCGTCGACCATGATGCGCGCGCCATGGCGCTTGCAGATCTCAACCACTTCAGGCAGCGGGGCAATATCCCCCCCCATACTGTAAACGCCATCAACGATCACCAATTTGCCCGCATCGGCCGGCAGCTTACTCAGCACATCATCAAGGCTGTGAACATTGTTATGCCGAAAACGCTTCATCTCGCCGCGGCTCATAACGCAGCCATCAACAATGCTGGCATGATCATCTTTGTCGATGATCACGTAATCTCCCTTGCCAACAAGCGCCGAAATGGTGCCCACATTCGTTTGATAGCCAGTGGGGAAAACCAGCGCTGCTTCCTTGCCGACGAAGCGGGCAAGACGGCGATCCAGTTCAAGATGCAGCTCAAGGGTGCCGTTAAGGAAACGGGAGCCGGTCACGCTTGTCCCATATCGTTCGATGGCATCTTTCGCAGCCTGCCGCACACGCGGATCGGTCGTTAGCCCCAAATAATTATTGGAGCCGATCATGACCACTTCTTTGCCTTCAAACGAGGCGATGGCACCTTCCGTGTCGCTTAGTGCGCGAAAATAGGGGTAGATGCCGAGCGCCATCGCTTCTTTTGCCTGCGTATAGCCGGCGATTTTATCGAATAAGTCCGCCACGTAGAGTCCCTTCTGACCTTGTATGCTCGAGATCGCGCCGAACGAGGTACGATCTCATCACCATCGATTGATCATGAAAACGTCATGAATGGTATTCACGATGTTCAATATGGCATGAATTTTAACCTGATTTTCAGAATTCACAATAATACGATTTGAGTTTGTGCAAAAATTCCCAAACTTTACCCGCACAAGAACTTGCATAAGCAGCCGCAGATCGGCTACAATGCTTACGTCACCACGAGATAAGTTAGCGGTTTGTGGGAGTTTTTATGTCGTCTTTAACACTTCGGCGCTTGATCGTTTATGCAGTTTCGCTCGGTATTGCGTTCGCGCTGACAGCAGCCTTCGTGACTTTGGTGCTTCCGTGGCTGGGGCCGCATAACGGTCACCCCATCACCATCCAGGATTATGGGATTCAGTATTTTATCTGGACGGCACTGCCGCTTGCTCTGGTTTTCCTCGTTTGGCTTGACTATTTCCTCGACACGCGCATCCTGCCAGATTAAGCGCTCTTTCGGCTGCTGCGCCCGCTGCGATCAGCGGGCTTTTTTTATTTTCCAACGAAAACAAGATATCACTGCTCCGCTTCGAGCAGCATGCGCAGGCCGGGCACGCCTGTGGTATTGCTGATGCGCAAACGCGGAAGCGCCAGGGCATTATCAGTCGTGTGCAGAACGCCGTGTCGCGTCGTCACCGCCAGCCAAACCGGCAGCGTGCGCAGGACGGTCAGCGTCATGGCATCGTAGTTGCCGGCGGGGTAAGCGAAAAAATGGGGTGTGCGGCCCGTATAGTACTCAAGGCTTTCCTGCGCGCCTAATAACTGATAGACCAGAAAATCATAGTCGCGACCGCGCAGATCAACGTGATCGCGCGTGTGCGACTCCATGCTCATGCCAGCGCGCGCCATCTCAGCGATCTGATCCCAGCTCAGATGATCAGGATGGTTATGGTCGGCCGTGGCGGTGATGATAAAAAACGTCGCAGTGAACCCGTACTCGCGAAGCACTGGGAAGACATTTGTATAATGGTCGATGTAACCGTCGTCAAACGTCAGGATGACCGGCTTCGGCGGCAGCGGCAGCCCTGTCATCAGCGCTTCGTGCAGATGATAAAGTGAGATCGGCGTGTAGCCTTGAAAGAACAAAAAGTCCATATGCTGGCGAAACATCGACGGCGTAATGCTGAGCGCAATTCGTATCTCATCAGCATCTTCCGGCGGCTCACTGACGTAATGATACATCAGGATCGGCACACGAATACGACGGATCGTGCCATCCCATGCCACACCGCCGGCTTGATAGCCGTCATCGATCGGTCCGCCGGGGCGCTGCGCGCTGGCGGTGAAGAGCACGCCGCTCATAAAGACGAACAGCCCAACGCCTATCAAGATTGGCAGAAAACGCTTGCGGCCTCTCATACCAGCCAACTCGCAGCTTCAAACATATCCCTTCTTCAGTATAAAATGAGCAGGTTTCAGTGTCAACTATAAGCGCCGATGAACGACGGGGGCGCATCGTCCTCGCTGTGCTCATGCTGGCACTACTGGGCGGTGCAGCGGCGGCCTTGGCCATTGCGGCCGGCATGGCAGACCCGCCAAGAGCAAGCGAGCAAGCGCGAGACTTCCCCCCAGCCGAAGCGGCAGTCGGCATTGCGATTGACGCGCTGCCCCTGACCATTGAGGCGGAAGCCAGCCTCTCCGGCGATCCACGTTCAGCGTGGGGCTTGTGGCTGCAATCGACGAACGGCCAGCGCTATCGTTTCTTGATCGATGGCTTCGGGTATATCGCAGCAGGGGACGAGGCCGAACCGCGCTGGCGTCCCTTTCCGCATACACGCCGCGGCGCGCCCAATATGCTTTACCTGCATGTTGAAGCCAGTGGTTTGACAACTTTTCGCATCAATCGAGAGATTGCGTGGCGCGATCGATTAGATCGAATTCAGCGATGGGGGATCGATGAGGTGGATGCGCCGTCACTTGTATGGCGTCGTTTGCAGCAGTTCGCGCCTTAACAAGACATGAGATATTGTTCCACTTTTCACGACGTGATAGGTTTTGAAAGCCGACAGGACGTAGACTGAAGCTATGACGCAATCGCACACCTCTCGCATTCCAGGGTTTTATAAACGGTCGCTGGCGGAACGGGCCGCCTTAGTCGCGCAGTGGGCCGGGCTAAGCCAAGACGAATCGGCCGCTCTGCTCGGCGTCAATGGGTTGACTCCCCTCATCGCCGACCAAATGATCGAAAACGCGGTGGGGATTTACGGCCTGCCATTGGGCATCGCCACCAACTTCCTGATCAACGGGCGCGACGTGCTGATTCCGATGGTCATCGAGGAACCGTCGGTCGTGGCGGCCGTCAGCAATGCAGCGCGCCTGTTTCGCGCCGGCGGCGGTTTTCGCGCTTCAAGCGATGAGCCGATCATGATCGGCCAAATTCAGGTGCTCGATCTGGCCGATCTGTATGTGGCGGCCGGCGCAGTCATGGCCAAGCGCGAGGCGCTGCTCGCCGCGGCCAATGCGGTCGGCGGCAGCATCGTCGAGCGCGGCGGCGGCGCGCGCGACCTGCAAGTTCGGCCCCTGCCGACGACTTCGGCCGGGCCGATGTTGATCGTCCATCTGCTCTACGACACGCGCGACGCGATGGGCGCCAATGCGATCAACACTGCGCTCGAACACATTGCGCCGCAGATTGAGGCCATCACCGGCGGCCGCGTCAATCTGCGCATCCTCACGAACTTAAGCGATCAGCGCAAAGCGCGGGCCGAGGGCATGATCCCGGCCGCTGAACTAACGACTGGTGAGACACCGGGCGAGCAGGTGGCCCGTGCGATCGTCGAAGCAGGCGCGTTCGCCGAGGCAGATCCATACCGTGCAGCGACTCATAACAAAGGCATCATGAATGGCATCGACGCCGTCGTGATCGCGACGGGCAACGACTGGCGCGCCGTTGAGGCCGGCGCACACGCCTACGCTGCCCGCGAGGGTCGTTACAGCAGCCTGACGCGCTGGTGGCAAGATGACGATGGCAACCTGCGCGGAACGATCGAGCTGCCGCTGGCTGTCGGCATCGTCGGGGGCGCCACCCGCGTTCACCCGACGGCGCAGGTCGCGCTGAAAATTTTGAATATCGAATCGGCGCGCCAGCTGGCTGAAATTTGCGCCAGCGTTGGCCTGGCGCAGAATTTAGCGGCGCTGCGCGCCATGGTGACGGAAGGCATCCAGCGCGGTCACATGCGCATGCATGCCCGTCAAATCGCGCTGGCGGCCGGCGCATCCCCTGAGCTAGCCGGGCGCGTCGTTGAACAGATGATCCGTGAAAACAACATCCGCCCAGAACGGGCGCGAACCATTATCGAAACGCTTAAAGGAAGGTAACATGCAGTCGCGAAATGGCCTAAACCCACAAGCCCAGTCATTCCTGATGCGGCCCGACCGTCAAGTCGGTATCATCGGCTACGGTGCCTACGTGCCGCGCTTTCGGCTGCCCGGCAGCGAGGTCGCCCGCGTTTGGACGGGCAGCCCAACCGGCAGCCCTGTGACGGAAAAGGCCGTCGCTGGCCCTGATGAAGATGTGACGACGATGTCGATCGAAGCGGCACGCAATGCGATCGCGCGCGCTGGCATCGACCCGCAGCAGCTCCGCGCCGTGTGGATCGGCAGCGAAAGCCACCCCTACGCCGTCAAGCCAACCAGCACGATCGTCGCTGAGAGCATTGGCGCCTCGCCGAGCATTCAGGCGGCGGACTGGGAATTTGCCTGCAAAGCGGGCACCGAAGCAGTGCAGGCTTCCATCGGTCTGGTCGGCAGCGGCATGGGCATGTATACGCTCAGCATCGGCATGGATACTGCGCAGGCGCGGCCCGGCGATGCGCTCGAATATACTGCCGCTTCGGGCGGCGCGGCTTTCGTCATCGGCCCGGCAGAAGAAGCCTGCGCCGTTTATCAGGGCAGCTACAGCTTCGTCACCGATACGCCCGATTTCTGGCGCCGAGCCGACGAAAGCTATCCCAGCCATGGCGAGCGCTTCACGGGCGAACCAGCGTATTTCAACCACACCCTGTCAGCCGGCCGGCAGCTTATGGAACTGATGAATACGACGGCAAACGACTACACCTATGCCGTTTTCCACCAGCCAAACGTCAAATTCCCCGCGCGCGCTGCCGCCCTGCTCGGCTTCCAGGATGGACAGATCCAGCAGGGTTTGCTGGCGGATAAGATCGGCAATGTTTACTCCGGATCGTGCATGATCGGGCTGACCGCGATCCTCGATATAGCGCGGCCCGGCGACCGCATTTTGATGGTCAGTTATGGCAGCGGCGCCGGTTCAGATGCATTCGATATACTCGTCACCGAACGCATCGAAGTAGTGCGCGACCGCGCGCCGCGCACACAGGATTATATCGATCGGCGCACGCCGATCGACTACGCGACTTACTGCCGTTATCGCGGCTTACTGAGGGATTAACCGATGGCACAAGTAGCGATCATTGGAGTTGGACAAACCCCTGTCGGCGAACACTGGGATACCAGCCTGCGCGCGCTGGCCGGCGATGCGATCCAGGCTGCGCTGGCAGATGCGGGTCTGCGCAGCGTCGATGCGCTGATCGTCGGCAATGCCTATGCGCCAACGATCAGCAGCCAATCTCAGCTTGGCGCGCTGATCGCTGACTATGCCGGCCTGACGGGTATTGAAGCACTGACCGTCGAAGCCGGCGATGCTTCCGGTGGCGCAGCCCTGCGCGCAGGTTACCTGGCAGTCGCTTCTGGCGAAGTAGAGACGGCACTGGTCGTCGGTGTCGAAAAGTCGACCGATATGATTGGAACAGCGCGCACACGCGCCCGCAGCGTCAGCCTTGATGCAGACTATGAAGCTGTTCATGGGGCTACGCTGGCAGCCGGCGCCGCCCTGCTCATGCGCCGCTACATGTTCGAATATGGGCTTGAGTTAAGCGCTTTCGAGGGCTTCTCGATCAACGCGCACGCAAATGGCAAGAACAATGCCAACGCGATGTTCCGCAACCAAATCAAACCCGGTGCGTTCGCGCGAGCGCCGATGATCGCAGATCCGGTCACCCTATTCGATGGCGCCCCAGATGCCGATGGCGCGGCCGCTGTGGTGCTCACCCGTCTTGAGCGCGCCCTTGATCTGGTGCCGCAGCCCGTGCGCATCGCCGCCAGCGCGGCAGCCACCGATACGCTCGCCCTGCACGAGCGCGCCGATCTGCTCATGCTTCAGGCGGTGGCGGCTTCAACCGGCAAGGCTTATGCGCAGGCCAATACTAGCCCTGCGAATATCGACCTGTTCGAACTGCACGATGCCTTTACGATCCTGTGCGCGCTGTCGTTGGAGTCAGCAGGTTTTGCGTCGCGCGGCGAAGGCTGGCGACTGGCCGCCGAAGGACACATTAATCCACAAGGCCGAATCCCGATCAGCACTTTTGGCGGTCTCAAAAGCCGCGGCAATCCAGTTGGCGCGGCGGGCGTTTATCAAGCCGTCGAAGCCGTTTTGCAGCTTCGCGGGGCCGCAGGCGCGAACCAGATCGAGAATGCGCGCACGGCGATGATCCAATCCCTGGGCGGCTTAGGCAGCACCGCTTTCACGCATATCCTTACGATCGGATAAGGTCATCATCAAACCGATGCAAAGGGTACAGGCGATGCCTGTACCCTTTGTTTTTGTCATATCCGCCATCTTAACGCGCGATAATCGCGTGATGAGAGTTCACTCATGAGAGGCTTTGATAGCCGCTCTGATAGCTTTTGATAGACGAACTCCCCTAGAATGCAAGCAAGTTTGTGCAAAAGCGCGCAAATTGTTTGAGGATAAGGAGTGTCTGACAATGCAGATTTCACGTCACTGGCGCATGAATGCGCAGCGTTATCGGCTTGAGGCAGTTCGCCAGGCAAATGGCGAAGTGCGCGTGCAGCCGCGTTTGGCGCAGCCGGCCGATGAACCCCACACAGCGCAGGAAATGGCGGCCGTCTCGGTGCTGCGCGCGGCCGTTATGGCAGGCCGCTGACGATGACCTTTGAGCGCAAACCCGTCGAAATTATCGGAGAGCGTGTAACGCTGTCTGGACTGGGCGAGATCGTCAGCTACACGACGGTGTACGATCCGCCTGAAGGCCACGAGGCCAATGCGCCCTATGTGTTGGCACTGGTGAAGTTGGATGAAGGCCCAACCGTGACAGCCCAGCTCACCGATCTCGACGATGAACCCGCCATCGGCGACCGCGTAGAGATGGTCACGCGCCGATTGACAACGGAAGGTGCGCGCGGCATGATCGTCTATGGTTACAAGTTTCGCCGGCTGCTGCGCGGTTGAACGATCCGTCCTGGAACATCAACTTTCCAGCTCCCCACGGGCAGGCGTGATGAATGAGGCGCCTGCTTTTTTTGCGCGCCGATTGGAGCCATACCAAGATGCCTCAAGCCTGTCCAGTGCTATTCCACTCGCGGTGCCAGCCAGATCACAATGTTCCGCCCTTTAGGTTGGCATCCACAAGTCTCAAGAAGGGAACACAGGTTTTTAATTCTCCTCAAACCCATGACTTTTGAACTTCAGGGTGGCGAAG
>DAOTYT010000072.1:0-45598 GCA_034434615.1 Anaerolineae bacterium | reverse complement strand
CGGCTAGATGCATCAGATGAAGCTGAGCGCGCGCGCGCAGCCTTGCTTTATGGCGGCCTGTTGGTGCTGGCGGCGGCGCTGCTGCGCTTCATTGGGCTGGCCGACGAGCCGTTCTGGCATGATGAAGTGACTATGCTCAACATTGGGCTGAACGGCTGGGATGCGATGATCCAGCAGTTCGTCGAACGCGGCCGCCCGCCTGTATTCGTCATGATCGCCGTCGTCTGGTCATCGGCCTTCGGCACGGGCGAGGTCATCTCGCGAATCCCATCCGTGATCGCAGGGATCATCAGCGTTGGGGTGCTCTTCCATTTCGGGTCGCTACTGTTCAACCAGCGTGTCGGGTTCGTCGCCGCGCTGATCATAACGGTGACCGAATTCCACATCTACTATTCACAAACCTACCGTTACTACGCCGTTTACGTCATGTTCATCATCCTATCGTTTGCGTTCTTCTGGATGATGCTCAAACGGGGGCGCTGGTACGATATCGGCCTGTATGTGCTTACCACGGCGCTGGCCGTCTATACGCACGCGCACGGCGTCTTTGCCATCGCCGGGCAGGGCGCTTTTCTCATTGGGATCGCGCTGCTGCGCCGCGACTGGCGGTCGCGCGGCCTGCTCGGGCGCTGGTTCGCCAGCCAAATCCTGCTGCTGGCAGTGATCTTCCCGGCGCTTTGGATTTACTTCCTGCGCGATATGGTCGCGCCTGTCGCCGCGGCAGTCGATGGGGGTGGCATCGCCAGCGCCGCTACTGGCGGCGATATCGGCCCGAACTGGCTGGAGGCCCCGACCGTCGGCTCGATCGTGCGCGCCCTAGTGCGCTTTCTGTTCTTCGAATGGTTCTATTTCACCCCCTTTGGCGTGTTCGCAGCCCTCGGCTTCCTTGCTGTTGGAACCGGCTATTACGCCGTGCGCACTGGGGGCAAAACATGGGGAAGCGGGCTGCTTCAGCTCCCGCGCGATCTATATGCCGGACTTAAGAATTGGCTGCCGGAGTTTTGGCTGGTCGTTTGCTGGTTTCTGGGCATGCTCATGCTGCCGTGGGTGCTGTCGTTCGTCGTCGGGCCGATGTTTTTCGACCGCTACGTGCTTGGCGCTTCGCCCGCCTATTATTTGCTGCTGGCGCTGCTGCTCTTCGGCATTCGCCGCGTCATCCCCACACAAGTGCTAATGCTGGCCTTCTTAATCGCGCTGCTGCCCGGTTTGATCGCGTTTTACACGCTGCCCGATAACGAGCGCTGGGATCGCGTCGCGCTGTACCTCGAGCGGAACGCCGGCCCGAGCGATGCCATCGTCGTGCTGACTTCGGAAGTCCATCTCGCCCAGCCGCTTGAGTCGCTCGAATGGTATTACAGCGGCCACGCGCACTGCGATCTCTACGAAGATCGGCTTAACGATCCGGAGACGATAGCCGCGCTGCGCGACTGCATCGCCGGTCATGAGCGCGTCTGGCTGGTTGGGCTGCGCTGGATCGGCAATTTTCAGCGGCTGGCCGCCATCGGCCTTTCGAGCGATCTGAGCGAGTTCTTCGAGACGTTTGAAGATGGACGCTGGATGTTGGCCGAAGCGCACGAAGGTGGCGAGTTTCATCTGCTCGGCGTGTATCTTTACGAAGAGAGGCCGCAGGCCGAGCTCGATTAAATCAAGCTTTGGCGGCCGCGTCGTGCGAGCGGCACCGAGCGCTGTCAATCAGCCGCTCGCCGACGTGATGGTGCGATCCTCGGTGATCCACAGCGTTCCATCGATGCGCTCGCCGGGGCGGGAGCTGCCCACCCAAATGTAGTAGACGCCCGGCCCGACGCCTTCGACGTCCACCATCGGGTGCAGCCCAGACGCGCCATCGTCGCAGCGCCACAGACCATCCGGGCCGAGCACGATCAAGGCCGCATCGCCCGCCCCAACGAAGAAAAAGCGCAGGAACGCCCCCATGCCCGTCCATTCTATGCGGTAAGCGGGCGCTGGTTCGACATAGCCGGCGCAGCCGGCGCCCAACGGCGCGGCGGCCAGCGTCCCTCCGGCAGTCAGCGCGATGCCGTGCGGAATACGCGCCGCGCCCAGGCCGGTCGAACCGTTGGACGGGTTCGCCAGCGGCAGCAGCCCAGCCGGGTTCGCCGCGGCGAACGCAGCAGCATCGGGAAGGAGCGCCGGCAGCAGCGCCGGGATATCGGCTGACTGGGTTACGACGATCAGCGTTTCCAACGTTGGGAAGGCTTCGACGAAGGGCGTCGCCGTCGGCGCAGGCGGCGCCAGACGGGGACTCGTGGGGTTGGCACTGCCGCGCGTTAGGTACAACGTCCCCGTGAACGAGACGCCCGGATCATAGGTGGCGACCCACACTTGAAGCACCCCGGTTGACCGGTTGCCAACGATGTTGACCGTCGGGTTCAACGTGTCGAAAGAATCATCGTTGCAGTACCAGCGCCCATCCGGCATCCGCACGATCAACGCAGGGTCATCGCCAGGGCGATCGGGCACGAAAAACAACCGCAGATAGTTGAGCGGCGCATTCAGCGCGATCGTGAAGTTTGGCTGGTACGGGCTGTAGCCGATGCAGCCTTTCTCCGGCCACTGCGCCGTTCGGTTCATGTCCGCATTGAGCGCCCCAACATCGACCGGCCCACCGGCAACGATGCCGGAAATCGGGTAGGGATCCGGGCTAAGGATCGTGCCGACGCCGCCAGCGGCGATCGACGCCAACGCCGACAGCGCATCGAGGCCAGCGACGTCCGTATAAGCGCGGGTGGCTGCATCGCGCACTGTCTCCGGCGTCGTCGCGAGTTCGGTGATGTAAAGGACGCCGATGACATCCGTCCCCGGGGTTACCTCATCGGCGATCCAGACGTGATAATCGCCGGGGAGCGGGTTCAGGAACTCAACCGACGGCTGCGGAAAAAACGGCGCAAAATCGCGGTTGCAGCCCCATCTTCCGTCCGGAGCGCGGATGACCAGCGAGGCTTCAGGGATATCCGCGCCTTCAGCAGCGGGCACGAAATGAAAGCGCAGCCGCGTCGACTGGCCGCCCCACGTAAGGCGAAAATGCGGGGCCGGCGTGGTAAAGCCCCCGCATTCCGGCAGGACGCTCGCTCCCTTTTGCACCGTCTGGCCCGTTAGATCGGGCACGGCGATCGTCCCGCCGCCACTCAGTACGATCCAGTACGGGTCGGGCAGGAACCCAGCAGAGAGCGCAGCAGTGCCGCCCGCCGGCGACCGACTAAAATCGAGGACGGCGGCTGGGTCAGGCGTCGGCGTGACCGGCGATGGCGTGGGCGAGGCAGTCGCCAGCGGCACGACGATGCTGGTCGACCCTGGGATGACCTCCGGGTTGGTCGTGAGATATAGATCGCCGAAGACCGGGGCGCCCGGCGTAAACCCGCCGACCCAGATGGCATAGTCGCCCGGCTCGGCGTCGAACGCGCTCACCATCGGGTTAAAAAGCCCGAACGCATTGTTGTTGCAGAGGAAGCGGCCAGAGGGATCGCGGATGACCAGCGTGGTATCGGTCAGGATCGTATCGGCGATGAAAATAAAGCGCAGCAGCGGGAAGGTCGTCTCGGCCGTCACACGAAAGTCAGGGCGCACATCGATGAAGCCGACGCAGTCATCGCCTAAATTGCGCAAATTCGCGTCGATCTCGCCGCCGCCGATCACGTTGGCGATGCGCAGCGGGTCTGGGCTGAAATCCACGCCGAGCGCGATCGCGCCGAACTGGGGTTCAGCCGTATGGTCGAGTGCCGGCTGCCCAAAAACTGCTGGCTGCGCAAAAGCCGGTGCCATGATGGCAGCAGCCAGCAGCGCTGTCAGGGCGGCGAGGCGTAGAAGAAGCATGAGCTAACGTCGTCCTGAGATAACGGCCGTTGCACGGCATGATACCGCTAAAGCAGCGAGGTCGCAATCGACGCGCGGAGAGTACGCAATATTGTGGATATAGAACTCAACTCCCCCGTGTGCGCGGGCACTGGTCAAGCGCGGTTCAGGAAGGCTACAATAACGTGTGCTGATGGTCGAACGCTCAGGAGGCGCGGCGCTGCCGCCATGCTCAAATTCGGTTACATCCCTTATCCGTTGTGGCGGCGGCGCGGGCTGCGCTCTCCGCTGATGCGGCGCGTACTCGCCCGCATATATCCGATCGAAGCCTGTGAGCAGGCGCCGGCCACTGCGATCGAGATGGCAGCTTTTTTAGAACGCTGGGGGCTGCTGCCCGAAGGCATGAGCGCAGCCGCGGCGCGCGACGCGCTCGCCGCGCGGCCGTTTGCAGATCGCGTAGTCGATAACGGCGATGCGGCTCCAAGCGCGGTCACAGCGACCGGGCGCATCCGCCTCCCGGCTCAGTGGGAGCGGCAGGAGGCGGTCATCATGCGCTGGCCGGTCGCCTTCCCGCCGTTGTGGGAAGTCCACGCTCAACTGGCCGAGGCGATCAGCCCCGTCGCACGCTGCGATATCCTGATCGATGCTCCAGCCTGGGCCGACCCGATCGGCCTGTTCCTCGAGCGGCGCGGCGAAGCGCAGCTGGATAACATCCGTTTTCTCGTCGTGCCGGCGAATGATATCTGGGTGCGCGATTATGGCCCAGTCGTCGGTTTCAACGGCAGGCAGCGGGTCGCCGTGAGCGCGATCTTCGACCCGCTCCCAGCCTATCCGCAGGCGCAGGATGACGCCGTGCCAGAGCGCTACGCCGCGCTGACCGGGCTGCCGCTGCGCCGGCTCGATCTGCACCTTGAAGGCGGCAACCTGTGGTCGGACGGCGCGGGCACGCTGCTGATGAGCGAGGGGCTGTTCGCGCGCAATCCTCATCTCAGCCGCGAGGAAACGCTGCGGCGCTTACGCGCTGCCTTCGACTACGAAAAACTGCTCCTCGTGCCGCCGCTGCGCTCTGAAGAGACCGGCCACATTGACCTCGTCCTCAAGCTAGCCGATGCCGAGACGATCTTGATCAGCGCGCCGGCGCCGCTCCTGAACCGCCGAACGCTGCACAAGGCGGCCGACGTGCTGCGCGGCGAGACCAACGCGGCAGGCCGGCCCTATCGTTTGATCCCCCTGCCGATGCCGCAGCCGTATTTCAACTGGGGCCTCTACCCGATTTGGCGCAGCTATGCCAACGCGCTCACGATCAATGGACGGCTGCTGGTGCCCACCTATGGCCTGCGCAGCGACCATGCCGCCCTGATCGCCTACCGCACAGCGCTGCCCGATTATGTACTGCGCCCGATCTACTGCGTCACGGCGATCAACGGCGGCGGGGCCGTCCATTGTTTGACCAAAGAAATCCCGGCGCATGAGGCTTAAGCGGCACCGAGGTTTAGCAGCGCTGCTCGCGCTCTACCTGATCGGCGGGCTAACGCTCCAATTCGTCATGCCAGCCTTCGAAGGCAGCGACGAACCGCTGCACTTCAACTACGCCGCGCTGCTGCGCGCTGAAGGCCGCCTGCCCGATCGCGCCTCGTACCTGACCAACCCAACTCGCCAAGCGAGCGGCCAACCGCCGCTCGCTTATGCTGCCGCAGCGCTTGCGCTCGCGCTCACCGATGCCCCACGCATCGATGGCGATGCGCTGCTCGCGCATTTAAGCGGCCCAGCAGCAAACCGATGGTACTCCCCACACCGGCCGTGGGATCGCTGGGACAACCATAACCTCTATTATCACGGCGGGCGCGACGAGCTGGCGTTCGGCTGGCCAGAGGCGGTCGCCGCCAACCGGACAGCGCGCGCTGTCTCGCTCATCTTCGGCGTACTCGGCTTAATCGGCGCTTATGGCGCGGCGTGCGAGGTCTTTCGGCGGCCGGGTTGGGCGCTGACGGCAGCGGCTCTCTTCGCCTTCATGCCGACCGCGCTGTACTTGACAGCCTACGTCACGAATGACGCAGCGGCGACCGCTTTCGCGGCGCTGGCGACGTGGGGAGCGCTGCGCATCGTGCGGCGGGGACGATCGCCCGCCCTGCTGTTCCTGACTGGCGTCTCGCTCGCCCTCGGCGGGCTGGCGAAGGTCAACGTCCTGCTGATCGCCCCAGGGGTCGCGCTGGCGCTGCTGCTGCGCTGGCGCGCCGATGGGGCGAAGCTGGGCAGTTGGATCGCCGAAGGGGTTGTGCTCGGCAGCCCGATTGCGGTTTTGTTCGGGGGATGGGCGCTGTGGGGCGCCCTCACTTACAGCGATCCGCTCGGATTTGCGACCCATCGTTATGCCGACCCAACCATTTTCACCGAAGAGCTGCGCCCGCTCGCCGAGATTTTGGCGCGGCTGCCCCACCTTTATCTATCCTAACTGGGCATGGTTCGCCACCGTGCCACTGCACCCGCTGACGTACACTGTCTTTGGCGGGCTGGCTTTAGCGGCGCTGGGAGGCTGGGCGCTGGGCATCAGGCGGTTGGCCGCCGATCGCGCGCGGCTGGCGCAGGCGGCAGTGCTCGCTCTCATGATCGCTGGCGCGCTGGCTGGGCTGCTGCGCTGGATGGGACAGCTCTCTTTCACAGGGGGCCGGCTGCTCTACCCCGCGCACGCGGCATGGGCGATCGGGCTGGCGGGCGGTCTCGCGCTGTTGGGCTGGCGCTTTCCACGGCTTGACCCAGCGCTGCGCGCCGCAGCGACGACGACCGTCGTCAGCGCCGCATTACTCTTCACAGCGCTGGCGCTGATCGAGGCTTATTGGCCACCTGCGCCCAGCGAACGCGCTGCTCTGCCCGCGCTCACAGGCGGCCCGATCGATTTCTATGCCCACCCCAACGACGAGGGGCCAACCCTGCGCCTGCTCGGCATGGCGCAGCGCGAGCCGCGCTTCATGGGCGATTGGCATGCCATCACCCTTTGTTGGGAAATCCTTGCCGAGACGGAGCGGCCAGCGGCTTTCTCGGTCAAACTCGCCGCGCACGGCGCGATCGATGCCGATCGGACATCGGTCTTTGGGATGGGTCGTTTTAACAGCATCTTATGGCGCACAGGCGATATCTTCTGCGACCGCGTGAACGTGCCGCGCGCAGACCCGGATCGCCCAGAAGCCGCACCGCTGGCGGCGGGTCAGGTATACGATATCATCGTCGTCGTCCTCGATGCGGAGACGCTGGCTGTCGATTGGCCGGCCGCGGCTCCCGATGGGACGAGGTTGGAAACGCCGATCATCGGGCAGGTCGTCAGCCCAGTGGCAGCCATCGTTTTCCCCGACGACCTGATGCAGACGCAGATCATCTTCCCGAATTTTGCTGAATTGGTCGGCTACCGCTTGGGCGGCATCTCACCTGGCGACGGGGCTGCGCCAGCGGGAACGGCGCTGACGCTCGATCTCGGCTGGCGCAGCACCGCCGCGACACCCGACGGCTGGTCGCAGTTCATCCATTTGATCGGGGAGGAGACGGCGCTCGTGCTGGCCGATGGCGATCCACTGGGCGGCAGCTACCCCACCTGGGCTTGGTCGCCGGGCGAGCAGCTCATCGATCGCTGGACGCTGCCGCTGCCGACCGACCTGCCGCCTGGCCAGTATGCGCTGCGCATCGGCTGGTATCGGCGCGACACGGGCGAACGGATGCCGGTGATGCAAAGCGACGCCCTCAGCCCCGATGGCGCTGCCGACCTGCACGAGCTGCTGATCACAACGCCATGAGGAGCGGCATGCAGTCGGCAGTCGCTGGGCGAACTGCCACATCATGTACCGGAGGCATCTAGCTGCTATGAAAAAATAAATTCGATCTGCCACTTGTACACTTCGCCCAAAAAGTGTATAAAAGATTTGGCTTTTATTTCAAACAGCATTTGTTAAATTAGATTTGTGTAGTCCTCACATGAAGAGTTATGGCAGCACCATTTGCCAACCCGGAGAAACTGAATGAGCGCCGAACTCAGCGACGCTAGGCTGGTCGAACGTCTGCGCGATGGCGATGTGGAGGCACTGGGTTTCTTGTTCGATCGATATTACCCGCAGGTTTACCGAACGGCGCTCGCCATCACGCGCGACAGCGCCGTCGCTGAAGATATCGCCCAAGACTGCTTTTTGAAGCTGCATCAGTACGCCCCCCGCATCGATACTTCGCTTCCACTGACGCCGTGGTTATACCGTGTGACGGTTAACCTGAGCTACACATGGATCTCAAGGCGCCAAAAGCGGCGCATCTCACTCGAGGCGCTGGTTGACCAGCTGATGAGCCCAGCGTGGTCGGCGCCCGACCAGATGGCCGAGCGCGGCGAGACTCACGATCGAGTCTGGCGGGCGATCAATGCACTTCACATCAACCAGCGCATCGTCATCGTCTTGCATTACATGAGCGGCCTCAGCCTTGAAGAAATTGCAGACATCACTGAAATCCCGGTTGGCACCGTCAAGAGCCGTCTGTATTATGCGCGCGAGAAACTGCGCCAGCAGCTCAGCGAACATGATCGCACAGTCGAACTGGCGCACGGATATGCCAGCGCTGCCGGATAAAGCCCTAGACGTTTTGCTCGTGCGCACCCTGGGCACGACCAGGGCGCCCTGTCCAGAGCGAACAGCGGTGGTGCGCGCCAAGCTGCTGAAAGCTGCGAGCTGCGCCGCCGCGCACCAGCAGAGCGCTTCTCTCTCCCCCGCCCGCCCGGCGAGCGCCGCCCTCGCTGCCTTAGTCTGCGCCGTGTGCGTCCGGCTAACCGCTTTGATCGTCGACGACCGCTGCTTTCATCGGGCCAATGCCTGGCTTCTATACCCGCGCTACGATCTGCGCATGATGCGCCAAACGCTGACTGTTTGACCGCCAGCGCGAACACGACCAGCAGCGCAAAATTTCATCACGACCGTTAATGATTCGTGGCAGATTTACGCTTCATTTACGGATATACTGTAAGTGTTGTTTACAGCACTTAGTATGTATGATGGATGGAATGATGGCTCCTCTGCCGCGCATTCTCACGGTGGACCCGACAGGTACAGTGGCCCGTCTTGTGCGGGCTGCGCTTGAACTGCTCGACCGGCCGGCGATTCAAATCGACGTGCCGGGCGGCGTCGAAGCGCTGGAGGAAGTTGGCCGCGGCACTTGCCACCTGATCGTTTCGGCCTTGAACATCGGCGCCTCGATCAAGGGCTTCGAGCTGGCGCTGCGCATCCGTTTGGCGCAGCCCAATGCCGCGATCGTCATTCTGGGCGATGAGCGTGACGCAGTTGAACTTGACGACGAAACCCGCAGCGAGTCGCCGTTTGTTTACCTGCGCCGCCCGGTTGATCCATCGCAGTTCATGCGCGTGATCGGGGCAGGCCTTGACGGGCGCGACCCGCGCACCGCCATGTTCCCGGTCGTCGCCGCGCCGCTCGAAACGAACGGCCCATTAGGAACCATCCCGCCGCTCGATCTCAGCGCCGCGCAGCGCATTATCGATGCGCTACTGACGGATGTCGGCGCGATGGCGGTCGTCATCTCGAATCGCAGCGGGGAGCTGCTGCTCGAACGCGGGGCTGTCGGCTATATCGACCGTGAACGGCTCATCAGCACGCTGCTGCCGGCCCTGCACACGACGATCCACATGCGCGAATTGGTCGGCGGGCGGCCCTCAGCCCTCTATGCCTTCGATGGTGAAACCTACGATATCTTCGTGCTCTCGGCCGGGTACCACCATACCCTCTCGCTGGTGTTCGACGGACAGGTCGGCGGTCGTCAGCTCGGCGCCGTTAACCGCTATGGCCGCCGGGCCGCCGAAGATCTGATCGCGTTGATCGGCGCGGGCGCGTTCATGATTGAACCGCCAGCGCCACCAGCTGAACCTCGACGAACGCCGCGCGCACGCCAAAAGCCCACCGAACCGCAGCCACTGGAACCCGCGCTCATCGAGCAGTGGGACAAACTGAATCTACCCGAACCAGCGCAGCCGCTGAAGCTGGATCCGATTGAGAACCTCGATCCAAGCTTGTTCGACGAGAACAAGCTCGGATCGGTTGACATCAGCGCGGCCGACTCGCTGTTCGACCCGGATGAACTGGCCCAGATCGCCAGCGAGATGCGCCGCGGCGGCCCGCTGTCCTATGATGAGGCGCGCGAACTGGGGCTCATTCCATAAAGTTTGACGGAGTGGCAGGTCGGCTACCCGCCAGCAGCGTGAAGATCGTGACTTCAGGCGGGCAGTTGAAGCGGACGGGATGGCTCGTCATGCCCAGACCAGCGCTGACATAGACGATCATCGTCTTGACATAGTACAGCCCAGACACATAACGACTACCCTGAAAAGGCAGCGCCATGCGATAGAGCACGGGGATCCGCACCTGCCCGCCATGCGCATGCCCAGAGAGCTGCAAATCAAAACGGCAGAGCGCCGCGGCAAGGTCGGCGACATCGGGTTCATGCGCCAGCAGGATCGCGGCGCCATCGGCCGGCAGGGCCGCCAGTAAATCGTCAAAGCGCCCCTGTTGAAAATAGACGCTGTCAAGGCCGGCGATGTGCAGCGCTGCTGCGCCGCGGCGCAGGGTGTGCACGGCATTCGGCAGATGCACCAAGCCGCTCTCGGCGAGCACCCGCCGCACCGCCGCTGCATGCGCCCGGTGATCGTGATTGCCCATCACAGCCATGATCCCATCGCGAGCGCACAGCCTGCGTAGACGTCCTGCCAGCGCAGCGCCATCGAAACTGGCGCTGGCAGTGACGAAATCTCCCGTAATGACGATCAGATCGACGGCCGCGGCGTTGACCAGCGCGATAGCCCGGTCAAACCGCTCAAAGGCTGCTCGCCCGCTGACGTGCAGATCGCTGAGGTGGGCGATGCGGTATCCGTCAAATGCCGGATCAAGCGAAGGCATGCCGAGCGTATGTTCGCGCACGATCAGCTGGTTCGGTTCCACGGCGCGGGCGTAAAGATAGGCGGCGCTGCCCACGCCAGCCAGCGCCAGCAGCGCCTGTTTGGCCCACCACGGCATCATGAAAGCAGCCCTGCGCGCCGCAAGTAGTCCAGTCCTAAGAAGATGCCGCTCACGGTCGTGGAGACATCGATGGCGCCGCTGCGGATCAGGTCGAGCACGGTATCGACCGGCAGGCGGTGCACAATAATTTTTTCGGTGCTGTCCAGCTGCTGGGTTCCACAGGGGACTGCATCGAGCGCGGCATACAGATGCATTCGGATGGTCGTCCGCGCTGGGCTGACCGGGAGCGTCCCCACGTGAAAGAAAGCCGGCGCGTCATAGCCTGTCTCTTCGTTAAATTCGCGGCGCGCTTCCGCCAGCGGGTCGGCCGCATCGCTGGCGAAAACCCCGCCCGGAATCTCAAGGCAGATGCGCCCAAGGCCGTGCTTATACTGCTCTACCAGCAGCAGCTCGCGGGCGGGCGTCAGCGCGACGACACAGGCGACATCGCGCTCCACCAGTACATAATAATCATCGATGATTTGGCCATCGGGCAGGCGGCAGGTATCCCGCCGCAGCGTTAAGTACGGGTTCGAGATGAGCGGCTCCGACTGGAGCCGCTCCCACGGCGTAAGTTGAGTCAAGAGTGCGATCGTCCTTTATCGTGCGTGCCACTATCATGTGTGTCACGAGTTAACTGAGCGCCTGCGTGATGAAAGCGGCCACCACCTGCGACAACAAAGCCGCGATGACGCTGTTGATGATGCCGATCAACATGCTGCCGATCAGCAGAGCGCCACAGCCTCGTACAAAGCCGAAATCATAGGCTTCACCAATTTTATCAATGGTTTTGAATGCCACCCAAGAATTGAGCAGCATCAGCGGCAAGAAAAGACACAAGACTACCGGCGACCCAGCGGAGATAAACGTGAACGCCAGCAGCACATAGCTCAGGATGAAGATGAACGGCAGCGTGCGGTTGAAGAACGCCAGCACCGTGCCCAGCAGGTGCTGGAACGTGCCAACGCCGCCTAAGATCAACGTTGCGGCATAGTGCACAAACACCAGCTGAATGACCAGCCCAGCGATGCCAAACAGGGCGCTGATGACCGCTGCGATCGCCATCAACGGGACGAGCGCGCCGCGCAGCGCCACGATCTCCGGAGTCGTCGTTTCCAGCCATGCCGCCTCGCCGGAGATATTGCCCCCAAACGCAATAGCGGTCTCAACAGCGACGAGGACCAGCAGCACCGAACCGACCACCACGATCAAGGCATAGAGGACCAATTCGAACAACACCGACTCCCATGTCGATCGGCTCGCTTCGTCTAGATGGCGCGAGACGCGTTCATTCTTCTTTTTTTCCTTTTGGGTTTTGATGAAGGTTTGGCGCTGAGTGCTGTCGAGCACCATCTGAATGGCGCCATCGCCTTCCAGCCCGGTCACGGTCGCGACGACGCTGTTGAAATAGCCATCGTTGATCAGGTTAGGGTTGTGTTTGAGCGCCGCGGCCAACGACTTCATGGCGCGCGCATTGTCGCCTCGCATGTTAAGCGTCAGCGCAGCTTCAAGGTAACTCTTGGCGCGCTC
Source organism: Anaerolineae bacterium (assembly GCA_034434615.1). Taxonomy (GTDB): domain Bacteria; phylum Chloroflexota; class Anaerolineae; order Aggregatilineales; family Phototrophicaceae; genus Flexifilum. The sequence goes on along the minus strand of DAOTYT010000072.1, from coordinate 33,236 downwards.
GCGGTCTTCGCGCGAGACTTCGTACTCTCGGCCGCGCACGGGTCCGGTATAGGCGCGCCGGTCCTCAGTTGCTTCCTCAGTTGCGGGAGGGGGAGCGTCTGGTCCAGCCAGCGCTTCGGCGCCAGCCAGCGGGCGGATGACCGAGCGCTGCTGTGCCCCTGTGCTTGTAGCGCCCGGCGCACCCCCACGCGCTTGATTCAGGTCGCGAATGTGAATGCCCGCCCGGCGGGCGAGTTCGCGCAGTTGTGGATCGGGATCCGTGCGAAACACCTGCGCCAAGTGCGGCAGCGCTTCAAGGTCGCCTGACCGCCCAAGGGCGATGATCGCCCGCCGACGTTGTTCTGGATCAAAACTCTCAAGCTGTGCGATCAGCTCATCGAGCATTGGCAGCCCCCATAGGATGCGTTACACCAATGCTATCTTATCACGCGATGATCGGCGCACGGCCTCAACGTTTCACGAGCCGATAACTGCTCTGGATCGCATAGGTCGGCCCCTGCGGCGACAGGGTGCTGGCGATGAGATGAAATGCCTCGGCCGCAACCGGCCCTGCGCGGAAGTTGCGGTTGTCCTCTAAAAATGCGGCGATCTGTGCCCCGCCCCGCGCCGATCTGAGGCGCGCTAGGGTGATGTGGGCGTGAAACGTCTGCCGAACGGGCGGCCACCCGCTGGCCGCCGCTGCCCGCTCGACCATCTGCTGCAACTGTCCCAGCGCCGGCGGCGCCTGCACGCCGGCCCACAGCACGCGCGCCCATGTCTTCGGGCTGATCGGAAACCGCCCAACCCCGTCGAGCCAAAACTCGAACGGCTCGGCGCGCACGGCGCTCAAGGCAGTCTGAATGCGGCTTAACCCCGCCTGATCGATGTCATCGCCCAGGAAACGCAGCGTCAGATGGTAAGCATGCGGTTTCACCCAGGTCGCATCTGGAATCTCGGCGCGCAGGCCGGCCAGCGCATTTTTGACCGGCTCGGGCAGCTCGATGGCGATGAACAGGCGGTAGGTCGGCGGCATATCAGCGGGTCTTGCTGTTGGGGCGCGGTGGCCGCCGGTAAAGCCACCAATACTTTTCTGGCGGGTAAAGCGGGCGCAGCGCCTCAGCCCAGACGAAATCGGAGGTTTCAGTATATTGGCGCAGGCCGCTGTCCGCCTTGCGCATCAGCCGGCGGATCTCCTCGCTCGGCTGGTTAGTGCGCACCAGCGCGTCGTAGATCGCTTCGACGATCGTGCGGCGCAGCACTTCGGGCAGATAGGCGTTGGCGCAGATGCGCGGCTGCTCGTGGCATTCTTCAAAAAAAACATCCATCGCCTTCAAGCGCGATTTCGCTTCGTGAAGGAGCTTTTCGTGATAGTGCACGGCCCACTCGCGGCGCGTTTGTTCATGCGCCGCTTCGATCTCGGCGAGCTGCTGGCGTTGAGCATCGCTGAGCTGATCGCTCAATGCGCGCAGCCGGTCAAGGCGCAGCAGCAGCGCGCCGATCGTCAATGCCGGCATTTTGCGCGCCCCAAACAGCCCAAGTTTGCCCACACGGCCATACAGCTCTCGTCCCTGCACATACGCAGTGAGGTCTTTGGCCATAGCGGCCGCTTCGCGCAGATCCTGGTCGACATCGTAGGTCGTCTCGGCCAACGATTCAAACTCCCTTCGCGGCGTCTATGCCGGTCAAGCCGGCGGAACCATGTAGATAATCGTCACGCCTTCACCACCTTCCTTGGGCGGAGCGGTGATCGCTTTTGAGATCAGCGCATGCTCGCGCAGTCTTTCCTGCACCGCCTTGCGCAGCGCGCCAGTCCCTTTGCCATGGATGATGCGCGCAAACGGCAGCCCAGAGAGATAAGCTGCATCGACGTAATCCTCCAGCCGGCGCAGCGCATCCTCGACGCGCGCGCCGCGCAGGTCCAGCTCCAGCCCTGGCGATTCGCCGCGCGGCACGGTCACTTCGCGCTGCACTTCGTAGCTGCTGCCGTACTTGCGTTTGATCGCCTTGCGTTCGGCGCGAGAGGGTTTCTTCAGATCGTGCAGGCCCGCGCGGATCTTGAGCGAACCGATCTGCACGACCGCCTCGTTTTTATCCAGTTCGATGATCGTGCCTTCCGCTTTGAGCGTCTCCAGCCAAACCGAGTCGCCCAGGCGCGGCACCCAACCGCCGTTCTCAGGCAGATCGACGGCATTCTCGACCGGCTGGCGCAGCGAGTCTTGCAAACCATCGGCCGCCTGCTGGAGCGCGCGCAGCGTTTCCAGCGGCAGGCCGGCCTCGCGCATTTCATTGCGCAGACGACGCAGCTCCTTGCGAAACTGGTCAAGTTCGTTCTGCGTTTCGCGGCGAGCCGCGGCGATGATATTGCGCCGCTCATCCTCGGCCGCACTAAGGCGTTCCTGCAGCTCAGCCCGTTCCTGTTCCACCGCCTCGCGCAGGGCGCTGATGGCCGCCTGCTGGCGGCGGATGTCATCGCGCGTGCGGTGAATTTCATCGAGCAGGTCGTCGGCAATCAGGTCCTCCGTCGCCACCATCGTGCGCGCCTGCGCGATGATCTCCTGGCTGAGGCCAAGGCGAGAAGCGATGGCCAGCGCGTTCGAACGGCCGGGCAGGCCGATGATCAGGCGATAGGTGGGCGCCAGCGTCTCCAGGTCAAACTCAACGCTGGCATTGCGGACACCCGGCGTCTCCACGCTGTAGACCTTTAACTCGGGGTGATGGGTGGTGACCATCGTCGTCACGCGCCGCTCAAGCAGGTGCGTCAGGATGGCCCGCGCCAGCGCCGATCCTTCCGCAGGATCGGTGCCGGCCCCCAATTCATCGAGCAGCACCAGCGACCGGCTGGTGCACTCGCGCAGGATGTGGATCGTATTCGTCATGTGCGACGAGAACGTGCTCAGCGACTGCTCGATGCTCTGTTCGTCGCCGATATCGGCGAACACGCCTTCGAACACCGTCAGGCGGGCGCTCTCGGCTGGCAGGTGCAGGCCGCACTGGGCCATCAGCGTTAGCAGACCGACGGTCTTCAGCGCGACGGTTTTGCCGCCGGTATTCGGGCCGGTCACGACCAGCACCCAGGTATCCTCATCGAACTCCACATCGATCGGCACGACATGGCCCGTGAGGAGCGGATGGCGCGCCCCCTGCAAATCGATCAGACTGCCCGGGTGCGCGGGATTGTGTGGGCGCGGCTGGAACGGCAGCAGCACTGGCTCGACGGCTTTCATACTATCGGCGAACCGAGCTTTGGCCAGCACCAGATCGAGATAGGCGAGCACTTCGACCGTTCGCACGATCTGTTCAGAGACGCGGCCCACTTCATCGGTCAGCGCCAGCAAGATGCGACGGATCTCTTTCTCTTCGTCAAGCTGAAGCTCGCGCCAGCGGTTGTTCAGCTCCACCGTCTCCAGCGGTTCGATGAACAGCGTCGCCCCGCTCGACGATGAATCGTGAACGACGCCCGGGATCTTGCCCTTGTGCTCGGCCTTAAGCGGGATGACATAGCGGCCGTTGCGCATGGTGATCAGCGTTTCCTGCAACAGCGGCTGATTGGCCGACGCGCTGATGATGCGCTGGAGCCTGCTTTGCAGCCGGTCGAAAGCCGCCTTGAGATCGCGGCGGATCACGGCGAGCTGCACGCTGGCTGTATCTTTGATCGCGCCGTTCTCATCCAGCACGCGGGCGATCTCATCTTGCAGGGCAGTGCACTCTTCTGCTTCGCTGACCAGATCAGCCAGCAGCGGGCACTGGCCTTTCATGCGTCCCAGAGTCCGCTTAAGTGTGGTAGCGCGCCGCAGCGTCGTCCGAATGTCGAGCAGCACGTTCGGTTCGATCAGGATGCCGCGCTGCGCGTTGATCGCCGGCTCGCGCACATCGCGCGCCCCACCGACCGAGACGGTCACTTGGTTGACGAACAGCGCGCGCGCCTCCGCCGTCTCGCGCTGCCACGTCTCGGCCTCTTCGAGGTCGGTCGTTGGCCACAGCTCGCGCGCCAGCTCTGCGCCGGCAGAAAAGGTGGTGAACCCGGCCAGCCGCTCAAGGATCTTCGGCAGTTCAAGCACGTGAATGGTTTTTGGGTTCATTCGTGGTAATTTTCATCTCAATGTGCACAGCCATTGTAGCAAACCGCTCCCCATTCGACAATAGTTAGTTCACAAGATAGTTTAAAAGGTCATAAAGGCTCATTGATCGGCCGCCCAAACCTCAACGATGAAATTTGTGCGGCCCAAAGAGATCGTTGTATCATTTTTAAGGTAAGGTTTGCTAACCAGCTAAGGAGCTAGCTGTATGAGAACTGCGCTTGCACGGGTATTTCTGCTCTCGCTGCTGCTGCTCGGGATCGCCGGCGCAGCACAGGCACAGACCGGCCCCTTCATCCCGGCGATCATCAGCTTTGCCGCTGATGTGGATGCCGTGACGCTGGCCGAAGTTGAGGCGGGCGATGTAAACGTGACCCTGAGCTGGTACATCGTTAATGTCGTTGATGGCCAGAGCTTAGCGCTCGATTATTTCCGCCAGTCGGGTTGGGTTAGCGTGCTGAACGAGGGCGAGGCGCTGCCGCCAATCGGCGAGCGCACGGTCACCCTGCTTGACCCCTTGAATTTTGGGCCGCCGACTTTCCGGCTCACTTTGATCAGCGGTCGCAATGTCGTTGACCAGCGCTTCCTCATCATCCCTTACGAGGAGACCGATGCTGAACCGTCGATCGTCGCGTTCACGACGACGGCGCAAAACCTCGATACAGCCGCTCTTAATGCGCGCACAGCCACGGCCGAAGTCTCGTGGCAGGTGGCCAACCGGCTGTCTTTCACCAATTTGATCTTCGAACAGGTGCTGGCGCCTGGGCAGACGGTCAACGTTGAGCTGCCGCGGCCTAATCTCTACGTAGCTTCAGAGGGTCGTGGCGCTGTTCAACCCGTCACGCCGACGACTGAGGCGGTTGTGCGGTTACGCTTGACGGTGATCAGCGCGCTGGATGGCACCATTTTCGATACGGCCGAACTGCTGATCCCGCTGTCGGGCGCGCCGCTTAACCTGCCCACCCCTGCACCGACCCTTGCGGCAACCCCAACCATGACGCTGCTGCCGCCGGAAGCAGCGCCCGATGAAGAAGCGGAAGAAGCGCCGGCAGAGCCAGAGACGCCGCCCGCCGTCGAGATCTCGCCAACCGGCCCGCAGATCAATACCTTCAACGTCTCGCCGTCCAGCGTCCCGGTGGGAGGCAACGTGACGCTGACGTGGAGCGTCGCCGATGCGACGACCGTGCAGATCTCCGAAGTCCTGTCGACTGGCGTGGGCGGGCTGACGTATGTGCAGCTTCCGCTGTCAGGATCGGTCTCGGTGCCGCTGCCGGCTGGCGCGACGGGCACGGTCACCTACGTGCTGACCGCGCGCAACGCTGCTGGAGAAACTTCCACCAGCCAAGCGACTGTGACGATCACCCCGTAGCCGTGAAGAAGACCGGGTGAGGCGATGGGACCTCACCCGGTTTTTTGTGATGCGCGCCTTTTCCGCTCACACATGGTCGTTCCACGATTTGACGCTGCTCGAGGCGTTCGGCACGATCGCGCGGCTGGGCTTTCGCTGGGTCGATATCGGGTCTGGCCCTAACCTGAACGCGCTCAAGGCAGCGGCCAACCCCGAACGCGCCGCCGATGAGATCAATGCCGACCTCGCACTTTACGACTTGGCCGTCAGCGATCTGTATCTGCTGCTGCCGCGCATTTGCAGCGAGGATGAAGAGCGACGGGCCAAAGAGCGCGAACTGTTCAGCGCGCTGCTGCCGCTCGCACAGGCGATCCGCGCTCCCGGCATTACCGTCTCGCCCGGGTTGGCCGCGCCGGCCGCGGTTGCTGAGGCGGCCGAAACGGCGGCGCTGCATCGCGCTGCCGAGTCGCTGCGCGGCATGCTCGCTGAAGCGCAAGCGGCCGGCCTGCGGTTGAGCATCGAGCCGCACCTCGACTCGATCGCGCCAACGCCGGAGCAGGCCCTCGCCCTGCTCGCCGCCGTTCCTGGATTAGAGCTGACGCTCGACTGGGCCGACCTGACCTATCAGAACTTCGCTCATGAGCAGATCGCCGCCCTGCTGCCCCGTGCGCGTCACCTCCACATTCGGCAGACGGCGCGCCGCCAGCTTCAATCGACCTTCGAGCGCGGTCGCATTGACCTGCGCCGTTTCATTCATGACCTCATCGCGGCCAACTACACGGGCATCATTTGCATCGAGACGCTGAACATGCCCGGCCGTCATGGCGCGGTCAAAATCAACCCGCTGCTCGAGACTGCCCGGCTGCGCGATGCGCTGCGCGATCTGCGCGATGCGGCGCAGCGCTAAGCGCTGTCCACATCGCGGCTTCTACGCGGTATAATCGACGCATTATCGGCGCTGTACTGTGTGTTCCATGAAATCAAAACGCCTCTTGTGGATCGCCCTCAGCATCATCGTCACCCTGGTCATCGTCGTCGTCATCACCGCCATGCTAACGCCTCAGCAAACCCCGGCATTTGCAGCGGCGATCGCCTTCGTCGAAGCCGCTGGGCGCGGCGATGATGCGGCAGCCTTCGCCCTGCTCGATGAGCGGCTGCGCGCTTATGTCGCCAGCACATGCCCTGATGGCAGCGTCTCTGCCTGCATCACCGCCTATACGCCGCCGGAATGGGGCGATTTCCTGCGCGTGGTTTTTCGCCGCGCCGCGCCAGAGTTCACGCCAGAGGGCACGATCTGGAACGTCGATCTGATCGCAACCTATGCCGAGGGCACCGGCTTCAGCGGGGTGTGTATTTACACGCGCATGGCAGAAGCCGGCGACGACGACTGGCGCGTGACGCGCTGGGCCGGTTTTGTCTCGTGCGGTGATCCTGCATCGCGCAATATGGCAGCCAACCCAGAGGCCCCCAACAGCGCGCCATGATCGGTTCAGCCGTTTGGCGCATCCTGTTTGGGTTTGGGCTGGCGCTGGCCGGCGGGTGTGTGCCGGCTGCCACGCCCGAGCATCTGGCGCACACGCCTGGCCCCGCTGCGATCATCACCGAAACGACGTTCGCGGGCGACGGCTTTCGTCTGCGCTACCCTGCGGGCTGGCGCATCGTCACCGGGCCGGCGGCATTTCCGCAAGCGGTAACCTTCATCGCGCCGGGCGACTGCGCCCTGATCCACGTCGTTCGAGGCGAGACAGCCATCCCCCCCCAACCGCCCACCTGCCCAGCAGAAGACCTGCGCACAATCCAGCGCGCCATCGTTTTGCCCAGCCTGACGATAGCGGCTGCCGGCAGCGCCCCGGCTGAGGCGTGGGAAACATTCCTGCCGTATTTTGAGCGGCTGATCATGACAATCTCAGATTAATTGAGTAGATTTGTGTAGATTTTTTGAGATTTGTGTTATCATAAACGGCGAAGTTCAACCTTTGTTAGCTTTAAGTGACAATGTGGTGAAACATGGATTTTACTCCCGCTAAAATCGGTGTGATCGTGGCAGCGCTGGGCACGCCCGATGCGCCGACTCCATCAGCACTGCGCCGTTATTTGGCTCAATTCCTCTCCGATATGCGCGTCATCGATCTCAACCCGCTGCTGTGGCAGCCGCTGCTGCGGCTGGGCGTTTTAAGGCGGCGGCCGCGCCGCAGTGCCGCGCTCTACAGCAACATTTGGACGGAAGACGGATCGCCGCTGCTGCTCTATTCGCATCAGCAGGTCGAAGGGCTGCAAGCACGGCTGGGCGAGCGCTACCGCGTCGTTTTGGGAATGCGCTACGGCAGCCCCAGCATCGCGGAAGCCATGGCGATGTTGGAGCGCGAAGGTATCGACCGCATCCTGATTTTCTCCATGTTCCCGCAGTTTTCATGCAGCACCACGGCATCGATTTATGATGCCGCTAATATGGCAGCCGGCGGCCGGCGCTGCCCGTTGTTCCATGAGCGCAAGCGCACTTACCCGACGCTGCGCTTCGTGCCGCCCTATTACGCAGAACAAGGGTATATCGAGGCATTGAAAGCTACAATAAAAGAAGCTGTCGCCGACATGGCTGAGCCACCTGAACGTTACCTGTTCAGCTTCCACGGCATTCCGCGGCGCTACGTTGATGAGGGCGACCCGTATCGCCGTCAATGCGAGATCACGGCCGGGCTGCTGGCCCAGGCGCTCAATTTGCCGGATGACAGGTGGACGATCGCGTTTCAGTCGCAGTTCGGGCGCGAGGAGTGGCTGCAGCCCTACACCGAGGATGTGCTGGCCGAGCTCGGCGCGGGAGGCGTGCGCTCGCTGCTGGCCGTCTGCCCGGGCTTCACGGCCGACTGCCTTGAGACGATCGACGAGATCGGCCGCGAGGGCACCCATCAGTTCACGGAGGCGGGCGGCGAGATGCTCACACTGGTGCCCTGCCTCAATGCGCACCCGGCGTGGCTCGACGTGATGGCCGATTTAGCGCGGCGCGAGACACAGGGATGGCTGGATGAGCCGCAGCCCGACATTCTGGTTCGGTTTGTTGACGACCGCGCTGATCGCCTTGACCGCGCGGGCGCTGCTGCTGGCGACTGAGTCCGTCTCGTTTCATTCCGACGAAGCGGTCGTCGGGCTGATGGCGCGCCACATCCTCACCGGAGAGCGGCCAGTTTTCTTCTACGGACAAGCTTATATGGGCAGCCTCGATGCGTGGTTGATCGCGGGTGGCTTTGCCCTGCTCGGCGAGTCCGTCATGACGATCCGCGTTGTCCAGTCCGTCTTGTATTTGGCCGTCGTTGCGGCTGGGTACTGGCTGGCATGGCGGCTGACGGAGCGACCGCTGGCTGCTATCGGCGCTGGCCTGCTGCTGGCCGTGCCGCCGACGCTCGTCGCGCTCTACACCACAGCCACTCTCGGCGGCTACAACGAGACGCTGTTGTTCGGCATCATGATCCTGCTGCTGGCCCACAGCGTGACTCATCAGCAGCGCGCCTCGCGCTGGCGTTGGGCGCTGCTCGGGCTGGCCGCTGGCCTCGGCTGGTGGACGAACGGCCTGATCATCGTCTTTGCCGTCCCGGCCGGTCTCATCATTCTGCTCGATCTGTGGCGCGGAGCCGACCGGCGGGCGACGCTGATCAGCCTCGGCATCGCGCTGGCGGGGTTTTTCATCGGCAGCGCGCCGTGGTGGATTTTCGCCTTTGAAAATGACCTTGCGCCGCTGCGCTTTCTCATCGGCGATCAGCGCGGCGGCTTCGCCGGCACAGGCGCGATTCGGTTAGGCATGGCCGATCGTCTGATCGGCCTGCTGCTGTTCGGCCTGCCTGCTGTGGTCGGGCTGCGCTCTCCGTGGTCGCCAGAGTTCTTCCTGCTGCCGCTGGGCGTGGCCGTCGCGCTGATCTTCATCATCGCTGCGATCGGGCTGGCGCGGCGGCGCGATCTGCCCGGATATGCGCGCTTGCTGCTGGTGAGCATGCTGGCGATCTTCTGCGTCCTGTTCCTCGCATCAAGCTTCAGCAACGACCCGACCGGACGTTATTTCCTGCCGCTGATCATCCCGCTGTCGATCGCGTTCGGCCTGCTGGTCGATGCCCTGCATGCGCGTGCGGGCCGGCTGGCGGCTACAGCGCTGCTCGGGCTGGTGCTCGCATATTTCGCGGCCGGGCAGGTTTACGCAGCCTCGAATAACCCGCCGGGGATCACCACCCAATTCAACCCGATCACGCACATCCCCAATAACTATGACGAGGCACTGATCGCTTTCCTGATCGATCATGACCTGACCTATGGTTATACCAACTATTGGATCGCTTTCCGCCTGGCATTCTTGAGCGGGGAACAGGTGCAGTACAGCGCGACACTGCCCGATAAGCCCGATTTGACTTATACGCCATACTACGAACGCTACCCGCCCTACCGGGCAGCAGCCGACGGCGCCGAGCGCATCGGCTATATCACTGCGAATGTGCCGGAGATAGAGCAGGAACTGGAAAGGCTGTTCGTGAGCGCGGGGGTGCGTTTTGAACGTGCCGAGATCGGGCCATTTGTGGTCTTCTACGACTTCAGCCCAGCGGAAGCCGTTCCCCGGCCGCCGCTGCCGTTCATCGTGCAGTCACAGTAAAACGGGGCTACCAGCGGTTGGAGACGCGGATGTAGGCGTATGCCTCATTGATCAGCTTGAAGCGCAGCTCAGCTTCATGTTTAGGCAGCTTGCTGACATCGGGATGCAGCTCGCGCGCCATCTTGCGAAATGCGGCCTTCACTTCATCATGCGGCGCATCGGCGGGCAAGCCGAGCTGCGCATAGCAGCGCTCGAGCTTGGTTTGTGGGCGGCGCGGCGGGCGCGGCGTCTCGGCCGCGCCGGTGTAGCTGAAACTGCCCGCGCCTCCCCAGCCGTTCGTGCTCCACCCCGTTTGAGCGACATACTCGCTGCGCCGCTGCTGGCGAAAGGCATCGCGACTGCGCGCGTAATCAGTCGATTTCCAAAATGCCTCGGAGCCGAAATTGGCCATCAGCCAATCGCCCTTGATGACATTGGGCGATTTTACCCAGACCCGGTAGCAAGGCAGGTTGCGGATCGTGATATCGGGCCCGTACCAGGCTTCGACTTCATCGCCGCGGCCGATCGATTTGAAATGCACCTGCCCAACTTTCGGCCCGTCAGGGTCAACGCGATACGTGTAAAACTTGTCTTTGAACAGAGCGTGCAGGGCCATTAGGCTCTCATCAGGCGTGAGTTTATCGCCATCGCCCGGGACGAGGTGGCTGCTGACGACGAAAAGCGTGCCCACGCCGATGCGAGTCGCCTCTAGAAGCTGCTTCTTGAGCGCGCGCGCTTTGACTGGCGCATCGATCAAGTGCACGTGGACGAGCGTTGTGCTCCACGTCTCGACGATTACATCGACCTCGTGGCCGAGCCCACAGCGCTTCACGCTCTGTACATTCGCTAACTGCTGTGCGAACCAGCGCTTAAGTTCTGTCTTCACGTGTCAGAGGCCCCATCGCTGGTGTTAGTGTATAGCAAACGAACACAAAATTCTAGCCATACTCACCTGCTTTTCATACCGGCAAGGAGGGAAGTCCAATGCGGTCAAATGGTGATTGACAGCAGCGGATGAAAGCGGGATGATGACGTGCGTAGCGCCTTCGCGTTCGAGACAATTTTAATGACACTACCACGCAGCCGTCTCTTCTGGTCGGTATCTTTCGGGCACTTAATCATCGATATGTTTAACGGCATGGGGCCGGTGCTGCTCGCCTTTTTGAGCGGCCACATGCTCGCCATGACCAATACCCAGATCGGCTTTGCCATCAGCGCCTACCAGCTCGCCGGCGCTGTGAGCCAGCCGTTTTTCGGCTGGCTGGCAGACCGGAACGGCGGCCGCTTGATCGGCGCGGGCGGCGTGACATGGACGGTTGGGTTCCTCATGCTGTCGATGCTGGGCGCGACGACCGGCAGCTACCTGTTCATGCTGATCCCGTTCGTGCTGGCCGCGCTGGGCAGCGGGGCCTTTCACCCCGTCGGCACCATGCACGCGGCAGAGGCGGAACGGACGCGCGCGGTCAGCAACCTGTCGATCTTCTTCCTGATGGGCCAGTTCGGCGGCGGCCTCGGCCCAGCGGTGATCGGCGTGCTGCTCGACAGCGCGGCCACGCATAACAACGACTTTTTCACGGCTGCACTCGGCCCCGCTTTTTACGGCATCCTCGGGGAACGCGGCAGCATTTCGCCAGTGCTGGCCCTCGGAATGATCGCCATTCCCGCAGTTATCGGCATGTTTTTCACCATGCCCAGCACGCGCGAGTATATCGCCAGCCGCATTGAGCGCCTGAGCCATGCTGGCCCGGCTGAACTCTCGCGGCGGGCGCTGTTGGTGCTGGTGGCCCTCGTCACGCTGCGCAGCTTGGCCAACCCAGGCAGCGTCTCCTTTTTGCCGCGCATGTTTCAACTCCAAGGCTGGTCGGCCACGGAATATGGGCTGGTGACTTCGATGTTCTGGTTCGCTGGCGGCTTCGCCGGCGTCTTCTTCAGCCAAATTGCCGAGCGCACGGGCATGCGCATCGTGATCGTAACCACGATGGTCGCCGCTTCAGTGCCGATCTTCCTGCTGCCCATCATCAATGGGCCGCTGGTCTTTCTCTTGTCACTGGCGGCCGGGGCGCTCACCGGCGGTTCGCACACGCTGATCGTGGCCATGTCGCAGCGCATGCTGCCGAAGCGCAAAGGGCTGGCCTCTGGCGCCTCGCTTGGCTTCATCTTCGGCACGGGCGCGCTGGGGACACTCGTGATCGGCGCAGTCTCTGACCAGATCGGCCTGACGCTGACGTTTCAAGTCGTCGGCGTGATCACGCTGCTGACCGGTTTGCTGGCGCTGGCCCTGCCCGATGATCGCCGCCAGCGCCCAGCACAGCCCGCGATCGAACGGGCGCCAGAGGGTTCCACTGTGCCAGAACCTGCCGAGGTGACGGCTTAACACCGGTAGACAAGGCGCGCTCGCTATCGCAGGATCGCCCACAATTTGGGGGCACTGACAAGCCTTTATTGCCGTTTGCAAAGTAATGACGTTACAATGATCGTGTGCCCTCGATAGCCGCAGCGCCGCGCTGCACATGGTTTCAGCTCTGGAGGTCAGGCCGTGAGGGAAGGCAAGTACGTCATCGGCCTCACTGGCAACATCGCAGTTGGCAAGAGCGTCGTCCGCCAGATGCTTCAACATCTTGGCGCTTATACCATCGATGCTGATGGCCTTACCCATCAGGCGATGGCGCCCGGCGCGCCCGCCTACCAGCCGATCATCGAGATGTTCGGTCGCTTCATCGTGCAAGAAGATGGGACGATCAACCGCGCGATCCTCGGCAACATCGTCTTTTCGTATCCCGAAGCGCTGACCAAGCTCGAGCAGATCGTCCATCCGATCGTCAATCAGGCGATCGTGACGCTGGTCAGCCGTGCCAAACAGCGGGTGGTCGTCATTGAAGCGATCAAGCTGCTGGAGAGTAACCTGCTCGATCTGGTCGATTCGGTCTGGGTGGTCGATGCGTCTCCCGAGACACAGCTCAAGCGGCTGACCGAGAAGCGCAAAATGTCGGAAGACGAGGCACGCAAGCGCATCATTGCGCAGCGGCCGCAGGCCGATAAGATCGCCCGCGCCGACGTGATCACCATCAACGAAGGCAATGTCGAAGACACGTGGAAGCAGGTGCAGTCGGCATGGGGCGAAGTGCGCCGGCTGCTGGTCGGCACGGGCATAGGCCAGTCGAGCGTGGTTCCCACCGCCTCGGCGACGGCTGGGACCAACGCACGGCCAGCCACCGCCCCGCTCTCGCTAACCTCACCAGGCATCGCGATCAACATCCGCCGCGGCATGCCGGCCAATGCCGAAGCGATCGCCCGCTTCATCACCCGCCTCACCACCCGTCCCACGGAACGCATGGACATCATGCTCGCCTTTGGACAGAAGAGCTATCTGCTGGCGTTGGATAGCAAAGAAAATTTGATCGGCCTCAGCGGCTGGCAGGTGGAGAACCTCATCACCCGCGTCGATGAATTTTTGATCGAGCCGACGCTGCCCAGCGAGCCGATCGTGCGCGCGCTCACCGCCGCCATCGAAGACGCTTCGCGCGAGCTGCAAAGCGAGGTCAGTTTCGTCTTTCTGCCAGAGAGTGTTCCACCCGAAACGGTGCAGGTGTTTAAAAGCGTGGGGTATCAACCGCTCAAACTCGAAGAGATCAAGTTCCCGGCATGGCGCGAGGCGGCGCATGAGCTGCTGCATGACGGTACGGTGGCCATGATGAAACAGCTTCGTGCCGATCGCGTGATGAAGCCGATCTGATCTTACCGTGGTTATCGCAGCCGAACCTCGCTATACTTACCCCAGTATCGAAGGGGTTGAGGATAAGCATGCAAACGTTGGGGCAACTGCCGCCAGTTCGTTGGGCGCTGCGTCATCCGCGTGTCAGCGCGTGGATCGTGCTGTCGCTGGGCATGATCCTGCTGTTGGTTAACGAGGCGCGCGGCATCGGCCTGCTGCCCGGCCAGTGGATCGCGCTGATCGTCGCCTGCATCCTCGTCGCTGGCGCTTGTATTTGGATCATCAGCTGGGAAGACAGCGGCGACAGCGACAGCGCAGATGCTCCCGCCGACTCGCCAAAGCGGGAGCAGGACACGCCCGTCTCTCAGAAGTAGAAGCGAAACTGTTTGTGCGGGAAACCAACAGCGGTGCGCCAGCCCAACCGAACGCACCGCTGCTGTGATCGTGCTTGTTTGCGTTAGGCGCGACCGCCGTAGCGCACCTTCAACTCGCCAACCCCGCCGCTAAAAGCGATCGAGATCGGCCGCTCAGCCGTCGCGTAATTGGGCGATTCCCAAACGCCGCTCTTGTTCCAGTCGCCCTTGTCTCCAGAGATGCGGCGCATTTCGGAAGGCAGCGAGATATTGCCAAGGCCGGCCTTGAACTCAACGCGCACGCCAGCACCGACCGGCACCGTAACGTTGCACGTCCCCACCCCGCCGTCGATATCCGCTTCAACCGCTGCGTCTTCGCCAATCCGCAGGTTCACTTCGCCGGTGCCAGCGCTCATCCGCAAATTGACGTTCGCGCCTGCAGGGATCGACAAGTTGTGCTTGCCCACGCCAATATCGATGCGCGCGCTGTATGCGCCGCCTGGCAGCAGCGCCGTCACTTCGCCAACACCACCGTGCAGGTGCAGCGCCTCGACGTTGAGCGTTCCCAGATTAAAATCGCCCTTGCCGACGCCATTATGAATATCGAGATCGAGCGGCACCGCATCGTTTAACGCGATGTCCCAACGCAGTTTTTGACCGCTCCCGATCCAGCCGAACAAGGAACGGAACCAATCGGCGCCCTCCGATGTATTGCTGATCGTGAGCTGCTTCTCGGCCTCGCCGACGTATTCAAACTTGATCTCGCCGACGTAAGTGAGATCCGCTTCGCACAGGTTTTCGCTGCTGGTCAGCGGCGTGATGGTGGTCTGCCCAACGCTTAGATCGAGCCGCACACGCGCCGAACGAGCGCCATCGAGCGGCGCAAAAAATTGTTCGTGGCGCACGTGTTCCTCGCTTTTGATGCCGATCGAACGGAAGAACTCGGCGGCTCTATCGCCCAATTCTTCAAACGAAAACGACCATTCGGTGACCGTATTCTTGCGCTTCTCTTTTTCTTCCTGCATGACCTTGCTCTCCCGAATCCACCTTACACCTCTATATACGGTGCGACTTGGGAAAAGGTTGCTTTTTTCCCTGCAACCTCAGCTGCCGGGTTCAGCGGCCGGCGAGAGCGGGGAGCAGCCCGGCGGACCCTCTGGCGGGTACGTCCATGTCTGCTCAAGGCGTGGGTCGCTCAGTGCCATCGCGCGGAACTCGTTGTACGTGGCGACCAACGCATCGCAGTCTCCCAGAATCTGAGCTGCTTGTCCTTGCAAATACCAGCATTCGAAACGGCGTTCGGCCACAGGCACGTTCTGCATGGTCTGCAAGGTGGCACACCGGTTAAGGTGCTGCTGGGCGACGACGAACTCGCCTTGCAAAAAGTACTCGCGCCCCAGCCGGAACCATCCCTCGGCATAAGCGGGGGCACGCCTGATCACTTCTTGACAATAGCTGATGGCGGCGTCTCGTTCGCGCAGCAAACTGGAAAGCTCGCACAAGCGCAAACGCGCTTTGACGTTATCAGGATCGTAAACCAACACCTGATAGTAAGCGACGGTCGCCGAGTCGGCATCGCCAAGCTGCAGGGCGAACAAGGCGCGTTCAAAATAGAGCGTGAGGATGCGCGGGTTGAGCGCGATCGCGCGTTCGGCCGTGCGCGCGGCTTCGACATAGTTTCCCAGATCGCCATAGGCGATCGCCAGCGCCCGCACTGCATCGAACGTCTCCGCCCCGCGCGCCGCGTTCACGGCCTGCATCGCCTCGCGCAAGGCCAGCTCGTAGCTGCCAGCCGTTCCATAGGCCAGCGCCAGCGCGGTGCGGGCAAACGCGTGATCAGGTTTGGCCTCAAGGACGCGGCGTGCCGCATCGGCCGATGCGCCTGGCCGCCGCGCGGCGGCCAGCGCGAAGGCATGGCTGGCCACCAGTTCGTCATTACTGGGCTGGTACTGCACGGCTTCCGTCGTCACCTCGACCGCTGAGTCGCGATCGACAGCGCGATCATAGTCACTGTAGCTGCGGTAGACCAATGCCCGCGCGAGCAGACGCACCGCAGGCGGAAAATGCGGCTGTTCAACCAGCAGCTCGCGCGCTAATGCGATCGCAGTGTTCAGGTCGCCGCGATCAAATGCCGCCTGCGCTGCCGCCATGCGGTCTCCGGGCGGCGCGCTCGCTTCGCGCAAGCCACTGCGCCCTTCAAGCCATGCCCATGTGATGAGCGCGGTGCTGGCGATCACGCTGAGCAGGAACAGAACCGAAGCGCAGCCCGATCGCCGCCGCTGGCGTCGAAAAGTGAGCCGGGACTGGGAGCGGTAAATCCGCATGAACGCTGCCTGACGTGTGCAGACGGAAACGTTAAGATAGTGGCGTAGTGTAGCCTACTCTGCTGCTTTTGATAGTAACAATTTTGCGACGAACTTTACAGCACAGGAGAAGATCAATACGATGGAACGCATCCTGATCATCGTCAACGTGCCGCCGGAAAATGTCGAGCAAGTCCTCGATGCGATCGCGGAAGCTGGCGGCGGTGTGATCGGCGAGTACACGCACTGCGCCTATACCTCGCCGGGAACCGGCCGGTTCAAGCCAAGCGAAGCGGCCAACCCTGCAGTCGGCACGAAAGCTCATATCAACGAGATCGACGAAATTCGCATCGAAACTTTCTGCGAGCGCGCCCGCGCGCGCGACGTCGTCACTGCCATTCGCCGCGCACACCCTTACGAAGAACCGGTCATCTACCTGCTGCCGCTGCTCGATGAGACGGCCCTGTAGTACAGGTAATAAAATAGAGTGGGACGCCGTAGCCGGCGTCCCACTCCATCACAATGCAGCGTTTGGCCGATTAGAATGGCATGGTAAACGTGGGATCCTGTGGGACGTCGTTGTAGCGAATCTCGAAGTGCAGGTGCGGCCCGGTCGCCTGCCCCGTCGCGCCGACGCCGCCGATCACTGAGCCTGCCTGCACATACTGTCGGCAGCCCACATTGATCGAGCTGAGGTGCGCATAGACGGTCGTATAGGGACCGTGAGCCAGCACGACAGCATAGCCATAACCGTAAGAATTCCAGCCGGCAAAAATGACTGTGCCGCCGTTGGCAGCCAGTACGGGCGTCCCTTCAGGCGCGGCGAGGTCAACGCCGGTATGCCACGACGTGAAGCCGCGCGACCACTGGTAGGTTCCTGCGCGCATCGGCCGCGTCCATGCGCCGCTGCCGCCGGGGTTATCCGTCCAGCCGCAGCTTCCCGGGTCGCCCGGCTCGAAGATGATCTGGCCGGCCGTTGCGCGGGTGCCGCCGCCACCGCCGGAGCTGCTCTCTTGGCGCTGCACAACCGGGTTCCACGCGATCCGCTCCGCTTCGCCACCGGGCACGATGACGCGGGTTCCGCTCGGCAGCACTGTCTCCGGCGTGCTGCCGAACAACGCGTTAAATTCCGAGTCGATGATCACGTAAGGATCGACGTTGAACTGGCGCGCGATCTGCGCAATACTCTGCTGCGCTGGCACCGTCCAGTAGGCGCCATCAACGGGCAGAATGTTGAGGATGCGCCCAGGACGCAAACCGCCGATGATGCTGCGGTCGTTTGACCACGCGATCGTCTCTGGCTTTAAACCAAATCGCTCGGCAATGGTGAAGATCGTGTCGCCCGCCTGCACCTCATACTCGATCACCTCACTGCGCGGCCGGTCAGGCACGATCGTAAAGGGGTTGTAGATATTGCGCACAATGCTGATGCCCTCCATTGCCTCCGCCGGCGCGACCGGCGTCGCCAGCAGCGCCGCCATCGTCTCGGGGTCGAGCGTCGGCAAGAGGGTGAACTGCGCAGGCGGCCTCACCGTCTCGGGGTTTTCCTGTGCGATAGACGGCTGGTCGAGGATGACGGCATCCTCAGCTGGTTGGTTCACAGCGCCATCTACGGGGCTTTCCGGCGGCACAACGGGAGCGGGGTCGGCTGGCAGGACGAGCAAAACGATGGTGGCGATAGTGAGCGCGACTGCCCCCAGCAAACTGAGCAGTCCAACCGTCCGCCGCCATGCGGGCACGGGGTCGCGCAGCGTTTGTACCTGCCCGGTATCAGCCAAATGATCGGGGACTGGTTCGAACTCGTCAAACGGATGGGTCATGCACTTTCCTCAACAACTTTTCATGGCACCGCTCATCGAGCGCCGCCGCAGCCAATACTAACCGCCGCCTTGCAGCCACGCAAGGTGCGACTGGCCGACGTTTAAGATCGGTCTAAGACTTCATTCTGGTCGCAGCGCGGCGCTTTGTCGATGGTACGCTGTAGTCAGATAGCTGTCTCGTGACTGGAGAAACACTGCGTGATCAGCGGCAAAACTTTCAGCCTCTTTCGCGGTAACATCAGCTTTGTCAAAAAACAGCGCCTTCGGCCTGCGCGCCACTTATCACTGAGATAAGAAGGGAACAAATTCCATGACCCTTATGCAAAGGCGATCTTACGGCGGGCCGCTGCGCGCCGTCATCTTTGACTGGGCGGGCACGATGGTCGACTATGGCTGTTTTGCCCCGGTCGTCGTCTTCGTCGAAATCTTCCGGCGGCGCGGCATCGAGCTGAGCATCGGGCAGGCGCGCGCGCCGATGGGCCTGGAGAAGCGCGATCACATCCGCGCCATCGCGCAGATGCCAGAAGTTTCGGCCGCATGGCTCGCCGTCCATGGCGTGCCGTGGACGGAGGCAGACATCGACGCGCTTTACCGCGACTCTGTGACCACGCAAGCGGCGACCGTCGTCGAGTACGCCGACCTGATCCCAGGCGCGCTAAAGACCGTCCGCCACTGCCGCGAACGCGGTCTCCAGATCGGCGCGACGACCGGTTACAGCCGCGATGTGATGGCTGCTTTGCTGCCGGCAGCCGCCGCCCGCGGCTATGTCCCTGACGCGACCGTTTGCCCCAGCGATGTGCCCGCGGGGCGGCCCGCGCCGTGGATGTTGTATCAGAACGCGATCGACCTGCGCGTCTATCCCTTCGCGGCGGTCGTCAAAGTCGGCGACACGATTCCCGATATCGACGAGGCTCTGAACGCTGGAGCATGGGCGGTCGCCGTCTCGCAGACCGGTAATGCGCTCGGCTTGACAGGGGCCGAGGCGGAAGCGCTCGACCCGGCAGCGCTGGCCGAGCAGCTCGCGCCGATCGAGGCGATGCTGTATGAAGCGGGTGCGCATGCTGTCATCCGCAGTGTCGCCGAGCTGCCAGCCGTCCTCGACGCGATCGAGGCGCGGCTGCGCGCAGGAGAACGACCGTGAAGGCAGAGACGGCAGGTCACCGTCACCCGTTTTGGCGACCGACGAAGCGCGTGACCGTATCGCTTACCGGCGCAATTTGCCAATTTTCTAAAGGGCGCAGTGGTGCTAAACTCATGCGCCGATTGGTCGGTTAATCCATGGAACAGTGCTGATGAGCTGGCATCTCAACGCCGTCTTTTACGAACTTTACCTGCGCGCTTTCTTCGATGGCAATGGCGACGGCCACGGCGATTTCGCCGGGCTGCGTCAAAAACTGGATTATCTCCAGTGGCTCGGAGTCGACTGTATCTGGCTGCTGCCGATCAACGCATCGCCGCTCAAGGACGATGGCTACGACGTCGCCAGCTATTACGGCCTGCACCCCGATTACGGTTTTCTGGAAGACTTCAAGCTCACGCTCGAAGAAGTGCACCGGCGCGGCATGAAGCTGATCATCGACATGGTGATGAACCACACCTCCGACCAGCATCCGTGGTTCATCGAAGCGCGCCGCAGCCGCGAAGCGCCAACTCGCGACTACTACGTGTGGAGCGATACGCCCGATAAATATGCCGAGGCGCGCATCATCTTCCTCGATACCGAGCCGAGCAACTGGTCTTACAACGGCAGCACGCAGGACTATTACTGGCATCGCTTCTACAGCACGCAGCCCGACCTGAACTACGACAACCCGCGCGTGCATGAGGAGATGATCAATGTGATCAAGTTCTGGCTCGACCTTGGCGTGGACGGATTCCGGCTCGATGCAGTGCCCTATCTCTATGAGCGCGAAGGAACCAACTGCGAGAACCTGCCGGAAACCCACGCCTTCCTGAAGAAGCTGCGGGCTTATGTTGATGCCAATTATCCCGGCCGCCTTCTATTGGCCGAGGCCAACCAGTGGCCGCATGATCTGCTGCCGTATTTCGGCGATGGGGATGAGCTGCACATGTGCTTCCATTTCCCGATCATGCCGCGTTTGTTCATGGCGCTGGCCAAACAAGATAAGACCCCGATCGTGGAGGTGCTGGCGCAGACGCCGGAAATTCCGCCCGGCTGCCAATGGGCGACTTTTCTGCGCAACCACGATGAGCTGACGCTGGAAATGGTCACGCCCGAAGAACGCGAATTCATGTGGAACTTTTACGCGCCGCAGTTCAGCCAGCGCATCAATCTTGGCATTCGCCGGCGGCTGGCCCCGCTGCTCGACAATGATCGTCGCAAGATTGAGCTGCTGCATTCGCTGCTGTTCACACTGCCCGGCGCGCCCGTGCTGTACTACGGCGACGAGATCGGCATGGGCGATAACGTCGGCCTGCCTGACCGCAACGGCGTGCGCACGCCCATGCAGTGGTCAGACGAGCGCAACGGCGGCTTTTCGCCGGCCCCGCCCGACCGCGTTTACGCGCCGGTGCTGCGCGACCCGGAGTACGGCTTTCAAAATGTCAACGTCGCCGCGCAGATGGAAGACCCAAACAGCCTGCTGCACTTTGTGCAAAAGACGCTGGCAGTGCGCCGCGGCCTGCCGATGCTGGCGACGGGCGCGCTGGAGTGGTACGACGAGACCCCGCGCGAGGTGGTCGCCTTCTGGCGGGTGGGGCCGCAGGAGCGCTTCCTCGCTCTGCACAACCTGAGCGACACGCCCCACACGATCATCATGCCGACCGATCTGACGCTCGTCGATGTGCTCAACCCGGAAGAAACCGTGGGCGAGTACATCACGCTGCCGCCTTACGGCTATCGCTGGCTCATGTGATCGAAGCAGCGCCGTATTGCTTGATCACCCCGCGCGCGATGACCATGCGATGCACCTCGGACGGGCCATCGTAGATACGGAAAGCGCGGGCAGCTTCGTACCAACCGCTCAACGGCAGGTCGCGCGAGATGCCGCGCGCCCCGCACATCTGGATCGCGCGGTCGAGCACGCGGCAGACCGTCTCGGCGATGAAGACCTTACACATCGAAGTCTCGCTGCGCGCCCGCTCACCCCGGTCGAGCAGCCAAGCTGCGTGGTGCATCATCAAGCGGCCAGCGTGCAGCTCGGTTGCGGAGTCGGCCAGCATCCATTGGATCGACTGGTGCTCGGTGAGCAGCTTATCAAAGGCTCGGCGCTCGGCGGCGTAAGCCGTGGCGATCTCCAGCGCGCGCTGGGCGATGCCCGTCCAGCGCATGCAGTGCGTCAGGCGCGCGGGGCCAAGCCGCGCCTGCGTCAGCGCGAAACCCTCGCCTTCGCGCCCGAGGATCGCTTCCTCAGGCAGGCGCAGGTTATGGAAGCGCATCTCGCAGTGGCCGCCGAGATCGTTCAGCCCCATCGATGGGACGCGCCGTACAATCTCGATGCCGGGCGTTTCAGCCGGGGCGATGAAGAGGGTTGCGCCGTTGTAGACCGGCACATGCGGATCGGTGCGCGCCATGATCAGAAAAAAGTCCGCCCCATCCGCGCCGGAGACATACCACTTGTGGCCGTTGATCACCCACTCGCGGCCATCTCGTTCGGCGCGGGTGAGCAGCATGGTCGGGTCGCTGCCAGCGCCGGGAGCGGGTTCGGTCATGGCGAAGGCAGAGCGCACTTCGCCGGCGGCCAGCGGCTTTAAGAAGCGGTGGCGCTGCTCCTCATCGGCATACAGATGCAGCAAGTGCATGTTGCCTTCATCAGGCGCGGCGCAGTTGAGCGCCAGCGGCCCCAAAGGGCTGCGCCCAGCCGCCTCGAAGACTGGAATGATCTCGCTGAGCGACAACCCCAACCCGCCAAGGTCTTTGGGAAGCTGCGGCGCCCACAAGCCGGCCGATTTCGCTTTGGCGCGCAGCTCGCGCAGCACATCGGCGGGCAGGCCGTCTGGGGTCTCGCCAGCGCGGGGTTCCAGCGGGATGACTTCCTCATCGATAAATGCGCGCACACGGCTGGCCAGCGCCTCGACATGCGGGGGAATCGCAAAATCCATCTTCAAAGTCCTTTTTGATTTGACAAAAACTATTGACAGCCGACGCGCCGCGGCCTACTCGCGCGTTTGAATGAAGAGCGCGCGTTTAGCCCCGGGCAGCGTATAATCGAATCCACACTTGATGAAGAACTCGTCGGACGATGTAATCGCCATGACTTCGAGGATCTTGCGCTCGCGCGCCCGCTCGAGACACGCGTTGACCAACATGCGACCAACGCCGGCGCCGCGCAGATCATCGGCGACCGCGAGGCTGCGGATCTCGGCCAGTTTGGACGAATAGATCTCCAACACCACACAGCCGACCACCCGGCCATCAAGCTCCGCCACAAAAAACGATGGCAGCAGCTCGTCGAACTCATCAAGCGTGCGCCCCAGCACTGTGCCCTGCTCAACATAGGGCGCGATCAAGCTCACCATGGCCGGGATATCTTCCTCGCGCGCTTCGCGGATTTTGACGTTCGTCAAGATTTTCGTCGCCATAAGAAGAAGTTTCCGATCTGCCCCTCGCGCTCATAATTATAGATGAGCCAATCATTTAAGCCAGCATAGGCTTGCAGCAGCGTGTTGGAGTCTTCGTCGCTGCCGGTCACCCACGGCAGGTAATCGACCTGAAGCACCAGTGTGTACGGGGGCAGCGCGGCCCACAGGATCTCGACATTTTCCTCGCGCCATTCGGGCGGGTACCACTCTGCCACCAGCGGAAAATGAAAAATAAAACGCGTTGCCGGGTTCAACTGGCTGAGGAAATACACCTCTGGCCGGAACCCCCAGATGAACAACGAGTCCCCCGGCACAACGCGCGCCCGCAGGAAATCGGCCACCTGCTGAGACTCCTCGGCGATGAACTCGCCAGCCTGAAACCCGCGATAATAGTCGTAGAGCGGCTGCGCGCCGGTTACGTAGGGCAGCGCCCGCCCCCACGTCGAGCCGGCGAGCGCCAGCAGCAGCGCGCCCGCGGCCAGCCAGCCAGCAAGGCGAGCAAAACGGACCGATAACCGCCGCGCGAGCGCGACCAGCCCCGCATCGACGGCGCGCGCGCCGAACAGCGCCAGCGGCGGCAGCATCGGCAGCCAGTGATAGTCATAGCCTTTGGCTTGTGCCAACATGATCAGCAGCCCGGCATTCAGCCATGCGAGCGCAGCGTAAGCCGCGCGTTCGCGCCGGCGCAGGCTGATCGCAAGGCCCGCCGCAGCCAGCAGAAACAGCAGCCCCCAGTGCGACCAGCGGTAGCCAAGCGCGACCGACATGGCAGCGCTGAACTCGGCAGGCGCGAAGCCGCGAGCAGTGTAGGCAGAAGTGACGCGGGCGCTTTCGATCAGCGCCTCCCACGCGCCCAGGCTCACCAGCACGCCGGTACCAGCGAGGAGCACGAGAGAGAAGCCAGCCGCATACACGACAGCAGCGCCAGGCAGCCCGCGCCGCACTTCAGGAGCAGCGAGCAGCCCCGCCATCAGCGGCAAGGCAGCAGCGAACAGCACAAACGGGTATTTGAACCAGAAGGCCCAGCCGGCCAGCAGCCCGGCGCCGAGCGCCCAAGCTGCCGCGCGCTGCTTTCCTTCGGCTGCCTTGACCGCGCACACGACGGCCAGCGTCATCGGCAGCAGGGCGATGCCGTCGTTTTGCGTCAGCGTCCAAAAGGTCTCGGTAAAGTAAAACACCGCGAAGAGCAGCGCCGCCCATAACCCAACGCGCGCCCCGCCCCAGCGCCGCCCCAACCAAGCCAGCGCCAGCGCGATCGGCGGCGCGATCAGCAGATCGATCAGGCGCAGCGCGCTTACCGTCTGCCCGAACAGCGCCATCGCCGCAGCGTAAACGTAAAAAACCGCTGGGGGCTTTGGATTCCATAGGTCAATATACGGGACGCGCCCATTTAACAGACCCCGGCCGAGGACGGCAAATTCGCCCTGATCGCGCCCCAGCGGATAAGTCACTACCGGCAGAGCCAGCAGCAGCACCAACGCGATCAAAGCCAGCACCGGCCGCCAATGCCGCCACAAGGTTCGAGCGTTTACAGCCATCCTATCGCTCGTGCCAGCAGATAGGCGATCGCCAGCGACAAGAGCAGCAGCGTCCACGCGATCAGGCGGCCGCTGGCCTGCGCGGGGTTGATCGCGCGTTCCTCGATCGTGACCTGCCCCAGCAGATCGACGTAGAAATCGACATTGCGTGATCCCTTCGTCAGCCGCGCCATATAATCGTGGCCCGTCACAAGCAGCCAGCCGCTGTCTTCATCCTGCCAATCAGGGCCAAGCCGCTCGGCGATGGCCCGATCGAGGATCGCGCGCGCAAGCTCCGGCGCGATCGGCTCAATCGATGGCAGTTCCGCTGCCTTAGGTTCCTCTGGAGCCTCCTCTGGCTCAACACGCTCGCTCATCGTTTGCCTTCCCAACCTCAATTGGTGATCGCATACTCGGCCGACAGCGGCCCCATCATCCCATTGGCATCTTGCCCGGCAACAGCGACGGCTTCATAGCGCGACGGTATGAAACCATCCCAAGCGCCGCTGCTGTTGCTGTTGACTTCGAAGTATTCGTTGAAGATGACCGAGCCCGGCGCGCGCAGCGCGACGAGATAGCTAACGGCGCCCGGCGTCGTTTCCCACACGAGCGTGCGCGTGCCGTTCCCATTATCGCGCAGGCTGATGCTGCGCGGTGGGCGCGGGCCGTTGGCCAGCACCGCCGCGCTGGCGAGCACCGTTTGCGTCGCTCGCACGAGATAGGACGGGCGCAGGGTCGTAATCCGGTCACGGTCGGTGTGATGCAGGTTAGGATTCTCTAACGCTTCGATGAAGCGCACAGCCGGAAATCCGGCTTCATGAAAGGTGATATGATCGCTGTAGCGCCCTTGACGATCGGCCTGCGGCTCAAGCTTGATCGACATATCTGGCATGTGGCGCAGCGCGATGAGATTGAGCGTTCGGGCGAGCTGGCGCGAGTTCGAGTCGTTGGGGTCGTTGGAATAGACGCGAATTTGGTTGTCGATCGTTTGGCCGTTCGGGCCAGTGCTGCTGCCGATGATGTCCATATTCAGCATGGCGTCAATGCGAATGTTATTCGGCAGCAGATAATCGCGCACAAAAGCGATGCTTCCCTGCCGCTGGATCTCCTCGGCCCCGAAAGCGACGAACATCACAGTCGCGCGCTGCGGCCGCTGGCTAAGGATGCGTGCGATTTCGATGAGGGCGGCGACGCCGCTGGCATTGTCATTGGCGCCTGGGGCAAAACCGACATTGTCATTCACGTCTGACGAGATGCTGTCATAATGCGCGCCGACCAAAATGATGCCCGCCCCGGCCTCAGTGCCCGTCAGCACGCCGACGATATTCTTATTGATGGTGTTGATGCCGCCCCAGCGAACGGGGAAATCCTGCGTCAGCACGGCGAAGTTGCCTTGATAGGCCTGATCGCGAATCTGGTTGAACTGGTTAATGATGTAGTTGGCCGCCGCATCGATGCCGCGATTTGGGCCGTTCCCGCCCGAATTAAAATGGCGAGTGACGAAGCCCTCTAACGCGCTGACGTGTGCGATCAAACGATCAGCCTCCACCTGTGCGATGAGGTTAAGCAAAGCGGCATCGGTGCGCTGCTGCTGTGGAACTTGTGTCGCTTCCATTGGAAATTCTTCAGGCGCAAGCGTGGCATAGCCGATCGTTGGAGGCGGCGTCGCGCTGGGGCGGGGAACCAGCGTTGGCGGCCGGGTATCATCGCTCAAATTGCAAGCGAGCACGGCGAACAACAAGGACAATCCGCTCAAAAGCGGGGTGAGCAAGGGAGGATATTTCTTCATTGCGTCGGCATTTTACCACAGCCTGCGAGGACACTTCGGTTAAATGCATCTAACGATCAGCAAACTATCAGGCAACGCAGAAGGCGATTGACGCCCGCACAAAAACGGTTAGAATATGTATCTAACAAAACGCATTTCACCCAAGGCACACCTTGATGACAGCGAGGCAAACTTTCCAGAACACATTGGTGGTGTTGGCCACGCTGGCGGGCGCTTACATCGCCCTCATGAGCATTGAGATCCTCGTTGTCATCCTCCTGTCGATCATCGCAGCCTCGGCGCTGCGGCCGATGGTGCTGTGGCTGAAACGCCGGGGCATTTCGGAAGGGCTGGCGATCCTGATCGTTTACGCGATCACGCTCATCTTGATCATCGGCCTGTTTTTAATCGTCATCCCGCCAGCGGTCACCCAGCTCGCCATTTATATCGAGGATGGCAACCGTCTTGCGAACCGGCTGATCGCCGCGCAGGCATGGTTAGAGCGAACTGTGTTTCAAATCACGGGCACAAGCGTTCAACTGGCAGACCCTGACACCATCCGCCTCGGCATCACAAATCTGGTCAATGACCTGCGCGCAACTTTCCCCTCGCTCGCTGCCGAGATTGGCTCTATTCTGGGCTACACCGTGCTGGCGATCGTGGTCGGCATTTACTGGCTCACCTCGCGCGATAACGCTGTCGCTTTCATCAAGTCTTTGTTTCCAATCGGCCGCCGCGCCCGGGTTGAAGCGATCATGAACGAGATTGAATTCTCGCTGGGTGCCTACCTGAACGGCATTATGGTCGTGGCGATCTTCGTCGGTGTCGCCCACTTCATCATCTTATCGCTGCTGGGGGTGGGCAACGCGGTAACCCTGGCCTTTGTAGTAGGCGTCACGTCGATCATCCCGATGATCGGCGGGTTCCTGGGCGCAGGCGGCGCCGTGCTGCTGGCACTGCTCGTCTCTCCGATTCAGGCGGTTGTCACCTTCGTCGTCTTCGTCGCCATTCAGCAGGTCGAAGCGCACATCCTCACGCCGCGCATCATGTCGCGCAGCGTGAATCTCAATCCAATTTTGGTGATCGTCTTTTTGTTCATTGGTTTTACGATCGGCGGCGTGATCGGCGCGCTGCTGTCAGTACCTCTGGCCGGCGTTGCCATGATCTTGGCGCGCTATACCATCATCGAACCGCTGCAAGACAATGCTCAGCCTCACTATGTCGGCGGTGGCGTCCTGATCGCTCCCGCTCGAGGCGAAGCAGCGCTTCATGCGGCCCCCTCTTCGACGGATACGCCCCCCTCAGAGAGCTAACGCTGACTTTGAGGGAACGGTTGTTCGAACTCCCGGCCCATGGTATGCTAAGCGAAGGAACCACTGGGAGAAACCGTGCAAAGCATGATCGGCCGCATACTGCGCAATCGGTACGAGGTGCAGGCCCTGCTCGGCGAAGGTTCGACCGCCATCGTCTATCGCGGGCTTGACCGGCGGCTCGGGCGCGTAGTGGCGCTCAAAGTGCTGCTGCCGCATGTGCGCGAGGCGGTGCGCATTCGTTTCATGCAGGAAGCGACCGCGGTCGCCCAGTTGAACCACCCCAACATCATGGCGATCTACGACATGGATGAAGATGGCGAGGCGCACTTCCTCGTCATCGAATATGTTGAAGGCGCCCCGCTCACTGATTATATCCCCTGCGATGTTCAGACGGTCGTCAAGCTGGGCAGCCAGATCGCGCTGGCGCTGCACTATGCCCATGAGCGGGATATCATCCACCGCGATATCAAACCCGCCAACATCAAAGTGACGCCCGAAGGCCAGATCAAGATCATGGATTTGGGGCTGGCGCTGCCCAAAGAGGCCAAGCGGGTGACAACCGCCGGCATGATCATCGGCACGCCGGCTTATCTCTCGCCAGAACAGGCGCAGGCGCTCGAGCTGGACCGGCGCACCGATATCTATTCGCTGGGCGTCGTGCTCTATGAGATGCTGACCGGCCAGCTTCCCTTTTCATCCGATGACATCAACGCCCTGCTGCTGCAGCACGTCAAACAAGCGGTGCCGTCGCCGCGCTCGATCAACCCGGAACTGCCGCTGGCGCTGGAAACCGTCATCATGAAAGCGCTGGAGAAGCAGCCGGCGCGCCGCTATCAAACTGCCGAAACCTTTGCGCAGGCGCTGTATGCCTCGGTCTTCAGTGCCGCCGGCCCTGACCGAACGACCCAGCCCGCCCGACCGGTCATTCTGGAGGGAGCCATCTCGCAGCAGCGCGCGCCGCTGCGCTTGATCCTTGCTGATGATCACACCCTGCTGCGCCGAACGCTGGCCGGTTTCCTTTCCGAGCGCGAGGATATGGTCGTGGTGGGCGAAGCGGCAGATGGAGAGGCCGCTCTTGTTCAGACCTTGGCCCTGCAGCCGGATGTGCTGCTGCTCGATTTGAACATGCCGGTGCGCAGCGGGTTAGAGGTGCTGCCGCAGCTTCGCGCCGAAGCCCCGAACGTCAAAATTCTCATCCTCAGCGGGCGCGAAGAAGACTGGTATATTACCCAGGCGCTGCGCGCGGGCGCGCATGGCTATGTGCTGAAATCGGCCAGCGACGCCGATCTGGTCGAGGCGATCCTGCGCGTGGCGCAGGGCAGTCTCGTGCTTGGCGCCGGCGTCGCGGAGAAAGTCGTCACTGGCATTCTGAACGCGGGGCAGGAAAAGCTCAGCGAGACCGAGCGGCAAATCCTGCTGCTGATCGCGGCTGGCTACGAGAATGACGCGATCAGCAAACGCTTGAACCTGTCGATGGCGGCCATGATCGAGGCACTGGCGCATGCGATGGACATCCTGCAGGCCAAAGATCGACACGCAGCGGCGCTGGCAGCCATCCGCGAAGGCTATATTCTGCTCGACGAGCTGCAATCGCTGTAGCCAGCCTACTCGCTGCGCAGCGCGCGCGCGGTGGAAAGTGTGCCCAGCCGCGCAGCCGGATAAATGCCCGCCGCCAGCGCGGCCACCAAAGCTACCGCAAACGCGATGATAAGTTCTTCCGCCGTCAAATTGAGCTGCATCGTCCACCCGAACGAACGCACATTGATGACATAGACGAGCACATAGGCCAGCGCCAAGCCGATCGGCAGCGCGAGCAGCCCGGCGACCGCGCCCATCAAACCCGTTTGGATCAGGGTGTAGTCCCAAAGCTGTCGTTTCGTCAGGCCGATGGCGCGCATGACGCCGTACTGGCGGGTCTGCTCAAGCTGAAGGGCCATCAACGCGCTGAGGATGCCGATGAAAGCCACTACCGTGGCCAGCAGGCGCAGCGCAGTCGTGATGGCGAATGTCCGCTCAAAAACCTCGAAGACGCTGGCGCGCAGCGCGAGATTGCTCTGCGCCAGCAGATCGGTGCCGGCCAGCGCCTCGCGCACCCGTTCGAGCGTGAGCGCCGGGTCGGCATCAGGCGCGAGGAAGGCCGCGATCGTCGAGATGAAGGGGTCATTGAAATAGGCGCGGTAGACGTCTTCGGCCATGAACAAAGTGCCCTGATCGGTCGCGTAATCGTAGTAGACCCCGATGACGGTGAAAGTCTGCGGGCCGCGATCCGTCAGCAGCGCGATCGTGTTCCGCTCCGGCGTGATGCCGCGCCGGAAGGCGAACGGCTCGCTGACCATGACCGCGCCATTTTCCAGCGCTGGCCAGTAGGCATCCTCTGGGACGGAAAGCCACACAAAACGGCGCGGCCGGCTGACGATTTCGCCATCGGCCGCCGCGATGTTCACTGGTGGCAGGTCAGGATAATCTGGCGCGATCGCGGTTGCGCTCCGGCTCACCGCGATCCGGTCAATGCCTTCGATCGTCCACAGCTGTTCGGCCAAAGCGCGGTCAACATCGGCAGTAACGCGGACGGCGGTGAGTTGAGGCGGCGAAATGTAAATATCGGCGCCGAGGGTGGTATCAAGCCAGTCAGCAACCGTGCCTCGAAAGCTGGTGATCATGACGCTGACGCCAACGATCACGCTGACTGCCACGGTGAGCGCGGCGACGGCGACCGAGGTGCGGCTCAGCGATCGGGAGACCGCGCGCGGGGCCATGCGGCCGAGCACGCCGAACACGCGCCAACTGGCCGGCGTGACTGCGTGCATGGCCGCGACCAGCACCACCGGCGTGAACAGCGCCCCGCCGACGATGATGCAGAAGAGGGCCGCAAAGCTGATGATGAGGCTGTTTGTGGGGATGAGCAGCAGCAGAATGCCAGCGCCGACCAGAGCGACAGCCCCTATCGTAACGATGGGCAGCAGCCGCAGCGTCTGCTCCTCGATCTGAGACCGGCGCAGCGAGCCAGCCGGCGGCGTGCGCGTCGCATCGAGCGAGGGCAGCAGCGCGGCGAATAAGCTGGCCGCGATGCCGATCGCCGCGCCCTTGACCAAAGTCAGCGGGTCGAGCGTGACGCTTTGCACATCGACCGTGAAGTATAGATCGCTGATCGTCTGCGCGATCAGACCGACTGAGGCGCGCCCGAAGATGATCCCCAGCCCCAAACCGATGACAGTGCCGATCAAACCGAGCAGCAGCGCCTCGCCGAGGATCAGGCGGAAGACCTGCCCGCGCGTCGCGCCGATAGCTCGCAGAATCCCGATCACACCGCGCCGTTGAACGACGCTGAACGACACAGTGTTATAGATCAAGAAGACGCCAACCACCAGCGCCAACAAGCTGAGCGCCTGCAGGTTGAGTTCAAAGGCATCCGTCATCTGGCTGAGCGCGCCGCGCTGTTCGCTGGGCGTCGTCAGCAGCGCGCCCGCGGGCAGCAGCGCCTCGATCGCCGAGAGATCGTAGTCGTCGGGCAGAATCAGGTCGATGCGGCTGATCGTCCCCGGCTGGCCCACCACCTCTTGCGCAGTGGCAATATCGGTCAGGATCAGGCTCTCCAGCGCCTGCGCGCTCAGATCGTTGGCCGTGCGCAGCAGGCCGACGACGCGCGCCGTCACAGGCTCGCCTCCCGGCCGCAGGGTGATCTCGTCGCCAGGCGCGATGCCATAGCGCTCGGCCAACCCCTCGCTGATCAGGATCGTGTTGGGTTGAGCGATGAAGGCGTTCAGCGACTCAAAGGCTGCGCCCGCCTCTCCGGCGACTTCGACCGTGGATAAGTAATCGCGGAAAGGCGGTTCGGCAAAGGGATCGACTCCCAACAGCCGCAGCGGGCGGTCGCCGAGCGCGTCGGAGCGGACGTAATTCTCGACGATAGGAGCGGCTTCGTGCAGACGCAGATCGAGCCTAAGCCTGCGATAGAGCTCAGTCGGCAGGCCGCCCGGCCCTCCGATGATCTGATGCGTCGCGCGGCCAGTGACGCTCTGTGTACTCAAAAAGAACGCGCGGCTGGCGGAGCTGTTGGCCAAGTCGATCGCGATGACGACCGCCACACCCAGCGCGACGCCCAAGACGAACAGCGTGCTCTGCAAGACGCGGCGGCCTATGTAGCGCCCTGCAAGGCGCACAATGATAGGACTGATCATCGGCGTTTTCCGTGATGCATGACGATAGGACGTTAATTGTGCGCGCTCGGCTGTGCGCGCAGCTGGCGCTGCCGCGGCGGATTTAGCGGCCGCCGGTGTGTTGCCAGCGCATCAGGAGATGCGACTACTCGCCGGGTTCTCCTTCGGCGCATGTCTCCGGCGCCGCTTGATCTTGCCGCGCATTGAGCGCGTTGATATCGTATCCCAGCCGGATGAGCGCTTCCTGAGCGGCATCGCGAAACTTGTCAGATTCCGTCTCAACGACGCGCAGCAGAGGTTCGATGGCGCGCGGATCGCCGAGTTTACCGAGCGACTGCGCAGCGTGAACGCGCGTCAGAAAACCGGGCGCGTCAAGCGCCTCGATCAGAGGGCCAACAGCGCGCGCGTCGCCAAGTTTGCCCAACATCAGGGCCGCCCTCCCGCGCACGATCAAATCTTCATGCTGGTTACGAACGACACTAATGAGCGTGCGCACGGCTTCCTCGCCGCCCATCATGCCGAGTTTCATCACGGCTGTACGACGTTTCTCTTTGTCGATATCGCGCAGTTCCGAGAGAACCTGCTTGACAGCGACCGGATCGGGGTCAGCCATAGAGGATCTCCTTCACCCTTTGCTGCCGGGTGACGACTAACTTACCTTCGTGAATGCGGCAGACGCGGTCGGCCAAAGGCACGATTTCCGGATTATGGGTCGCCATGACCAACGTCTTGCCTGCGCTTCGTGTTAATTCTAGCAGAAGCATTAAGACTTGTTGACCTGTCTCTTCGTCGAGGTTGCCGGTCGGCTCATCGGCCAAGACAAGCGCTGGTTCGGCGATCAAGGCGCGCGCAATCGCGAGGCGCTGCTGCTCCCCGCCGCTCAACTTGTCCGGAAATGTCGCAGCGCGGTTGGCCAGGCCAACCCGCTCCAGCAGCGCCATGCCTCGGCGCGCTGCCTCGGCGCGTGCGCCGCCAGAGAGTTCCAAAGGCAGCGTAACATTTTCCAGCACCGTCAACGTCGGGATCAGGTTAAAGAATTGAAAGATGATGCCAACCTGGCGGCGGCGAAACAACGTGAGCTGGCGGTCATTGAGTTGGGCGATATCGGTGCCAGCGACCAGGATTTGACCGGCATCGGCTCGGTCGATACCGCTCATCAGGTTGAGCAGCGTGCTCTTGCCGCTGCCACTTTTACCGAGCAGGACGAAAAACTCACCCTCTGTAATCGTGAGTTCAACGCTGTCAAGAATCTGGCGCGTCTTATCTCCCTCAGTATAAGTCTTGCTGAGGCCATTGATCTGGACGATGGTGTGTGGACGCGCGCCATTGTTCATAGTTCTCTCTATTATACGCCAGCCGCTTCGAGATTGCAGCGTCGAACTTTGCTTGAACCCAATTTCACAATGAACTTTAACATGGCTGCATGAGGCGAAGATGAACAGCTCCCCCTCCTAAGTGAACCCTTACTAAATAGATGTGAATAAGTTATGAAGAAAAACGCGCATTAACCGGCGGGAGCGAGCGTTTGGGCGATTTCGGCCAGCAGCGCCGCCATGAAGCCCTCAGCCGGGCAGGCGAGCGCGGCATCGTAGACGTAATCAGTGGCAGCCGGCCCGCGCACGACCAGCCCAATGCGCCCAAAGGCACAGGTGATGATCTGGACAGTCCAATTCTCTTCATTATGGGCATAAAGATGGCGCGCCGTCGAAACACGCACCGTGGCATCAAGCCAGCGCGCATAA